>CAIXWN010000072.1 GCA_903923135.1 uncultured Caulobacteraceae bacterium | reverse complement strand
GCCGTCGCCGAACCGCCGGCCGCGCCCCAGCCGGCCGCGCCGGTTCCATCGGCCAGACCGCCGTAGCCGCCGAGGCCGCCGCTGGCGACGGCGCGGTTGGCCGCGTCGGGCGATCCGGTGTTGGCGGCGACGGCGGAGCCGCCCGCCGTGCCGTTCAGGCCAGGATCGCCTTGCACGCCGCTGAGGCCGGTGACGGTGACTGTGCTCATGGGTTCCAATCCAACGCCGCCGGGTCTCGCCCGGCGGGCCCACGCCACCCCCGATGCGGAGCCTCCGACAGATCGGCCGGCGGGGCAAGGTGGGCGCCGCCGCCTCGCGCGATATTTCGTAAAAACTTTATGGAATTCCGGCCCGTCGCGCCGGGTTTCAGCGGCCGGGGACCAGGGCGGTGACGGTCATCTCGCGCCGGATGGTGAATCCCAGCGCCTGATAGAGCGCCAGGGCGCCGGTGTTGTCGGCCATAACGTGCAGGAACGCCGTCTCGCCGCGGGCCTGGATGCGGGCGGCCACAAGCAGGGTCAAGGCGGCGCCGTGGCCGCGGCCGCGGTGGTCCGGGTGCGCGCACACCCCGCTGATCTCGCAATAGCCGGCCGGCTGCATGCGCTCGCCGGCCATGGCCGCCAGCACCCCGTCCCGTCGGACGCCGAAGAAGCCGCCCAGTTCGTGGGTGCGGGCCGCGAAGGGCCCGGGGCGGGTGAGCAGGGCCAGGGCCAACATCTCCGCGGCGTCGGCGTCGTTCAGGGCGGCGATGGCGGGGTCGTCCGCCGGCGCCGGGACCGGTGGGGCCATCATCTGCCACGCGGCTGCCCGGAACACCGCTGTTGTTCCGGGGGGAACCGGCGTTTCGCCGGCCTGCAGCAGCACCACCCCGCCCTCGGCGACGATAAGCGCCCCCAGCGCCTCGACGGATTGCGGCGAGTCGTCGAGGGTGGCGGCGAACGGTCCGAAGGCGGCGTCGAACCGCCGCGCCAGCGGCCCGCCGAGCGCCTTGTCGGCCTGGGTGGTGGTCAGGGCGCCCCAGGCGGGACGGTCGAGGGGGTGGCGCGCAGTCATCGCCCCGTCTCTGCTCCGCGCGGCGGCGGGGCGTCAACCTGGGATCCGGGCGCCCGCCGGCAGAGGGCCCTCTCGACCAGGGTGACCCGATTTATCGGTTAAAGTCGCGATGGTTCCTGATCAGCCGCTGGGTCCTTGAGCGGGCCCGCGGACCGGAGTGTCGCCTACGACGCCGCGACGAGGCCGGAGGGCGGCGGATAGCCCCACGGCGAGGCGTCCGACCGGGTGGCGGCCAGCTGGGTCGCGGCAAAGCTCCAGTTCGGCAGCGCATCGAACCAGGCTTCCAGGTGGGCTCTGCGGTCATTGCGGTGGTCGAGGTAGTAGGCGTGCTCCCACAGATCGGCCACAAGCAGGGGCGTGAGCTGCGGTTGCGTGAGGATGCTGCCGGCGTCGTGGGTGGTGGTGACCTGCAACCGGCCGTGCATGTCCGCGGCGAGCCAGACCCAACCCGAACCGAAATGGCCGACGCCCGCGGCGACGAAAACCGCCTTGAGGTCGGCGAGGCTGCCGAACGCCGTATTGATCGCCATCTCGAGTTCGCCCGTGGGTTGCTCATGATAGGGGCTCATGGCGACCCAGTAGAAGGCGTGGTTCCAGGCCTGCGCGGCATTATTGAAGAGCCTGATGTCGGATTCCGCCGCGGCGGAGGGCACAAGCGCCTCCAGGCTGGCCGGGTGGGCGGCGGTCCTGGCCAGGATGGCGTTCATGGCGCTGACGTAGCCGGCGTGATGCTTGTCGTGATGGAAACGCAGGGTCTCCGCCGAAATGACCGGCGCCAGGGCGTCATAGGGATAGGGCAGGGCTGGAAGTGCGAACATGACGGGATCCTCTACTCGGATCCCCAATGCGGACGCCTTTGGGTTGGTTCCAGGACGGCGGGGCGGTTTCCGGCCGGCAGGCTTCCGGCGGAACGATCGGCCCCCGCTTTCGTTCAAGCGTCATGACGGGCCCGCCGAAGATGTCTCCGGGCGTTCGGTCCAGCCATCACAGGAACACCGCAGGATGCGCCCCGCCGTTGGAATCGTCATCGCTGCGTGCCTTGCCACCGCTGCCTGTGACAGGCAGAAATCCGCCAGTGGCGCGTCGGCCGTTGGGGCGACGCCGGCGGCGGGCGCGGCGTCCGTCGCCGAGCCGCTGATGGCCAGGGCCCGGACGCTGTTCAAGCCGATTCCGGCCGCAGCGCCGGCGCTGCCCGGCAATGACGCCACGCCGGCCAAACTGGCCCTTGGCAAGATGCTGTTTTTTGATCCGCGGTTGTCGGCGAGCCACGCGATCAGTTGCGCCTCATGCCACAACATCGGCCTTGGCGGGGCCGACAACGAGCCGACCTCGATCGGCCATCACTGGCAGCGCGGCGGGCGCAACGCGCCGACCGTGCTGAACGCCGTTTTCAACACGGCGCAATTCTGGGACGGGCGCGCCGCGGATCTGCAGGCGCAGGCAGGGGGGCCGATGGTCAACCCGGTGGAAATGGCCTCGCCCCAGGCGCATGTCACCGAACAACTACAAGGCATACCGGGGTATCGCGACGCCTTCGCCAGGGCGTTCCCAGGCGAAACCGATGCGATCACGCTGACCAACGTCGAAAAGGCGATAGCCGTTTTCGAAGCCGGGCTGCTGACGCCGGACTCCCCGTTCGATCGCTATCTGAAGGGCGATGGGTCGGCGCTGACGGCGGCGCAGAAGCAGGGGTTGCAGCTGTTCATCGACAAGGGCTGCGCCGCTTGCCACAGCGGCGTCAACGTCGGCGGCGGCCTCTACGCCCGGTTCGGCGTTGTCGCCTCTCCCGGCGCGGTGATGCGGCCGCCGGGCGACAAGGGCCGTTCCGTTGTCACCGGCCTGACCGGCGACGACTACAGTTTCAAGGCGCCGACGCTGCGCAATATCGCGCTGACGGCGCCGTATTTTCATAC
Source organism: uncultured Caulobacteraceae bacterium (assembly GCA_903923135.1). Taxonomy (GTDB): domain Bacteria; phylum Pseudomonadota; class Alphaproteobacteria; order Caulobacterales; family Caulobacteraceae; genus Acaudatibacter; species Acaudatibacter lapponiensis. The sequence continues at coordinate 15,744 of CAIXWN010000072.1, read as the reverse complement.
CGGCTCGGTCTGGGACCTGCGCCAGGCCGTTGACGTGATGGGCGCCTCCCAACTGGGCGACAAGCTGACGGCGTCTGAACTCGACAGCATCACGACCTTTCTAGGCAGCCTGACCGGTGTCCAGCCAAGCCTCGTGCTGCCGATCCTGCCGCCGAGTGTTGCCGCGACCTCACGACCCCAACCCTGATGTCGCCGTGGATCTGCCCTGCAAATCACAAAAGACAAACGATTCGATGTCCGGCGAACGGGCGGATTTGGCGAAGAGACCCGCGACCGCCCCTGACCGGGCCAAACCTGAAAGGTTATCGTCCATGGAACCGCGTTCTACCCGCACCCGGAACGGGGTGATTCTGGTCGGGGTGCTCATCGTCGCGGGCGTCGCCGCCTATGTCGCCGGGGCCTCGGTCGAGCATCAGGCCCGGACGCGGGAGGCCGCCACCGCCGCGGCGCAACTCCAGGCGGCCCGCACGCAGGTCGCCTCGCTTCAGTCCCTCAGGCAGCTGCTCAGCGCGGATACCTGGGCCTATCGGGCCGCTGTCGCGCTGGACAACCGGAACTTCGGCGTGGCCAATGACGACGTGGCGCAGGTCGTCGTCAGCCTGAACGCGGTCGACGCCGCGGCCGCCGGGATCAACACCAGGTCGCTGGTCGCCCTGAAGACCGAGGCCGCGGGGGTCAGGATTTCCGTGGCGACCAACCTGGAAGCCCAACGAACGCAACTCGTCCGCCTGGCGGATGGGATCACCGCCCTGTCCGGCCCGCCGCGGTCCTAGCCTGCCGGGTTGAAGCGTCCCGGAGGAAGGTAGTGGCTGTGGCTCGGCCCCGCGGCCCGGCCGGATCGGGTCCCCGAGGTTCAGGGGGCGTCCGCCTCGCGGGGCCTGAACGCCGGCGCGGTGGCGAGCCAGTCCCGCCCGAGGGCCGTGAAATCGAAGTGCGCCCACTCCACCGCCCGCACCCCGGCGATCACCGCCCAGGGAATGGCGCTTTCGACAAAGGTCTGGGCGACCGGAACCACCCAGCGGGCGTCGTCCAGGGTTCCGGCGCGAAGGCTCATGTAGTCGGGCGCGACCGGAGCCCGCGAGAAGACCGGCACCCGGCACGCCGGGCAGAAGCCGTGCTCGACCTGGCGGCCGGATTGCGCGGCGCGCGGAACCCGGTCGACGGAGCCGCTCACCGTCAGGTCGCCGGACCGGATCACCAGAGTCAGGGTGAAGGCCGCGCCGGTCCGCTTCTGGCAGTCATGACAGTGGCAGGCGTAGGCGAGCAGCGGCGACGCGCCGAGCGCGTAGCGCAGGGCCCCGCAAACGCAGCCGCCGGCCTGGGGTAGGGATACGGTCTGCACGTCCGGGTTGCTCCTCCTATCGGGGCGACGCGTCACGCGCGCGCTGCTCGGCGACGGTTCTTTCCAGCCTCTCCTCCGGATCGGTGACTTCGCCCCAGTCGCACGCCTCGCGAAAGGCGCTCGTGTCCGCCACGAGCGTATAGCGGAGGTCCAGGGCGGCGATCGGGCTGTCCGGCGGGGCGGCCTGCAGCTCGACGTCGCCCGACCAGCCCACAGTGCGCCGGAACCGTTCGACCCATGCCCGGTGGTCGGGAGGTTCGGGCTCGCCGAGGTTGAAGGTCCGGTCGGCCGCGCCGGCGTGTCCGGCGGCCCGGGCGAGCGCGTCGGCCAGGTCGTCGACGAAGCCGTAGGTGGTTCGCCAGGCCGCCCAGGCCGGATCGATCGCGAGGCGGCGTCGGCCCTGAAGCATCGGCGAGATCGCCCAGCGGAATCGCTGCTGGCGGTCGCCGGGCCCATAGATCATCGGTAGTCGCAGGATCGTGTGTCTCAGGTCGGACCGACGCAGCGCCTCCTCCAGCGGGATCTTGTCGTAGTCGTCGAGCCAGGCGTCGGCGGCGCCGATCGCGCGGCGGCGATTGGCGCGATAGGGATGGCGCGTGATCCGAAGCGGGGCGGCCTCATCCAGGCGCCCCGGCGTCGGGCCGGGGTCGGCCTTGCGGTGCAGGCCCTCATAGTTGCGGTAGACATCCAGGGAGCTGGCGAGCACATACCGCTCGACCCGGCCGCCGAACGCCTCGAATAGGGGCAGGCTGTCGGCCCGACCATAGGCCAGCAGGTCGATGACCGTCTCCACGCCGCGCGTCTGCGCCAGCGCCACCATTCCCGGGACGTCGCCCCGGTCGCACGCTGCGCCGCCCGCGCCGCCGCCGCCCCGACTCGCCGACACGACAGCCTGGCCTCGCGCCTGCAGGGCGCGCACCAGCGGCGCGCCGATGAAACCGGTTCCGCCGATTACCAGGATCGTCATGGTTCGAGCGTCGTCCCGGCCGCCATGCAGGTCAAGGCGGTCGGTCGGCGGCGCGGCCGGCGCGCGGGGCCGAAACCCACGGCCGGACCCGCAGGAGACACCGGCCCGGCGCGGCCCTAGATTGCCGGACTGAAGGATCGCAGAGGAGGGAATTAGCCGTGGCTCCTGTCTTCACGACGAAGGCGCGCAGGGCCCCAGTCCCGCCGCGGTTCCTGCCGGGGTGGTTGCGGTGAGCCGGGAGGGCGAGGGGGCGCGCGGCTCCGCCACCCGCCGTGGCCTGATCGCGGCCGCGGCCGCCGGCGGAGTCGGGGTGGCGGGCGCGTTCACTCTGGCGGCGCCCGCGATTCTTCCCGAAACGCCTCGGTTCGACCGCAACCGAAGCTATTGGTCCCAGGCACTGCCGGCCCCCCTGCCGCCGCTGACCGGCGATCTCGACGCCGACGTCGTCGTCATCGGCGGCGGCTTCTTCGGCCTGTCGGCGGCCTATTTTCTGCGCCGCAGGCTGCCGGGCGCGCGCGTGGTTCTGCTGGAGGCGGTGGTCTGCGGAAACGGCGCCTCCGGGCGCAACGGCGGCATGGTGCTGACCTCGACTGACGATCGCTACCTTCGTCCCAGCGACGATCCGGCGACCGATCTTCGGCTCTATCATCTGACGGCCGACAACTTGTCGGTGCTGACGAACCTCGCCGGGACTGTGGGCGTCGACTGCGAACTGGAGCGGCGCGGCGCCCTGCAGGTGTTCGACGATCCCGCCGAGGCGCCCGCCCGCAAGGCCTATGTCGACAAGGCGCGGGATCAGGGCTTTCCCTTCCAATTCTGGGACGGGGACCGCACGACGGCGAGCGTCGGGGCGAAGGGCTATGCCGGGGCGGTCTATGATCCGGGCGGCGGCCAGGTTCATCCCGGCAAGCTGGCGGCTGTGTGGAAGGCCGCGGCGCTCGCCGTCGGCGTGCAGATCCACGAGACAACGCCCGTGCTTCATGTGGACGAAGGGGCGATCCACACGCTGCGCCTGGCCGGGGGCGGGCGGGTTCGCACCCCCCGGCTGGTTCTGGCCACCAACGCCTATGGCTCCAAGCTCGGCTATCTTCGCTCTGCGGTGGCGCCCATCTTCGACAACGTCTGTATCACCGCGCCGATGGACGGCGCCCTCTTCGCCGCCGCCGGCTGGCGTGACCTCATTCCGTTCAACGACAGCCGCACCGAGGTCTTCTACGCCGGCCGTACGCGCGACAACCGCATCCATTTCGGCGGCGGTCCGGTGGACTACCGGTTCAACAACGGCCTCGCCGAACCCGGGGCCATGGCGCGGCGCTATGCCGGCGTTCACCGCGAGTTCGCCCGGCGCTTCCCGGCCCTGGCCGGGGTTCCCTTCGAACGCTGCTGGAACGGCCTGGTCGACATGTCGTTGGACTCCCGTCCGGCGCTGGGCGCGATCGGGCGTCACCGGAATGTCTATTACGGCGTCGGCTTCTCGGGCCACGGGGTGAACCTGACCTCGGTTTTCGGCCGGGTCATCGCCGATATCGTCGCCGGCGATCGGGCGGCCTGGACGTGGCTGCCGTTCCTCGACCGCCTGCCGCCCTATGTGCCGAACGAACCCTTCCGCTGGCTGGGGGTCGAGGCGGCCCTGGCGGCGCTGCGAAGCGCCGGGGATTGATCTGCGGCCGTCGCGGCTTCTGAGCACGCCGCGCCACCCGACGCGCACGCGGGCAGGCCTTGTCCCCGCCACCGGCCAAAGCCATGTTGGCGTTCGACCATATCTGGCTTCGTCAGCGGACCACCTTGTCCCCCGGCGCGAGCGGGCGGGGGCAAAGCCTGATGATCGATTTGCGTTTGGTGGCCCTTGGCCTCGTGGTGGCGGCGCTGAACTCGCCGCCCGCCGCCGCGGCGCCCTCCGCCGAAACGGAGGTCCGGCGCCTGGAGGGGGCAGTGAACGCCGCCTATGCCGCCAATGACCTGCCCACGTACTTCGGCTTCTACGCCGACGATCTGCGAGCCCTGTTCGCGGAAGGGCCGACGACGTTGCCGGCGTACAGGACCGAGTGGACGGCGTTCATCAAGGGCGGCGGGGCCATCGTCAGCTTCAAGGACTCCGACATGCGCGTTCAGGCGAGCCCCGGCGACGACGCCGCCGTGGCGAGCTATCTCGCCACGGTCACGACCCGCTATCCCGGCAAGGGCGAGGTCAGGTCGTCGTTCTCCGAAACCGACGTCTGGTTCAGGCGCGACGGCCAGTGGAAGATCGTCGAAATCCACTACTCAGAGAATCCCACGGCCCCACGATAGCCGACACCTCCGGGACGGCGCCGCGGAGCGGCCCCGACGCCTCGCGACGCGATTCAACCGCCCGATCCGCGGTCGGGATCCGGGCAGGACAATTTAATCTCTCGATTGCGCTACGAAACGGTTTGGTCCGACGCGATGAGCCTCTAGGGTCACCGTCACGCCGGGGAGCCCAGCCGTGTCGGACCTGATCCAACTGATCTACTCGTCGCAACCGTTCGGCTTTGACGATGCGGTCCTGAACGGAATCCTGATGACCGCCCGGCGGAACAATCCGCGCGACGGGATCACCGGCGCGCTGATCTGCCGGCGGGACGTCTATCTGCAGCTTCTGGAAGGGCCGCAGGCGGCCGTGGAGGCGCGCTATCGCAGCATCGCCCGCGATGATCGTCACCTTGAGGTCGTCCAGCGCGTCGCGCGGCCGGCCGCCGGGCGCCTGTTCCCGAACTGGGCGATGCGCGACGACCCCGCGCGCTCCTGGATGTGGACCGCCAAGGAGGTCGACGCCGGTGCGCTGGACCGCGCGGCCCCCGACGACTTCGCCGCCGTCTTCACCCGACTCGCCGCCGAGATCGATGCGGAGTCCGCGGCGGGCTAACCGGGGCTGGCGTCTATCGAAGCACCATCCCGAAGAACAGCTTCAGCAGGCCGGCCGCGACGCCCAGGGCCGCCACGCTGGCGGCGTAGATGCCCAGAAACCAGAGCGCCCTGGTCATCAGTGGAAGCCCTCCTCGGGGACCTTCCCGCGGAACACCCAATAGGCGTAGCCGGTATAGGCCAGAATGACCGGGATCAGCACGCCCGCCCCCACCAGCAGGAATCCCAGGCTGGCCGACGGGGCGGAGGCCTGCCAGATCGTCACCCGGCCCGGCACGATATAGGGATAGAGGCTGATCGCCAGGCCGGCGTAGCCCAGGGCGAACAGGCCCAGCGCCAGTCGGAACGGCCAGACCTCGTTCCTGCGCCGAAGACAGAGGAACAGGGCGCCGGCCGCCACCGCCACCAGGATCGGCACGGGCGCGGTGACCAGGATGTTCGGCCAGACCAGCCAGCGGCGCCAGTATTCGCCCTTGAGGAACGGGGTCGCGGCGCTGACGGCGGTGATCGCGGCCACCGTGGCCGCCGCGAACACCCAGGAGAGACGGAAGGCGTGGGCCAGAACCGTCTCGCGGGTCTTGAGGATCAACCAGGTCGACCCGAGCAGGCCATAGCCAGCCACCACCGAGGCGCCGGTAAGCAGGCTGAACGGCGTCAGCCAGTCCCACCAGCCGCCGCCATAGGCCCGCCCCACCACCGGCACGCCCTGCAGGATCGCGCCCAGGATCACGCCCTGGCTGAACGCCGCCAGGGTCGATCCGCCGAAGAACGCCATGTCCCAGGCCCACTTCGCCCGCTCGGTCCGCCAGCGGTATTCGAAGGCCACGCCGCGGAACACCAGGCCCAGCAGCATGGCGATCAGCGGCGCATAGACCGCCGGCATCAGGATCGCATAGGCCAGGGGAAAGGCCGCCAGCATCCCGCCGCCGCCCAGCACCAGCCACGTCTCGTTGCCGTCCCAGACCGGCGCCACAGAGTTCATCGCGGTGTCGCGCTCGCCCCCAGCGCCGAGAAACGGAAACAGGATCCCCACGCCGAGATCGAAACCGTCGAGCACCACATAGGCGAACACCGCGAAGGCGATGAGGCCGGCCCAGATGAGCGTAAGGTCGCTGCTATAGGTCATGCCGGGCCCCTCAATGCGGCGAGTGGAGGGTTCGATCGGGATCGATCGCCGCGGCGGGTGTGATGCCCGCGGCGCGGATCGGACCGTGCTCGTCGAGGCCTTCCTCGAAGCCGTGCGGCGGCTGGCTCATCAGTCGCAGGAGATAGAAGACCCCGGAGCCGAAGACGGTGAAATAGACCACGGCGAAAGCCGCCAGCGAGGCGGCCACCGCCGGCGCCTCCAGCGGCGAAGCGGACGGCGCCGTGCGAAGCAGCCCATAGACGGTGTAGGGCTGGCGCCCGCACTCGGTGACGATCCAGCCCGCCAGCACCGCCACGAAGCCGGCGGGGCCCATGACGAGCGCGAAACGCTGCAGCCATCGCCAGTCGTAGAGGCGGCCGCGCAGGCGCGCCAACAGGGTCAGGGCCCCCAGCAGAGCCATCAGAAGGCCGATCCCCACCATGATGTGGAAGGCCCAGAAGACGAGGGGCACATAGGGCCACTCGGCCCGCGGCACGCTGTCGAGGCCCCTCAGCCCGGCGTTGAGATCATGCCGCAGGACCAGAGAGGACAGCCTGGGAATCTCGATGGCGTCGTCGACCACGCCTTTCGCCTGATTGGGCAGGCCGAACAGGATCAGCGGCGCGCCGTGCGGGTGGCTTTGGAAATGACCCTCCATGGCCATGATCTTCACCGGCTGGTGCTCGAGCGTATTGAGCCCATGCTGGTCGCCGGCCAGGATCTGGATCGGCGCCACGATGGTCGCCATCCACATGGCCATGGAGAACATGGTCCGCGCGCCCTTGTTGGCCTTGTCCTTCAGCAGGTGGAACGCCCCCACCGCCCCCACCACGAAGGCGGTGGTCAGATAGGCGGCCAGGACCATGTGGACGAGCCGGTACGGAAACGACGGATTGAAGATCACCTTCAGCCAGTCGACGGGCACGAACTGTCCCTGGGCGTTGATGGCGTAGCCGGCCGGCGTCTGCATCCAGCTGTTCACCGACAGGATCCAGAAGGCCGAGGCGAAGGTGCCGATGGCCACTGCCGCCGTGGCCAGGAAGTGCAGCGTCCTGCCCACGCGCTTGAGGCCGAACAGCATGACGCCCAGGAAGCCCGCCTCGAGGAAGAAGGCGCTCATCACCTCATAGGCCATCAGGGGGCCCAGCACCGGGCCGGTCTTGTCGGCGAACACCGACCAGTTGGAGCCGAACTGATAGGCCATCACCAGGCCCGAGACGACGCCGGCGCCGAAGGCGACCGCGAAGATCTTCAGCCAGTACTGGAAGAGGTTCAGATAGACGACCCTGCCGGTCCGCAGCCACTGCGCCTCCAGCACCGCCAGATAGCTCGCCAGCCCCACCGAAAAAGCGGGAAAGATGATGTGGAACGAGATGGTGAAGGCGAACTGGGCGCGGGCCAGCACCAGGGCGTCGATCATGCCCCGTCCTCGCGCCGGCCCATGGCGACCGCGGCGCCGGCCGAAGACGTGTCAGCGGGCGTCTCGTCCCAGAGGAAACACGGGTCCGGCCAGTGCGTTTGGCTTGCGATCATTTCAGCCAGGTTCGATCCGTTGGTCGCTCTTTCATCGCCGGTCCGGCTACCACCTGCGCCAACCTTGAGAGATGTGCGGCACAATCGGCGTGTTTGCGAAGATGGCGTCGGCGCGGCAGGCAATTTGCCTCGGTGTCTACGACGTAGACACCCGGGCGGATCACCTTACGGCAAGTCCTGGCCATGCGCGGCTGGAAGGACATCCCGGCCGGTCAGGCCTTCACCTCCCTCAACCGGTCACAATCCGGTCGCCCTTGTCATCCCGCATCAGGGGCCCATCGAAGGCGAGGTCGTCGTCCGGGTAGTGGATGGTCTCGGCGCCCCGGTGACGCGTGCCGATGGCCAGGAGCCGCGCCGGGGCCGACGAGCGGTTGCAGAGGTGGTGGGCGTTGGCCTCGCCGGCCGGAAAGGCGGCGTACATGCCCGCCGCGAGCGGGTGCTCGCCGTTGTCGTCGATCAGGACAAGCTCGCCCTCGAGCACGAAGACGAATTCATCCTCCTGCTCATGCCAGTGGCGCAGGGCTGTACAGGCGCCGGGCTTCAGCGTCAGGTGATTCACGCCGAACTGGGTGACCCCCAGGGCTCGCGCCAATCGCTGTTCGTGCTGGCCCTCGAACCATTCCGGATGGCGGACCGGGGCGAAGGTCCGCGGCGATGGCGCGCCGATCCGGCCGATGTGCGTTTCCGGCATTTCCCCTCCCCGTCGCTCACTCATAGGGTCCTAGGTCGAACAGGCCCTCCCGGCTCCGGGGGCCGTGTACCACGCGGACGCTCACGGCGTTTGAACCCTCGACGCGGTAAAGCACGAGATGGTCGCCCACCACCAGCGTGCGGGCGTCCGGCGCGATCTCTGGGCGGGCCGGGCCGAGTTGCGGCCAGTCGGCCGGGCCCTGGCATCCGGCGAATATCCGGTCGATGAGGCAGCCCGCCGTGACCACCAGCCCTGCAGCTCGCCCCGCAGCGGCTCGGGCTTGCCCATCCCTGTGAAAGGCGGGCCCAGGCTCGCCCTGATGAGGCGCTGGGCGCGGCCCCGTTGTTGGGCTTGCCTGTCGCCGGACCGCCTCGTTAGGTTCGGTTGGCGCGGGGGCGTCGCCGCGCCGGACTGTCTGGCGTCGGCGCCAGGAGGGCGATGCAATGATCGAGCTCTGGCAATTTCGCGCCTCGCCCTACAACGAGAAGGTGCGGTGGGCGCTGGACCTGAAGGGCGCGCCGCACAGTCGCAGGAGCGTGCTGCAGGGACCGCACGCCGCGGCGATCAAGGCGAGGACCGGCCAGACCGCCACGCCGGTTCTCCGTTTTGACGGCGTGTGGATCACCGGCTCGGCGGCGATCATCGCGGCGCTCGACGAGCGCTTTCCCACCCCGCCCCTGATCCCGGCTGATCCGGCGGCGCGGGCCGAGGCGCTCGCCATCGAACGGCGTTTCGACGCGGAGCTGGGCCCGCGCATGCGCCGCGCCACATTCGGCGCCCTGCTGCCGACGCCGTTCTATCTGGCGCGCGTGTTCGCGGCGGGTCGTCCGGCGGCGATGCAGACGCTCTACGGCGCCGTGATCCCGGCGGCCTCGGGGCTGATCCGCGCGGCCAACGGCATGACGGGGCCGGCGTCGATCGCCGACGGCGAACGCGCGATCGAAGAGGCGCTGACCTTCATCGAGGGGCAACGCGCAGGGCGTCGCCATCTGGTCGGCGAGGCCTTCACCGTAGCGGACATCACGGCGGCGGCGTTCGTCGCCATGGTCGCGGACTTTCCCGGCACGCCCATGGAAAAGCCGAAACCCGCCCCCGCGGCGTTGCGGGGCTGGCTGGCGCGGCATGCCGACCATCCCGCCGTCCTGTGGGCGCGGGAGATCTACGCCGCGCACCGCGTCAGGCCCGACGACTTCGACGGCCCATCCCGGTAACCGGAGCCGCGCCCGCGAAAACCCGACGCCTGGCCGGTCGCCGATCCAGGTCGGGGACCGGGCCTGGGCGCCGGCGGCCGGCCGGCCGCCTCACGGTTTGATTCCCTCGCCAACCACCAGGAAAGGAAAACCTCATGGCTGGAACCCTCGAAGAGCGGCTGTCGGCGCTGGAGGCCGAGGTCACGGCCTTGCGCGACCGCGAGGCTATCCGGGAGGTGATCCACCGCTATTGCCGCGCCGCGGACCGCTGCGATCTGGACGCCTTCAAGGCCTGCTACTGGCCGGACGGGCGCGACGATCACCTGTTCTACGGCGGCAACGCCTGGGCGTTCTGCGACTATGTTCTCCCGCTGCTGCGGAAGATCGAGGCGAGCGTGCACGCCATCACCAACACCATCATCGAGCTGAAGGGCGACCGCGCCTTCTGCGAGTCGCAATGGTCGGTGGTGCACCGCCTGCGCAAGCCCGACACCAGCTTCCTCGACTACTGGCACAACGGCCGCTACCTCGACATCTTCGAGAAGCGCGACGGCGAATGGCGCATCCTCGAGCGGACGATCGTCGGCGACATGGACCGGCTGATCAGGATCAAGGATATCCCGGCGATCCTGTACCAGGGGGCCGGGCCCCCGGAGGGCAAGAGCGGCGCGCGCTTCCCAGACGACCCCGTCTACAAGGGCTTCGACATGGCCACACTGGTCGTCGACAGGCCCGGGATGGCGGACTTCTGGCCGGGCTATATGGCCCTGGCGGAAATTCTCTAGGTCCGGATCGGCCCCCTCACCGCGTCTTCCACCCCTCCACCGGCTCCCGCCGGGTGTGGCCCCATTCGCGCTCCCAGATCTCGTCGGCGGTGGGCGGCCGCGGCGGTTCGGGGGGCAGGATGGGGCGGGTGAGGCAGGCGTAGCGGGTCTCGTCGGCGATGTGGTCCTCGGACCGGGTGTCGACGTCTTCCGGGCGCTGGGGGTCGTGCTGCAGCACCGGCACGGTGCGGATGAAATCGCGGCAGGTGGAGAACACCGCCAGCAGCGGCCCCCGGGCGGTTCCGGCGATGCGGGCGCGCATCTGGTCCCAGCCGCTCATCGCCCCGGCGCGGCCCACGCGGCTGTTGTCGGCGGGGCGGAAGCGCACGCCGCAGCGGCGCATGCGCTCGGCCAGGGAGGGGCCGCCGTTCTCGCTGAAGATCGACGGATCGGCCACGGGCAGGGCGATGGTCTCGCCGCGCTCGCGCTCGAGGATGCCCCGGGCCACCGCCTCGGCCTCCAGCCTCAGGCCCTCGCCCGGCCGCCCGGAACAGCCGTACCACTCGCGATAGCGCAGCAGGGCGCCGCGCGGCAGCACGCCGCCGCCCGCCAGCGGCCGGTCATCGCCGACGACGGCCCACCAGCCGACGCTGAAGGGCGCCGCATAGCCCCAGTCGAAGGCGCGGATGCGCGGCCACTCCCGTGGAACCGCGAACGGCTCGATCACATTGCGCGGCGACCATTTGTCGAAGAACGCCCCCTGGACGATGCTCCAGTCGCCCTCCAGCCAGGCCCGCACCAGCTCGGTCGGGCCCGACTGCTGCAGGCGGGCGACATAGTCCGGATCGTTGGCCAGCAGGCGGGGGTTGTCGACCAGCCGGGCCGGAATGAAGGTCCGCGTCAGGGTGCGAACCGAGCCGTCGAACGGGTTGCGGAAGTCCTCGACCGTGGGCTTGTAGGGGCCCGGATCGATGTAGCGGGCCTTCACCCAGGCGTGGCCGGGGCCGCCGGGATTGCAGGTGGCGCGAAAGCCGCAGGGCGCGCCGGCGGCGCTGCGCAGGGTGGCCTTCAGCCTGTCCACCGGCCCCGGATTGGGGAACTGGGTCAGCTCCTCCACATAGACGCGGCTGTAGTCGTGGCCCTGATAGAGGTCGGCGTCGGCGTCGTTGTCGAGATAGCGGAAATAGAGCACCGCCCCGTCCGGCCACTCGAAGCGCGACTTGGCCTGCGCCCACACCCCGCCCGAGGGGCCGTAGATCTGCCGCGCGCGGGCGATGGTGGGCTCCAGCGCCACCCGCTGGCGGCGCACCAGCAGGCCGCGCGCGGCGGCGCCGAAGGCCTCGGCGTGCAGCAGGAAATCGCCGAGGGCCGCGTCGGTCTTGCCGCCGCCGCGGGCGCCGCCGTAGACCACCTCGAAGAAGCGGCTCATGACGAAGGCGGTCTGCGGTCCTGTCTGGGGCCTCCACTTCAAGGCTGGTCGACCGGCTTCGGCGCAAAGGCCGCCAGCCATTCCGCCTCGGTCATCTCCGCATCGTCGTCATCCGCCACCCGGCGGGCGGCCGCGGGCGTCGCGGCCAGGATCTGCTTCAGCCGCGCCGCCTCGATCAGCAGCCCTCGCGCCGAGGTCAGGGCCGCGGCGGACCTCAGCGCGATGGCCGCCTCGGCGGCCCGCATCAGCACATGGATCACCGGGTCTAGTCGCTGGATCCGCCGGCCGGCGTTGCGCTTCAGCTCGGCGATGCGCTCGGCCACCTCCGGCATCCTCATCCGCGCCTTCGCCCTGTGCCCGTGCACGTCGACATAGCCCGCCTTCTTGGCCGCCTCCACGGGCGAGGCGTCCATGGCGATCAGCCTGGCGAATCTCTCCCGCCTCTTGTTACTCAGTCGCGGCATGCGTCCTCCTGGGTCTGGAAATTACATTATGCAAGAATATTGCAAAATGGCAAGTCTGAGGCGCCGCGGCCGCCGGGCCTGGCCGCCATTGACCCGGCCCCCCTCACGGCTTACCCCGCGCCCCCATGCTGAACGGCCTTTCCCCACTCGCCCGCGAGGCGCGCGCCTGGACCTTCGAACAGGCCCGCAACCTGCTGGCGCGCCTGCTGCGCGTGCGGCTGAACGACGGCGCCGAGCGTGACCTGGCCTCGGCCCTGATCACCGAGGGCCGGGTGATCGAGGCCCTGGAGACCTTCCCGGCGCTGAAGGCGCCGGTGGTGTTCCAGACCGGCTATGGCGCCTCCGGCCTGCCGCACATCGGCACCTTCAACGAGGTGGCGCGCACCACCATGGTGATCCTGGCCTTCCGGGCGCTCACCGAGGACGCCATCCACACCCGGCTGATCTCGTTCTCGGACGACATGGACGGCCTGCGCAAGGTTCCCGACAATGTGCCCAACCGCGAGATGCTGGCCGAGGACCTCGGCAAACCACTGACCCGCGTGCGCGACCCCTTCGGCGAGTTCGACAGCTTCGGCGCCCACAACAACGCCCGCATGCGCGCCTTCCTCGACGAGCACGCCTTCGCCTACGAGTTCCTTTCCTCGACCGAATGCTACGGATCGGGGATGTTTGACGAGACGCTGCGGCGGATCCTCGAACGCTTCGACAAGGTCCAGGCGGTGATGCTGCCCACCCTGGGCCCCGAGCGCCGCGCCACCTATTCGCCCTTCCTGCCGATCAGTCCCACCACCGGCCGGGTGCTGCAGGTTCCCACCCTCGAGCGTCACCCCGACCGCGGGACGATCGTCTTCGAGGACGAGGACGGCGTGCGCGTGGAGACCCAGGTCACCGGCGGCATGGTCAAGCTGCAGTGGAAACCCGACTGGGCCTGCCGCTGGGCGGCGCTGGGGGTGGACTACGAGATGGCCGGCAAGGACCTCATCGAGTCGGTCAAGGTGTCGTCGCGGATCTGCTCGATCCTCGGCGGCGCGCCGCCGGAGGGCTTCAACTTCGAGCTGTTCCTCGACGAGAACAACCAGAAGATCTCCAAGTCGAAGGGTAACGGCCTGACCCTCGAGGAGTGGCAGCGCTACGGGGCGCCCGAGAGCCTGGTCTATTATCTTTTCCAGTCGCCGCGCTCGGCCAAGAAGCTGTCGTTCGACGTCATCCCCAAGGCCGCCGACGAGTACCTGCAGCAGCTGGACAGCTACAACCGCCCCGCCGCGACGGCGGCCGACGCCAACGCCCGGCCGGTCAATCCGCTGGACAACCCGGTGTGGAGCGTCCACGGCGGCGCGCCGCCGGCCAGGGGCTCGCCGGTCAGCTTCAGCCTGCTGCTCAACCTGGTCTCGGCCGCCAACGCCTCGGACAAGGCGATCCTGTGGGGATTCATCGGCCGGCTCTATCCGGACGCCACGCCGCAGAGCGAGCCGCTGCTCGACCGCCTGGCCGGCTACGCCATCCACTATTACGAGGACTTCGTCCGCCCGGCCAAGCGCTTCCGCCCCGCCGACGAGCGCGAACAGGCCGCCTTCGCCGACCTGCTGGCGCGGCTGGACGCCCTGCCGGCCGGCTGCAAGGACGCCGAACTGATCCAGAACGAGGTCTACGCCGCGGGCAAGGCGGCCGGCTTCGAGCCCCTGCGCGCCTGGTTCGGGGCCCTCTACGAGGTGCTGCTGGGCCAGAGCCAGGGCCCGCGCTTCGGCTCCTTCGCCGCCATTTTCGGCCTGGGCGAGACCCGCGCCCTGATCGCCCGCGCCCTGGCCGGCGAGGACCTCTCCGTTCCGGCGTCCTGACGTCGGGTCCGGACGAGACATGGACGCGGCCTCGGCCGAGGCTGTAGAGGAGGCGTGGATGCGGCCGGCCGGCGTCTCTCAGGAACCTCTTCCGCATGGACGACACCGGACCGCCGCCTGAAGACACGCCCGGCGGCGGCTGGCTGTCGCGGCTGCCAAAGCGCGCCGCGCCCTTCGTCGCCCCCCTGGTGGCCCTCACCGCGGCCGGCGCCCTGCTGCTGCGCCTGAAGTCCGGCCGTCAGCGGCCGGCCGACGAGGCGGCGGCGCCCACGCCCGAATCCTGCGATGCGGCCGAGCCGGGCCGGGGCCGGGCGGCCGACGCCCCCTGGGCCATCCCGCCGCTGGGCTGGAAGGACGTCCTCTGGCGCACCTGGCGCGAGGCCGGCCGCCACCGGCTGGGCTCCCTGGCCGGCGGGGTCACCTTCTATCTGCTGCTGGCCACTTTCCCCGGCCTGGCCGCCTTCGTGTCGATCTATGGGCTGTTCCTCGATCCCGACACCGTGGCCCATCTCGTGGAGAAGCTGGCCCTGGTCTTCCCCCAGGACGCCGTCAGCCTGATCGGCGGCCAGCTGACGCGGCTCTCCAGTCAGAAGCATGTCACCCTCGGCGCCGCCTTCGCCTTCAGCGCCCTGGCCTCGCTGTGGTCGGCCAACGCCGGCATGAAGGCGCTCTTCGACGGCCTCAACGTCGCCTATGGCGAGACCGAGAAGCGGCCCTGGCTGAGCCGCAGCCTGATCACCTATTCCTGGACCCTGGCGGCGATGATCTTCCTGGTCGCCGTCACCCTGCTCACCGTGGCCGCGCCGATGGTCCTGCGCGCGCTGGGCTGGCCGCTTCACGGGCCGGGATTCGCCCCGGTGCGCTGGCTGATCGTCTTCCTCATGGCCGCCGGCGGCTTCACCATGGTCTACCGGCACGGCCCCAGCCGGCGGAAGGCCCGCTGGCGGTGGGTGGTGTTCGGCGGGGCGTGGGCGGCGCTGGTCTGGATGGGCGGCTCGATGGGCTTCTCCGCCTATCTGAACACCTTCACCCACTTCGGGGCCACCTACGGCTCCCTGGGCGCGATGATCGGCTTCATGCTGTGGGTGTGGTTCTCGGTGATGGTGGTGCTCTACGGGGCCGAACTGAACGCCGAACTCGAGCACCAGACCGCCCGGGACACCACCGTGGGCGAGGCCGTTCCGGCCGGCCGGCGCGGGGCGGTGGTGGCCGACACCCTGGGCCCCGCCTTCACCGTCTCCCCGCGCGAGGCCCGCGACTGGCTGCGCGCCTTCCTCGGCCGCCAGGCCGGACACGTCGCCAGCGCCTGGCGAAGGCTGGCGAAGGCCTGAGGGGCGGGCTCAGTCGCCGGAGGCGGTTCGCGGGCCCCTTGCCCGGACGATCATAGCAGGAAGCCCTTGTCTCTGGCGGCTCCGACGGAGGCGGGTTCGGTCCACCAGATGTCGAGGCCGAGGTCCTCGGCGACGGCCCTTGAGGCGTTGTATCCGCCGCCGAAGGTGATCATGCCGCCCGGGAAG
>CAIXWN010000071.1 GCA_903923135.1 uncultured Caulobacteraceae bacterium | reverse complement strand
CCCAGGCCTGCCAGTGCAGCATGTGGAGGTCCCACTTATCGACGTCACCCGGCAGGAAGACGTTGACGGACTGCGACTGACAGATTTCCGGGGTACGATCTGCCGCCAGGTCGATGATCCAGCGCTGATCCAGCTCGAAGGCGGTCTTGAAGATGTCCTTCTCGTCCTCGGTGAGGAAGTCGAGCTGCTGGACGGAGCCTTCGTTCTCCAGGATCGATTCCCAGATGTCGGCGGTGTTGCGGCCCTTCGCGTCGAGCAGGCGCTCGAGATAGGGGTTCTTCACAGCGAACGAGCCCGACAGGGTCTTGTGGGTGTAGATGTTGGCCGGAATAGGCTCGATGCCGGCGCTGGTTCCGCCGCAGATGATCGAGATCGACGCGGTCGGGGCGATGGCCAGCTTGTGGCTGAAGCGCTCCATGACCCCGCGCTCGCCGGCGTCCGGGCAGGCGCCGCGCTCTTCGGCCAGAACCTTGCTGGCGGCGTCGCAGCCACGGCGAAGGTGCTTGAACAGGCGCATGTTCCAGGACTTGGCCAGAGCGCTCTCGAAGGGCACGTTCTGGCCCTGCAGGAACGAGTGGAAGCCCATAAGGCCCAGCCCGACCGAGCGCTCGCGCAGGGCGGCGTACGCCGCCGGCGCCATTTCCGGCGGCGCCCGGTCGATGAAGTCCTGGAGCACGTTGTCGAGGAACCGCATGATGTCCTCGATGAAGGTCGGGTGGTCCCGCCACTCGAGGAACATCTCGGCGTTGACCGAGGACAGGCAGCAGACCGCGGTGCGCTCCTCGCCCAGGTGATCGACGCCCGAGTGCAGCATGATCTCCGAACAGAGGTTCGACTGGCGAACCTTCAGGCCCAACTCGCGCTGGTGGCGGGGCATGGCGTTGTTCACGGTGTCGGAGAAGATCAGGTAGGGCTCGCCGGTCTGCAGACGCAGCTCCAGCACCTTCTGCCAGAGGGTGCGGGCGTCGACCTCGCGCACCGCCTCGCCGGTCTTGGGCGAGCGCAGGGCGAACATGTCGCCGTCACGAACCGCGTGCATGAACTCGTCGGTGATCGAGATGCCGTGGTGCAGGTTCAGCGACTTGCGGTTGAAGTCGCCGGAGGGTTTGCGGATCTCGAGGAACTCCTCGATCTCCGGGTGGTGGATGTCGATGTACACCGCCGCCGAGCCGCGCCGGAGCGAGCCCTGGCTGATCGCCAGGGTCAGGCTGTCCATGACCCGGATGAAGGGGATGATGCCGCTGGTCTGCCCCGAGCCCTTCACCTTCTCGCCGATGGAGCGAACGCCGCCCCAATAGGTGCCGATGCCGCCGCCATTGGCCGCCAGCCAGACGTTCTGGTTCCAGGTGCCGACGATGCTTTCCAGCGAATCGCTGACGGCGTTGAGGAAGCAGGAGATCGGCAGGCCGCGCGAGGCCCCGCCGTTGGAGAGCACCGGCGTCGAGGGCATGAACCACAGCTGCGAGATGTAGTCATAAATCCGCTGGGCGTGTTCGGAGTCGTCGGCGAAGGCGGTGGCCACGCGGGCGAACATGTCCTGATAGGACTCGCCGGGCAGCAGATAGCGGTCTTCCAGCGTGGTCTTGCCGAAGTCGGTGAGCAGCGCGTCGCGCGAGCGGTCGATGTCGACCTTGCTGACCAGCTGCAGGCGAGGGCGCGGCGCGACGGCCACAGGCGCCCGTGCGACGCGATCTTTGACGGCTTGATTGCCCATGATAGCCCCGGAAGCCAATGCGTTTACCCCAAATGTTGTGGGCGAAGCACCCATCAACCCCACATATGGGGTCATAGGGTTGGGGGACCGTCAACGGGCTGATGGCCCGGCGACTGTAATTTTTTTGTCAACAAAAGGTTAATAACCGGGCGAAGCCAGTTGTTTCAAAGTGTTGCCGCATGGCGACCGGGCAGGTGGCCTTCAGGGCGTACCGCCGGCCGACCGTGGGCGGTCTGGAACGAAAAGGGCCCGGTCTTTCGACCGGGCCCGGAGTTCGCTTTCAGGCTGGAGGCCTGGATCTAGTAGACGTTGTGGATGGTGGCCCGACGGTTGAGGGGCTCCTTGACGCCGTCGCCGGTCTGGACGGCGGGTTCGGACTTGCCCTTCCAGCTGACATCGAGGCTGGCGGCGGGAACGCCCAGGGCGACGAGGCCGTCGGCGGTG
>CAIXWN010000070.1 GCA_903923135.1 uncultured Caulobacteraceae bacterium | reverse complement strand
GACCCAGCCGCCGCCGTGGAAATAGACCAGGCAGGGGCCGGGCGGCAGAGCCGTGGGCGGCGTGTAAAGGCGAGCCGCGATCGGCCCGTTCGGTCCCGGCAGGGTGAGGTCGCGCGCGGCCACCTCGGCGGGGCTGGTGCCGACGTTCTGGCCGGTGCGCTGCGCCCGGTACATGCCGCGGAGAAGATCCAGCGGCACCGCCTCGAGAGGCGGCGCCTCGGCGGGCGCGGCGGCGGCCTCGGCGTCGAGCATGGCCTTGAAATGAGGATCGAGCATCTGGCGTTCCTTGTCCCTGCGGCCGGTTGCCCCCGGCTGTGTCGAATCTGGCCTCAGGCCTTATTTGGCCTGAGGCCTGGCGCCAAGCCCGTCCGGGCCACGCGCGCCTGCCACAGGCAGATCAACGGCGTGACCGCCAGCTCCATCCCCAAGGTCCAGCGCATGGAGCCCGGATCGCCGGCCAGGAACACCCCGCCCAGCCGGGCCAAACCGCCAATGACGACGATCAGGGTCAGCAGGCGGACCGTCTCCGCCCGCCGCTCGATGGTCGGAACACAGGCCCAGAACACCAGCCCGATGCCGAGCAGCAGTCCCGACAGATAGCGGACATGGCTGTCCTGAGCGGCCCCCGCCCAACGGCCGAACGCCGCCTCGCCCAACAGCGCCCCGGCGCCGCCGCCGAACACCGGGACAACGCCCGCCAGGAGGATGGCGATCTGCAGGGCGCGTCGTTCCATGATCAGGGGCTCCCCCGGTGGCGGCAGGGGGCGGTTCTTGACCGGTCCCCCGCTTGGGCGCATAAGCGCGCCCTTCCGGCGCCAGACCCTAACCTGTCGCCTCCACCGCCACGACCCCCTTTCATCGCCGATCTTGGGCGGACAGGGACGAGGGCGGCGGGGACCCCCGTCCGCGTGATCGCGCACGGGGGCGTTTGTCGTTGCGTGTTCGAGGTGTGACCATTTCTGAGGGCCGGCCATGTTCGAAGGACTGAGCGAAAGGCTGTCAGGCGTCTTCGACCGCCTGTCCGGTCGCGGCATCCTGTCGGAAAAGGACATCGACGAGGCCATGCGCGAAGTGCGCGTCGCCCTGCTCGAGGCCGACGTCGCCCTCCCCGTCGTCCGTGAGTTCATCGACAAGGCCCGCGCCTCGGCCCAGGGCGAGGCGGTCATCCGGTCGGTGAAGCCGGCCGACCAGGTGATCAAGATCGTCTACGACGGGTTGGTGGAGATGCTTGGCGGCGAGACCGCCGAGCCACTGCGCCTGGCGCTCAATCCCCCCACGGTCATCATGATGGCCGGCCTCCAGGGCTCGGGCAAGACGACCCTGTCGGCCAAGCTGGCCCTGCGGCTCCTGAAGACAGAACGCAAGCGGGTCCTCATGGCCTCGCTGGACGTGCGCCGTCCGGCCGCCATGGAACAGCTGGCGGTGCTGGGCAAGGAAGCCGGCGTCGAGACCCTGCCGATCCTTCCCGGCCAGGCGCCCGCCGACATTACCCGGCGCGCCCTCTCGGCCGCCAGGCTCGGCGGTTTCGACGTGCTGATCCTCGACACCGCCGGCCGCACGACCTTGGATGAGGCGATGATGAGCGAGGCCGCGGAGATCGCGCGCATCGCCAGCCCGGCCGAGACCCTGCTGGTGGCCGATAGTCTCACCGGCCAGGACGCCGTGCGCACCGCCAAGGCGTTCCATGAGCGGCTGCCGCTCACCGGGCTGGCGCTGACCCGCACCGATGGCGACGCCCGCGGCGGCGCGGCCCTGTCGATGCGAGCGGTCACCGGCCTGCCGATCAAGTTCCTGGGCACGGGCGAGCGGATCGACGCCCTCGAGGTGTTCGACGCCCGCCGGGTGGCCGGACGCATCCTCGGCCAGGGCGACGTGGTCGCCCTCGTCGAGCGCGCCGCCCAGGACCTGGACGAGGCCAAGGCCCTGTCCATGGCCAAGAAGCTCGCCAAGGGCCTGTTCGACCTGGACGACATGTCCGAACAACTGGCGCAGATGGAGCGCATGGGCGGCATGGAAGGCCTTATGGGCATGCTGCCGGGCGTCCAGAAGGTGAAGAAGCAGATCGCCGAGGCCGGCGTCTCCGACAAGATGATCCGCCGGCAACGCGCCATCATCGGCTCGATGACCCGCAAGGAGCGCAAGAAGCCCGATATTCTTCAGGCGTCGCGCAAACGGCGGATTGCCGCCGGCGCCGGTGTCGAGGTGTCCGAAGTCAACCGCCTGCTCAAGCAGCACCGCCAGATGCAGGACGCCTTCAAGATGATGGCCCGTGACGGCGGCAAGGGCTTCGCCCGCATGGCCGGCATGTTCGGCGGCGGCGGAGGCCTGGAGGCGATGAAGGCCATGGGCGGCGGTCCGCGACCTCCCCAGACACCCGCCGGCGCACCAAGCTTGCTTCCCGGCCTCGGGGCCAAGCCGCCCCCCGGCTTGCCCGGCCTGGGCGGCGGCCTGTCGCCCGGCTTCAACCCGTTCAAGAAACCCTGAGACAATCAACCCCGAAGGACTGAGCCCACCCCCATGCTGAAGATTCGCCTCGCCCGTGGCGGCGCCAAGAAGCGCCCCTACTATTCCATCGTCGTCGCCGACAGCCACTCGCCCCGCGACGGCCGCTTCATCGAGAAGGTGGGCGCCTACAACCCGCTGCTGAAGAAGGACGACCCGCTACGCCTGGTGCTCAAGGCCGAACGAGTCACCGAATGGCTCGGCAAGGGCGCCCAGCCCACCGACCGCGTGGCCCGCTTCCTGGCGCTGCAGGGCCTGGCGACCTGGGAACACGGCAGCAACCCCAAGAAGGGCGAGCCTCACGCCAAGGCCAAGGAACGGGTGAAGGAACGCGAGGACCGCGCCGCCTATTCCAGTCCGCGGTAGCCAGTGTCGCCTTCTTGATTCCAACCGTGACGGCGCCCTCGTTGACAGAGGCGACGTTCTTCAGTCCCTGCGTCATCT
>CAIXWN010000069.1 GCA_903923135.1 uncultured Caulobacteraceae bacterium | reverse complement strand
GGGGGGCCGGTCAGCCGAACCGGAAGCCGGAGAGGGCCTTGCCCATGATCTGGTCGCTGTAGGTCCGCGTTCCCGCCTCGACTCCGGCGGCGCCGGCGGCGACCATCAGGGGCAGCAGGTGTTCCTCGCGCGGGTGGGCGGCGAGGGCGCCGGGGGCCTGGCTCCAGGCGGTCAGGGCGGCGTCGCGCCGGGCCGGATCGGCCACCGCGTCGGTCAGCCAGGCGTCGAAGCGGGCGGCGGGCTCATTGCCCCGCGGACCGAAGAACTCGGCCAGGTTGTGATAGCTCATGCCGCTGCCGACGATCAGCACGCCCTCGTCGCGCAGCGGGGCCAGGGCCCGGCCGATGGCCAGGTGCCGCGCCGGATCGAGACCCGCCTGCAGCGACAGCTGCAGCACCGGCGTCGCCGCCTCGGGAAAGGCCAGCATCAGCGGCACGAACACCCCGTGGTCCCAGCCGCGCCGCGCCTCCTCGGCGACCGGCAAGCCGGCGGCGGCCATCAGGTCGCGCACCCGCGCCGCCAGGTCGGGCGCGCCGGGGGCCGGATAGGTCAGTTGATAGGTGTGCTCGGGAAAGCCGTAGTAGTCGAACAGCAGGGGCGGGGCGGCGGCGACGTTCAGCGTCGGCCGCGCGGTCTCCCAGTGTCCGGAGATGATCAGCAGGGCCTTCGGCGGCTCGGGCAGGTCCGCGGCCAGGCCGCGCAGATAGGCCGCCATGGCGTCCCACAGGTGGGGCTGGGCGGGCGGCGGATCCATGAAGAAGCATGGGCCGCCGCCGTGCGGAATGAACAGGGTCGGCATGCGGCCGTTCGCGCTCATCGCTCGTGTCCTCTCGCGCCGGGGCCCCCCGACCGCTGAAACCCATATGGGGCGGCAAAAGTTTCATGCAAACCGGGATAGATTCGATAATCTTCATCTGGTCTATTGATACAGATGTACGATCCCTCCATCGATCACCTGCGCGTCTTCCTCGCCGTGGTGGAACAGGGCAGCTTCTCCGCCGCCGCCCGCGCCATGGGCCGGGCCCAGTCGGCCATCACCTACGCCGTCCAGAAGCTCGAGGCCCAGGCCGGCCTGCACCTGTTCGACCGCGCCGCCTACCGTCCGGTGCTCACCGAGGCCGGCCGGGCGTTGCTGCCCCGGGCCCAGGCGGTGCTCGAGGCGGTCGGCGCCTTCCGCACCCAGGCCGACGGCATGGCCAGCGGCCTGGAGGCCGAGCTGACCCTGCTGGTCGAGGCGATGTTTCCCATGTCCCGCCTGCTGGGCGCCCTGCGCGACCTGCAGGCGCGTTTCCCCTCGGTGCTTACCCGCGTTCAGGTGGAATCCCTCGGCTCGGCGCGCGAGGCGGTGCTCGAGGGGCGGGCCGACATCGGCCTGATCATCCTCTCCGACGGCGACGCCGAGGTGCTGCAGGTGCGGCCGGTCACCGAGATCGAGCTGGTGGCCGTGGCCGCCCCCGACCATCCCCTGGCCGCGCGGCCGGGGGGCCTCCCGGTCGAGGACCTGCGCGATCACCTGCAACTGGTGTTCAGCGACCGCTCCTCGCGGGGACGCTGGCCGGACCGCGGCGTCGTGGCCCTGCGCACCTGGCGCCTGGGCGACCTGGGCGCCAAGCACGCCATGCTGCTGGCCGGCCTCGGCTGGGGCAGCATGCCGATGCATATCGTCGAGGACGACCTCGCCGCCGGCCGCCTGGTGCGCCTGTCGCCCAGCGCCTGGGACGGCTTCGGCCGCCTGCCGCGCCTGCCCGTGGTCGCCGCGCACCGCCGCGACCGCGCCCCCGGCGAGGCCGGACGCTGGCTGTTCGACCGTCTGGCCGGGCCGGCCTGAGGCCGCGGCGCCCGCCGTCAGATCGACCGGCCGGCGCCTTCCCAGTAGGGCTCGCGCAGCTTGCGCTTGAAGATCTTGCCGGAGTCCTCGCGCGGCAGGGTGTCGGAGAATTCGATGCGGCGGGGGATCTTGTAGCCGGCCAGGGTGAGGCGCAGCTCGGCGCGCACCGTCTCCGCGTCCAGCACGGCGCCCGGGCGGGGCTGGATGACGCCCAGGATCTGCTCGCCGAACTCGTCGTCCGGAATGCCGAACACCGCGCAGTCGGCGACGCCCGGCAGCTTGAGGATCTCCGCCTCGATCTCGGCCGGATAGATGTTCACCCCGCCGGAGATGATCATGTCGGACGCCCGGCCGCACAGATACAGAAAGCCGTCCTGGTCGAGGTAGCCGACGTCGCCCAGGCTGACGAGGCCCTGCTTCTGGGCGCGGGCGCGCTTGGCGTCGTCGCCGTGATAGGTGAAGTCCGGATAGTGCCGGTGCCAGGCGACGATCTCGCCCGTGCCGCCGGCCTCGGTCGGCTCGCCGTCCTCGCCCAGCACCATCAGCCGGACGGTGTCCAGCGGCTTGCCCACCGAGCCCGGATGGGCCAGCCACTGCGCCGAGTCCAGATAGGTCACCGCGCCGGTCTCGGTGCCGCCGTAGTGCTCGCTGATCACCGGCCCCCACCAGTCGATCATCGCCCGCTTGATGTGCACCGGGCAGGGCGCGGCGCCGTGCATGACGAACCTCAGGCTGGAGAGGTCGTACTTGCGGCGCATGTCCTCGGGCAGCTTCAGCAGCCGCACGAACATCGTCGGCACCGCCAGCAGGTGGGTGATGCGATGGCGCTCGACATTGGCCAGCATCTGTTCCGGGTCGAACTTGGCGGCCACGAACAGGTTGGCGCCCAGGTTGTAGAAGGTGCCCAGCCAGGCGTTGGGCGTGGAGTGATAGATCGGGCCGGAGAGCAGCACCCGCATCTCTTCCGTGCGGTCCAGCCAGGGGACGAAGCCGCAGACGGCGTTGAGCATGTCCTGCACGCCGGCGGTCTGTTCGGGCTGCGGCGGCTGGCGGCGCACGCCCTTGGGCCGGCCGGTGGTGCCCGAGGTGTAGATCATCGAGCCCGGAGCGGGGATGCCGGCGTCGCCCCGCGGCGGGAAGCCCGCCAGCCAGTCGGTCCACAGCGTCACCCCGGCGACCGGCGCGGCGTCGGCCGGGTCGATCCCATAGTCGCGCACGATCGCCGCCGGGGTCTCCACCTGCAGCACCAGGGCCCCCGCCGGCAGCACGTCGGCCACCTTGCGCAGCAGGTCGGCGTGGATGACCACCACCTTGGCCCCGCAGTCGGCCAGCACATAGCCGGCCTCCTCGGCGGTGTTGTGCCAGTTCACCGGGGTCACATAGGCCCCGACCAGGCCGGCGGCGACGGTGGCCTCCAGGAAGGCGAAGTCGTTGCGCAGCATCAGGGCGGTGACGTCGCCGGGATTGACGCCCGCCGCGACCAGGCCCGAGGCCGCCCGGGCGGCCCGGTCGGCCACAGCCTCCCGCGCGTCGGTGCGGTCGCCGAAGGTGATGGTGACGGTCATGGTCTGTCCCGGCCCCTCAGGCTTTCGCGCCGTCGAAGAACCCGGTGAACCCGCCCGGCGCGTAGGGCCCGACGCAGATCTGCTCCAGCACGCCGATCCCGCTGCGGGCGCCGTCGGTGGCCCGCACCACCTGCTGGGTGTGCAGGTTCTCCATCGCCAGCGGATCCAGCTGCAGCGGGTCGAAGGATTCGCCGCCCATGGCCAGCTCGCCCTTCCACATGCCCTGGCCCCATTCCGGGTGGGCGTAGCCCAGGCCCTTCATCTGGAATTTCAGGATCGGCTCCAGCGAGATCGTGCGGGTCTCGTCCTCGTGGGTCACCAGGTCGATCTCGGCCGATCGGGCCAGACGGGTGCCCGGCACATAGGCGATGCGGTGGCGGGCGGTGGCCATGCGCTGGTCGCGCCCGTCCTCCACCCCGGGGATCTCGGCCTCCGAGCCATAGAGGGGGGCGACGATGCCCTCGCGCACCAGGGGCTCGCCGCGCGGGCCGTCGAAGAAGATGGCGTGGGTGATGTGGTCGTCCCAGACCAGCGGGGCCCAGACGAAACAGATGCCGGCCGGAATCACCGGCGCGCCGCCCGTCTCGCGCTCGCCCACGTTGCGCACGCCCCACGAGCGGTCCTTGGTGCCGATGCACACGTGGTCATCCACCCGGATCTCGCCGTCGGGGGTGCGGATGACGCCGCTCCAGCGGCCGAACTGGTCGAAACGGGTGGCGTCCATCACCCGCCGCGCGCCCGACCACAGGGTCTGGCGGGCCTCCTGGATCGAGGCGGTGCGGGCCGAGAAGGTCAGGTCGCACGTCACGCCGCTGGTGTTGTCGTCCAGGATCACCCGCGTGCGGCGCATCGGCTCGACCACCTCCATGCGGAAGGCGCCGACGGTCATGTCGGTGCGCTCGATCGGGGCCCGGCGCGAGCCGTAGAAGCAGTGCTGGCGCTCGCCCGGCCGCACCACGCTGAAGGCGCAGTCCAGGATGCCGCGGTGCGGATAGACCGCCATGCCGATGCCGAAGAAATACGAGCCGTCGGGCGCGTAGCCGTTGAACCAGGTCCGGTCATAGGCGTTGCGGTCGCTCGTCGCCAGGTGGGCCAGGGGCTCCGGCGTCTGGTGAACCGGAAAGTCGTCGAGTGTGTTGAGCATGGGTCCTCCTGGGGCGGGGGGCCTCTCCGGGGGCCCGGCGTCGGCGCCCTCTATCGCTCCGCCGCAGGCCCGGGTCAAAGCCGTTCGGTGAAAATGACCCTTGCGGCGGGGTGGCCGAAAACCGCATGGTCCGGCCAAACCCGACCGCGCCCCTCAAGTCGCGGCTAATCCCAGGCAGGACCCCCAAGGAAGCCCCCCATGTCCATCGATTTCGAGATCCCCGCCGAGGCCAAGGCCATCCGCGAACGCGTGCGCCAGTGGGTTCACGACGAATGCGTCCCGGCCGAGAAGAAGCTGCTGGCCGGCGGCGACTACAAGACCATCCTGGGCGAGCTGCGGGTCAAGGCCCGCGCCCAGGGCCTCTGGTGCCCCTTCATCCCCAAGGAATACGGCGGCATGGGCCTGGGCCCACTGGCCAACGCCCTGGTGCAGATGGAGCTGGGCGAGAGCTATCTGGGCGCCCTGTCCATGAACACCCAGGGGCCGGATGACGCCACCATGCTCACCCTGCTCGAGCACGGCACGCCGCACCAGAAGGAGAAGTACCTCAAGCCGCTGCTGAACGGCGAGAAGCGCATCTGCTATTCGATGACCGAGAAGGCCGCCGGCGCCGACGCCACGGGCATGCAGACCCGCGCCGTCAAGGACGGCAACGAGAACTATGTGCTCAACGGCGAGAAGTGGTTCTCCTCGGCCGCCAGCGTCGCCGACATCGCCGTGGTCATGGCCAAGACCGACCCCGACGCCCCCCGCCATTCGCAATATTCCACCTTCATCGTCGAGCTGCCCAACCCCGGCTACCGCATCGTCCGCGACATCGAGACCATGGCCGTGCACGGCCCGCTGTCGTCGATCCTCGGCGGCGGCCACTCCGAGGTCGAGATCAAGGACCTGGTGGTGTCGGCCGACGACCTGCTCGGCGGCGAGGGCAACGGCTTCAACATGGGCCAGCACCGCCTGGCCTACGGGCGTCTGCGCCACGGCATGCACAATGTGGCCATGGCCCAGCGGGCTCTCGACATGGCCACGGCCCATGTCACCAAGCGCTCGACCTTCGGCCAGAAGCTGTCCAGCCGCCAGGGCGTCCAGTGGATGCTCGCCGACTGCGCCAGCGAGCTCTACATGGCCCGCCTGATGCTGCTGCACATCGCCTACAAGGCCGAGCGCAAGCTTGATATCCGCCAGGAGAACTCCATCGCCAAGGTCTTCCTCGCCCACATGGTGCACAAGGTGGTCGACACCGCCATCCAGCTGCACGGCGCCCTGGGCTATAGCCAGGACACCCCCCTGGCCGCCTGGTACACCCACATCCGCTCGCAGCGGCTGGTCGACGGGCCGGACGAGGTCCACCGCTGGACCGTGGGCCGCAATGTGATCAAGGCCTATGAGCGCGACGGCACCACCGCCGCGGCGGCCGGCGGCGACCTGCTTTAAGGCCCCGGCCCCGTGGATCTGGGAATCGCCGGCCGTTCGGCCATCGTCTGCGGCGGCAGCGCCGGTCTGGGCCGGGGCGCCGCCACGGCCCTGGCCGCCGACGGCGTCAGGGTGCTCATCGCCGCCCGCTCGGAGGACCGCCTGCGCCAGGCGGCCGCCGAGATCGCCGAGCAGACCGGCGGCGAGGTGCGCTGGGTCGCCGCCGACGTCACCACCGAGGCGGGCAGGGAGGCCGTCCTGGCCGCCTGCCCGGCGCCCGACATCCTGATCAACAACGCCGGCGGCCCGCCTCCGGGGGATTTCCGGTCTTGGGGCCGGGAGGAGTGGATCAGGGCGATCGACGCCAACATGCTGTCGGCGATCTTCTTCATCCGCGCGACCCTCGACGGCATGATCGCGCGGAAGTTCGGCCGGATCGTCAACATCACCAGTTCGATGGTGAAGGCGCCCTCGGCGATCCTCGGCCTGTCGAACGGCGCCCGGGCGGGCCTCACCGGCTTCGTCGGCGGCCTGTCGCGCGACGTGGCGGCCCATGGGGTGACGATCAACTGCGTCCTGCCCGGCCAGTTCGACACCGACCGCCTGCGCTCGATCCACCAGCGCATGGCCCAGGCCACCGGCGCGGACCTGGCGACGGTCCAGGACAACGCCCGCCGGCCGATCCCCGCCGGCCGCTTCGGCGAGGCCGACGAGTTCGGCGCCATGTGCGCCTTCCTCTGCTCGGCCCGGGCCGGCTTCATCACCGGCCAGAACATCCTGCTCGACGGCGGCCAGTTCCCCGGCTTGCTCTAGCTCAACGACCGCGCCGCCGGTCCGGGCGAGGGTGGGCCCGACAGACCCTGGAGAGACCACCGTTCATGGCCACGCAGAACGCCGCCCTGGATTCCGCCGCGCCGGCGCCGTCCGCGCCCGACTATGAGGCGATCGTCATCGGCGCCGGGGTCTGCGGCGTCTATCAGATCTACCGGCTGCAGGAACTGGGCGTCCGCGCCACGGTGCTGGAGGCGGCTGACGACATCGGCGGCACCTGGCTGCGCAACCGCTATCCGGGCGCCCGCTTCGATTCCGAGAGCGTCAGCTACGGCTATTCCTTCTCCAAGGACCTGCTGGCCGAGTGGAACTGGAGCGAGCGCTTCGCCGGGCGCGCCGAGACCGAGCGCTATCTCCACCATGTGGTCGACCGGTTCGACCTGCGCCGGCACATGCAGTTCGGCTGCGCCGTGCGCGCCGCCCGCTGGGACGAGGGGCGGCGCCAGTGGGCCGTCGAACTGGCCGACGGGCGGGTGCTGACGACGCGCTTCCTGCTCACCTCCATCGGCATGCTCTCCACCCCCACCCTGCCGCGCTACAAGGGCGTCGACGGCTTCAGGGGCGTGTCGTTCCACACCTATCACGCGCCGCGCGAGCCCATCGACTACGCCGGCAAGCGCGTGGCGGTGATCGGCACGGGCGCCACCGGCGTGCAGGTGATCTCCGAGCTGGCCGACAAGGCCGGCGACCTGACCGTCTTCCAGCGCCGGCCCAACTGGTGCGCGCCGCTGCACAACGCGCCGATCTCCCCGGAAGAGATGGCCACGCTGAAAGCGTCCTACGACGAGATCTTCGCCGCCTGCCGGGCCAGCGCCGGCGGCTTCGTGCACCAGCCCGACATCCGCCGCACCCTGGAGGTTCCCGAGGCCGAGCGCCTGGCCTTCTGGGAAAAGCTCTACGCCACCCCGGGGTTTTCCAAGTGGGTGGGCAATTTCGGCGACGTCTCCTTCGACGCCCGGGCGAACGCGGAATATTCGAACTTCATCGCCGGCAAGATCCGCCAGCGGGTGAAGGATCCGGCGATCGCCGAAAAGCTCATCCCCACCGACCACGGCTTCGGCACGCGACGCGTGCCGCTGGAGACGCGCTATTACGAGGCCTACAACCGCGACAACGTCCATCTGGTCGACCTCAACGAGACCCCCATCGTCGAGATCACCCCGGCGGGGGTGACGACCAGCGACAGGGAATACCCCTTCGACATCATCATCTACGCCACCGGCTTCGACGCCATCACCGGCGCCTTCGACCGCATCGCGTTCACCGGCGTCGACGGCCTGACGCTCAAGGACAAGTGGGCCGATGTTCCCGCCACCGCCTATGGCGTGATGACCCGCGGCTTTCCCAACCTGATCACCCTGGCCGGGCCGCAGAGCGCCTCGGTGGCCAGCAACTTCCCGCGCGCCATCGAGGATATCGTGAACTGGTGGACCGACCTTTTCGTCTATCTGCGCGACAATGGCCTGACCCGCATCGAGCCGCGCCAGGAGACCGAGGACGCCTGGGGCCGGCATCTGAAGGCCGTCACCGACAGCCTGCTGCTGGGCACGGCCCGGTCGTGGTTCACCGGCTACAATTCCAACCTCGGGCGCGAATACAAGAACCGCTACCTGATCTATGTCGGCGGCGGCGTGCGCTATCGCGAGGAACTCGGCCGCGAGGTGGCCAGCGGCTATGCCGGCTTCGACAAGGCCTTCCCGATCTGATTGCAACAATCAGATCGGATCAGAAGGGCTCTAAATGTTTGATTCTAGAGCAAATTATATCCGACCAGATGTTTCCATCTGGTCGGATTGTGCTCTAGGCGGCGCGCCCGCGATGGGGCGCGGTCCATGCTCCGGTCACCCTGTTCCGGTAAGCGAGTGGAGGGTGGAGCGCACCCTTGGGGTGAGACACGGAAAACGGGAACAGATGTTTGAGTTTAGGCTGTTGGCGGCGTGGACGCCCGGGTCCGCCTGGACCGACGGGCCGCGACCCGGTAGGTCCGACAAGGCAGATTAGGGAAACGCGGAACGGGAGACGCCGGGTTGGTCTCGAACAGCATGAACATCCGCCGCGTGGCCGGCGCCCTCGGGGCGGAGATCTCCGGGGTCGACCTGGCGCAACCCCTTGACGACCAGACCATCCTGCGCATCCGCCGGGCCCTGGTGGAGCACCAGGTCGTCTTCTTCCGCGACCAGATCCTGACGCCCGAGGCGCAGGTGCGACTGGGGGCGCGGTTCGGGTCGCTTAACATCCATCCCTATGTGGCGGGCATGGCCGGCCATCCGGAGGTGATGGAGATCATCAAGGAGCCGGAGGATCGGGTGAACTTCGGCGGCGGCTGGCACTCGGACATGAGCTTCCTGCCGGCGCCCGCCATCGCCTCGATCCTCTACGGCGTCGAGATTCCGGATTTTGGCGGCGACACCCTGTTCGCCAGCCAGGCGGCGGCATTCGAGGCCCTGTCGCCCGGTCTGCAACGCACGCTCGAAGGCCTGAACGCCGTGCACTCGGCCGGCCGCGAATATTCGCCGCAGGGCCACTCGGCCCAGAAGCGCAAGTCGATGGCCGTGGCCGAGGCCGAAGGGGCGGTCGGCGAATTCGTCCACCCCGTGGTGCTGATCCACCCCGAGACCGGCCGCAAGGCGCTCTACGTCAATCCCGCCTTCACCCTGCGGATCGAGGGCTGGACGAAGCGGGAGTCCAGACCGTTGCTGCACTTTCTGTTCGAGCATTGCCGCTACGAGGCCTTCACCTGCCGCTTCGCCTGGTCCGCCGGCTCGGTCGCCATCTGGGACAATCGCTCGGTGTGGCACTTCGCGCTCAACGACTACGCCGGCCAGAGGCGGCACATGCGGCGGGTGACCATCGACGCGGGGCCGCCGGACGGGTGAACTTTGCGCTTCGCGGGGCCCGCGCGATCTGCGACATCAGGGCCAGTCGCGGACAGATCCGAAAGAAGAACCATGACCGACATCCCCCTCAACGGCGCCGAGAGCCTCGTCCTCACCCTGGTCGGCTGCGGGGTCGACACCTGCTTCTCCAACCCCGGCACGTCCGAGATGCACTTCGTCGCCGCGCTCGACAGCATCTCCGGCATCCGGCCGATCCTGGGCCTGTTCGAGGGGGCGGTGACCGGCATGGCCGACGGCTACGGCCGCATGGCCGAAAAGCCCGCCGCCACCCTGCTGCACCTGGGCCCGGGCCTGGCCAACGGCCTGGCCAATCTGCACAACGCCCGCCGCGCCGCCACGCCGATCGTCAACATCGTCGGCGACCACGCCACCTATCACGCCCAGTACGACGCCCCCCTGGCCTCCGACATCGCCGGCTTCGCCCGGCCGGTGTCGGGCTGGGTGCATTCCTCGGTCAGCTCGAAAACCGTGGCCGCCGACGGCGCCCTGGCCGTCGCCGCCGCCTTGACGCCCCCCGGCCAGGTGGCCACCCTGATCCTGCCCGCCGACACCGCCTGGAACGCCGCCGAGGGCGCCGCGCCGCCCCTGCCCAGGCCCGTTCCCTCCCAGGTGTCCGACGCCGCCGTCGACCGGGTGGCCCAGGCCCTGCGCTCGGGCCGCAAGACCGCCATCCTCATGCGCGGCGCGGTGCTGCGCGAGGCCGGGCTGGCCACCGCCGGCCGCATCGCCGCGGCCACCGGCGCGCGGCTGATGTGCGACACCTTCGCCCCCCGCCTGGCCCGCGGCGCCGGCCGGGTGGTCATCGAGCGCATCCCCTATTTCGCCGAACAGATCGTCGACACCTTCGCCGACATCGAGCAGTTGGTGCTGGTCGGCGCCAAGCCGCCGGTGTCGTTCTTCGCCTATCCGGGCAAGCCCAGCTGGTGCCTGCCCGAGGGGGCGCAGGTACTGCATCTGGCCCACGCCCACGAGGACGGCGAGAGCGCTCTGGAGGCCCTGGCCTCGGCCCTCGGCGCGCCGGTCCGGGGCGTGCCGGTCGCCGACCATCACCTGCCCGACCGCCCCACCGGCCGGATCAACCAGTACACCGCCGGCCAGATCATCGCCCGCCACCTGCCGGAGGGAACCATCCTCTCCGACGAGGGCGCCACCTCGTCCGGCGGCACGGTGCTTGCCACCGTCACCGCCGCGCCGCACGACCATCTCTCCCTCACCGGCGGCTCGATCGGCCAGGGCATACCGCTGGCCACCGGCGCGGCCGTGGCCAAACCCGACCGCAAGGTCGTCTGCATCCAGGGCGACGGCGGGGCGATGTACACCATCCAGGCCCTGTGGACCCAGGCGCGGGAAAAGCTCGACGTCACCACGGTGATCTTCGCCAACCACTCCTATGGCATCCTCAATGTCGAGTTGGCCCGGGTGGGCGCCCGCAACGTGGGGCCCAAGGCGCTGTCGATGCTCGACCTGCACAACCCCGAGCTGGATTTCGTCAGAATCGCCACCGGCCTGGGCGTCGAGGCCAGCCGCGCCGAGACCCTGGAGGCCTTCGAGGACCAGTTCGCCGACGCCATGAGCCGCAAGGGGCCGCGGCTGATCGAGGTGGTGCTTTAGGCCGCGGCGGCGGGGCTGTGCCGGGGCACTAACGAGCGGCCGGTCTCCCGCTGCTTGCCGCCGTGTTGGGCCTGGGCCTGCAACCGGTGAACCGGCAATGCGCCAAAGGCGGAAACCGGCATGGCTCCAGAAACTCACCGCTCAGCGCGGCGGGCGTGAGGTGCTCCGAACGGGGAGTTTCGGGCACGACCTCACCGGCGCTTCGCGGCCCTCGGCGGTCGTTGGAGGCTTCGGCTTTGTGACGCTGAATGCTGCTGCTAGAGCAAAATCCGACCAGATGGAAACCTCTGGTCCGATATAATTTTCTCTAGAATCAAAAGTTTAGAGCCTTTCAGATTCGATCTGATTGTCTCAATCAGATCGGGAAATGCTTGGGCTCCAATTTCTTCGACCAGATCAAGTAATCCGGTCGGGACGGGGCAGGACGGCAAGATGACCTGCGACAGGCTCCGCCTGACATTCATCGCCGCGGTGTCGGGGATTTTGGTCGATGGCTTGGCGACGGTCAGTCGCGCGCACTCGGGGCTACCGGTCCCGGCTGCGGAAGTCGATGTCGCGCGCACTCTGGTCTCCGTCGTCGACGCCGTCGCGACGGTGGTCGCCTCGCTGGCCTTGGCGCCGATCCGCATCGTCAACCCGGACGCGCTCACATCGTCTTGAGCAGCTCCCGCATCCACGCCCACAAGGCGGGGGTCGACGCGGCGAGCACGCCGGTCTTGTCGTCGTTCGATCGGTAGGGCGAGCCGTCGTAGCGGGCGGCCTTGCCTCCGGCCTCGTTGAGGAAAAGCACGCCGGCGGCATGATCCCAGGCGAGGGTGCGATTGAAGAACGCGATATCGTTCACGCCCAGGGCCAGTCGGGGATACTGTTCGGCGGCGCAGCGCGCGGTGTCGACGATGGAGCAGGCGGGCTCGAACAGATTTCGCGCCCTTGCCGCCATCGCCGGCTCGACCGTGGCCAGCGCCGTGGCTACGACGGGCTTCGCCTGACCGCTTCCGAGCGAGCGGACACGCTCATCATCGACGAACGCGCCTTCGCCGCGAGCGGCGCGGCAGCAGCGGCCGCTGAGCGGGTCGTAGATCCAGCCGGCGATCGTCTCGCCCGCCTCGGCCAACGCCACGATGACGCCAAATGGCGGACGACCCGCCGCGAAATTGTTCGTGCCGTCGAGCGGGTCGATGATCCAGCACAGCGCGTCACCCAGATTGCGCATCAGGGTGGGATCCGAATGCGCCGCTTCCTCTCCGACCACGGCCGCTTCGGGAAGCAGCGCCGAGAGCCCTTCGGCGAGAATGGCCTCGCTTTCGTGATCGGCGATGGTCACGACGTCGTCTGCGGATTTCTCGCTGACGTGCCGGGCTTCGAGGCGCCGGTACCTGGGATTTATCGCGACGTCGGCGGCCTGGCGCATGATGGCGGTGACGGAGGCTGTCAGATTGTCGATCACGGGATACTCTTCGCCTGATCCTGGCGACGTTGTCGAGCCGTTGTCAGCGCTGGCCCACGGGGGTGAATCGAGCCCGTGCAGAAGTTGCGGGCCGGTTTCAGGCGACGGGCCTGCGGGAGCGTCCATCGCGCCCCATCCTTGTGGGACGACATAGGAGAACATGCGCTCGGGGGGCCACCGGCTTCCGGAGTCCTGCCATGGTGACACCACCGTCGACCATGCTGCCCTAGCCGTTCAGCACCCCTTCCGGCTCAGGCGGTCCGGCGGCTGCGTCGCCTTCGTCCGCATCTTCCCCCCAACGCCGGAGGAACGGGCCGATTGCGAGAAACACCACGCCGAACGCCATGCCGGCCGCGCCGATCCAGGTGAAGACCTGGAGCGCGCTGTGCAGCGCGGCGGCCGGGTCCAGCACCTGGCCGCCGAGGGTGTCGCTGGACGCCATGGCGGCGATCCGGCCACCGATGAATCGCGCCCAAGACGATGACAGTGACCACATGGCGAGCATGGTGGCCACCAGGGCGGCCGGGGACAACCGGCTGACCACCGCCAGGCCGACGGGCGACAGACAGAGCTCTCCGGTCGTGTGCAGCAGGTAGGCGCCCACCAGGAAGTAGAGCGGCAGTCGGTACTCCGCGTCTGCGAACTGCGCGCCCCAGACCAGGAACAAGAACCCGGCGCCGACCTGCAGCAGGGCGATGCCGAACTTGAACATCGGCGGCGGGTCGGCCCGCCGGCGGCCGAGAAAGGCCCAAAGCGCTGCAAAAATCGGCGCGCCGATCAGGATGAAGCCAGGGTTGATCGACTGGGTCTGAGCCGATGTCATGGTCATATCGACCCACCAGACCTGATCGGCCGTCAGATGGGCCGCGGCGAGCATGGCCTTGGACCCCAGGAAGACGGCGTGGCCAAACAGTGAGAACCGGATCGGCGAGGCCAGGATCGTCAGGTTGGTGTTCCGATCGGCGAAAAGACTCAATGAGCTGCCGGCTTGTTCGAACAAGGTCCAGAACACCACCGAGCCCAACATCAGCACGAAGGCCAGACCGATCCGGCGGCGTTCGACCGGTGTGCAATTGCGCGCCATGTACAGGCCCAGATAGATCAGCGCCGCAACCGTGACCAACGACAGCGCCCCGCCCACCACCGCGCCTTGGCGCATCAGCAGGTTGACGCCGCCCACGCCGAGCAGCGCGGCGGCGTAGATCAGGTGCTCACGGCTGATCGGGCCGACGACCTTCTTGGCCAGGCGCGCCGGATCGGGGGGTTCGCCAACGCCGTCGAGCAGCGGCTTGCCCAGCACGAAGACCAGATAGCCGGCGGTCATCCCGACTGCCGCCGCGCCGAATCCGGCCCACCAGCCAATGGACTCGCCCAGCCATCCGCAAAGGATGCCGGCCCAGAAGGCCCCGAGGTTGACGCCATAATAGTAGAGGGTGAAGCCGCCTGCGCGCCGCGGGTCGTCCCGGCCATACATCTGAGCCACCAGAGGCGCGGTCTTCAGGAAGGCCACACCCATGACGATCAGCGACAGCGCCAGGAACAACAGGTTGGCGTGCGTTGCGTCGCGGCCGATGACGCTGATCTGGTAGTCGGCCTTGGCCAGGTGCGCCGGAATCGAAGCGCCCGCCGGCAGGCCCAGGATGTCGATGCCGCCGTCTGGTTTCGACTTGAAGGCGTAGGGCTTGCCGTCCACCTCCAGTCGAACCTGGCGGGTCGACGCTCGACCCTCGGTCTGGACGGCATAGGTGTGGCCCTGGGTGGTCAGAATATTCTGAGCCGGACGCCCCTCCATGGCCATGGTCAGATGGCCGGCCACCAACAGCAGGCAGCCGAACGCCACCGCCTTGCGCACGCCCAGGATGCGGTCGGCGATGATCCCACCGACCAGGGGCATCAGGGCGACCAGGGTCGTATAGGCGCCGTAGCGGCCGGCCGCGACCTTGTCGTCGAAGAGGAAGTGCTGGGTGAGGTAGAAAATGAGCAGCGCCCGCATGCCGTAATAGGAGAACCGCTCCCAGGTCTCCGCGAAGAAGACGACGATCAGGCCGCGCGGCTGATCGCGCAGCTGCATGACGACGGGGATCATGGTGAGGGCGGTGATGAGCGCGCCCAGAAGGATGATGAAGCTCATCGACAAGACCTACCCAGCTGTGGTGCGGCAGGGAAGACTGTCATCTGTGACTGGCCGCCGCGCTGCAAGTGGTGAATCGGTGTGATGTTGCGATCCGTCGGGCAGGTTCAGGGCAAATGCACCGGCGGGAAATGAGTGATCGTTAGGCGGTGGGGATGGCCCGGGGCTGTCAGGTCAAATGCCAAGCACGGATTTTGAGGTCGTTAGCGCTCCCCGAGCTGGATTTCGTCAGGATCGCCACCGGCCTGGGCGTCGAGGCCAGCCGCGCCGAGACCCTGGAGGCCTTCGAGGACCCGTTCGCCGACGCCATGAGCCGCAAGGGGCTGAGTCTGATCGAGGTGGTGCTATAAGGCAGGCGCGCCAACGACGGGGCGTAGCATGTCGAAATTCGGTGAGGACCCAGTTCAGGGTCTGACGGAAGCCGGACTGATCTAGACGCGACCATAGCAGGTGACAGCACAGAAAACCTGCAGGTCGTTGAAGTGATAAAGCCGATCGTCCGATTTGGCACCCAAGAGTATTCGACAGTGGTCCAGCGAGGCATTGTCGTCGTCGGAGCCAAAAACCCGAGTGAGGGACAGCATCCCATCGTACGCATCCGCGCAGAAAGCTGACCCTGGAGGGGACCAAACTCTGACTTCGCCCGGAATCTTTCGACCGCAGATCGGTTCAAGGCTGTCGGTCGGTGCTCGGGAAGAGCATCACCAGCTTGTAGTCCGGGCGCTCCGCCGGGATGTAGGTGTGCTGATCAAAGACGAGCGGGCCATCGGTCGGATGCAGGAATGTCCGTGTGCCACCCTCCCTCACGATGACGGACTGCGAAGCCCAGGCGCGGACGAAGAGATCGGATTCTCGTTTCATCTGATCAACGAATGCTACCATCGCCGCATCGTTGAGAAGGCGGCCATAGTCGGCGCGGAACTCCGCCAATAGGCGCAGAACGCGATGTTCCCAGTCAGGAAGCAAGGCGCGCGCCGATGGCGCCGTGAACGCGTAGCGTAGCAGGTTTTTCTGCTGACCATTTTCGAGCCATCCAGCGAAGAGGTTCTCGGCCGCCTTGTTCCAGCAACTAGCGTTCCACAGCCTGTCCAAACCATATGCAGGGATCTCCAAAGCGTCGATCACCGCCCGAACGGAGGGCGGCGACTCGGACATGGGTTGCGAAGGCGGGGCGTCAGGATCGCGGCGCCCGGCCAACTCGAACAAATAGCTCCGTTCGGCCGGCGTCAGCGAAAGCGCCAACGCCAGCCTCGCCAAGGCCTCCGGAGAAGCGCGGACATCACGGCCCTGCTCGATCCACGCACACCAGGTCACCCCGATACCGGCCAGCGCCGCCAGTTCCTCGCGGCGAAGGCCCGGCGTCCGGCGCCTGCGTGTTTGTGCGCTCGGCACCAACCGCTCACGGTGGGAGCGAATGAACTGGCCGAGCAGGTGCCGCTGTTCCGCGCCTAACATATGCGTGTAGATAATAGGATAAGATAGTTCATTGTAATAGGCTATCGAAGCCGCATTGTGGGGTCCAGGAGAAACGCCCATGCCCCGTTCACACGATGACGTTGTTCAAGATCAGTTTGGTCCCCGCGCCGCCGCCTATGTGCAAAGCACCGTCCACGCTGTAGGCGAGGATCTCGATGCGCTGGAGTCGCTGGCCCGCAGAGTGGCTCCAAAACGGGCGCTCGACCTGGGGGCGGGCGGTGGTCACGTCGCCTATCGACTGGCGCTCCACGCCAGTTCCGTCGTCGCCCTAGACCTGTCGGCGGAGATGATAGCCGCTGTCGCCAGCGCCGCTCGTGACCGAGGATTGGCGAATATCGAGACTTGCGTGGCCGCGGCTGAGGACATGCCGTTCGAGGCTGAAGCGTTCGACTTTCTGGCGTGTCGCTTTTCCGCGCACCACTGGCGTGACCTGGAGGCGGGCCTGCGCGAGGCGCGTCGGACCTTGCAGATCGGTGCGACCGCAATCTTTATAGATGTCGTCTCGCCGGCGCAGGCGACGCTCGATACGCACCTCCAGGCTGTCGAACTGCTTCGAGATCCTTCACACGTCCGTGACTATACTACGATACAGTGGCAAGTTGAGCTTGCGCGTGCCGGCTTTAGCGTACGGAAATTCGAGACGCGTCGACTCCGCATGGACTTTTCGACCTGGGTCGCTCGCATACAAACGTCAGAAGCCCATCGGATCGCCATCCGATCACTTCAGCAACAATCCACTTCCGGGACGGCGGCCTATTTTGAGATCGAGCCTGATGGCTCCTTCACGCTCGACACTTTGCAGATCGAGGCGATGGCGGCCTGAATTGGTAGGTGGGGTAGGCCGATTCCGATTTACTCACATCCTACTAGCCCGGGGCGCCCGGCAGAAAGCTGACTCTCCAGACTTCGGCTTAGGGTCCAGGCTGTGTAAAAACGCTCCTGCTTTTGCTAGAATCGGCTCGGTTTCGGAGGGCCGGTCATGGGGCGTTTCGTCGAGGGCAGCGACCGACAGCAGTCGTCGCTTTTACCTGCCGCGCTCGACGATTACGTGACCGAGGATAACCCGGTTCGGGTGGTGGAAGCCTTCATCGAGGAACTGGATCT
>CAIXWN010000068.1 GCA_903923135.1 uncultured Caulobacteraceae bacterium | reverse complement strand
TTGATGCCGACGCCATAGCGAACTCTCCAATTAGGTTACATGTAACCTATCATCCGCGCGGCCCGATGGCCAGCAATTTTCATTGGACAGGGTCACATCCCCTTCCCGGCAAAACCCTCTTCCCAAGGCACAGTGCCGAAAAGAGGATTGAAATTATTCAACAATCTCCCTTGGGCGGCTCACGCCCCGACCGGACGGCACGGAGAAAGACAAGCCCGATCATGGGCTTGGATAGCGACCGGAGGCCGCCTCGTTGGGCATATCTTCATCCACAACAGCGACGATTCAGGCTTCGTCGCCCTGCGCGACTGATATTTTCAACAGCCTGCTAGATGCGCACGAAGCCTCGTGGCGCAACCCGAAGCATCGAATGCAGTGGCGCAACACGCTCGACACCTACGCCCATCCTCATTTCGGCGATCTGCCGGTCGGCGAGGTCGGCACAGAGCACGTCCTGGCCGCTCTTGAACCGATCTGGCGGGTGAAGCCTGAGACCGCGACCCGCGTGCGGGGCCGCGTCGAAAGCGTGCTGGACTACGCGACGGCGCGAGAGTGGCGGCGGGGCGAGAACCCCGCACGCTGGCGGGGCCACTTGGCGAACCTCCTACCGGCGCGCGGCAAGGTTGCGCCGGTGGTTCACCATGCCGCCCTCCCCTGGCCCGAGATTGGGGCTCTCCTGCCCCTCCTGAGGGCCCAGGAGGGCATTGCAGCCAAGGCGCTACACTTCCTCATCCTCACGGCCGCGCGGTCTGGAGAGGTTCTGGGCGCCCGCTGGGGCGAGGTTGATCTTGCATCGAAGGTTTGGACCGTCCCAGCTGCGAGAATGAAGGCTGGTAAGGAGCATCGGGTGCCGTTGTCCGAACCCGCGCTGGCGGTTCTCAGGGCGATGGTGGACCTCCGGCTGGTGGACTCGGCCGAAGCCTTCGTCTTTCCCGGTGCCCAGCCTGGGCGGCCCCTTTCGATCATGGCGATGACGATGGTCCTGCGCCGCATGAAGCGGGCCGATCTCACGGTTCACGGCTTCCGGTCGACGTTCAGGGATTGGGTCGGCGAGGCAACCGGCACGCAACGGGAGGTGGCCGAAGCTGCCTTGGCCCACAGCCTCGCAGACAAGACCGAGGCCGCCTACGCGCGCGGCGATCTCTTTGCCAAGCGGGTCCGCCTGATGGAACAGTGGGCGCGCTTTTGCGCGCTGCCTGTCAGGACCGGGAACGTGTCAGGCCTGCGCGAGTTCGGGGCCGCCCAAGCGTCCTAGTATATTGGCCCAACCCTCGGTTTTTGAACGGCTAAAGACGTTCGTCCACAGGGTTATACATTTCCTGTGAGAGGCTGCGCGATTTTGCCGCGATGCCCCTTCCCCTTTTTGACGAAGCAGAACATATCCTGAACAGTTCGCAACTGTTCAAGGTCGACCATATGAACGCAAGCACCGTTCTGGCCTACGGAATCCGAGAGGCATGCGACGCATGCGGGATCGGCAGAACTCGGCTCTATGCCCTTATCGCTGAAGGACAAATTGAAGCTCGCCAATGCGGCGGACGCACGCTCATCCCCGCCGATAGTCTAAGGGGGTTTATCGCCAACCTCCCCGCCGCGCCGATCCGGCGGCGTCATAGGGGTGTTGTGTAGTGGCCGAGGTCATCCCCTTTGCTCGGGAACTTCGGCCGAGGCGGAAGACCCTTCAGCCGCGCAATCTCCTCGGCCTGCTCCAAAATCTTGGCGTCCCCGGCCAACACGACAAGCTTTGGATCACCAACCTCAACCCGCAGCCGCTCCACCTCGGCCAACAGCGTCTCAGCGACCCGCCGAGGCCCTGTCAGGGAAAAACCATCAACCGATCCAGAGCGCGGAGGCGGCATCCCCAGGGTGAATCACAAACCCGAGTCCCCACCAACCCCACTCGCCCAGGTATTTGGCCCGCTTACCTTGGGACCACCGAGGG
This sequence comes from uncultured Caulobacteraceae bacterium, assembly GCA_903923135.1. Taxonomy (GTDB): domain Bacteria; phylum Pseudomonadota; class Alphaproteobacteria; order Caulobacterales; family Caulobacteraceae; genus Acaudatibacter; species Acaudatibacter lapponiensis. Next base: position 16,986 of record CAIXWN010000068.1, on the reverse strand, counting down.
AAAATCGCAGGCGGCCTGAGGTGGGTGAGGCGCTTCAAGGGGAATTTGCGATCAAAAAACGGCGAAAATCGGTTTACAACATGTTTGATCCGTAGGACCCTCGACCCTCATTCTCATGCTTTCCTTGGGGTGTCTGATGACGTTCAGAACACGTGTGCTCAGCGCGGCGATCGCGCTTGGCGTCGGAGGCTTGTCGGCCGAGGGGGCAAGCGCGGACACTTTCGCGGTCTTCAACCCCACCGACGCAGGTGTGAATGTCGCCCTCAGCGGCTTGACCCTGTCCGCCAGCACCCCCGTGGTGTTCGACTATACGACGGCCGGTCTCGCGCCCCTCGGCGACCTCGCCGCCCAGTGGACCCTGACCGCGACCGAAACCGGAGCCGTCGCCTTCGGGCCCATCGCTCTCGGCTCGTTCGACGGCTCGTTCGCCCTGACCTACTCTGGACCGACCGTGAGCGCCGGCGGCTACACGGTCCATACCGGCGACGACCTCCTGTCCGGAACGTTCTTGGGGGCGGTGTTCGCGGGCTACGGCACGACGGCCACCGTGACGGACTCGGTGTCCGCGGGCGGTCTGGTGAGCTTCAACAACAACCCCCTGCTCGCCTTCGATCCGACGGCGGACCAGGGGCTCGGGCTGGCGCTGTCCTCGCTCGCCCCTTCGACCACGGTCTCGTCCGGACGGCTCAACGATTTTTCCGCAAGCGCGTCCGGCTCGTTCTCGGCGAACACCGTCTCGCCGCCGCCAGTCACTGTGCCGGAACCGCGCGCCTGGTCGCTGCTGCTGGCGGGCTTCGCCGGCGTCGGCGGCGCTCTGCGAGTTCGACGACGCGCGGACGGCGCGCGGTCGCACCGCCGGCTATTGCTCCCGGTGACCGCGGCGCTGGCCGCCTGCCTGACCGTGCTGTCTGCCGGCGGCGCCAAGGCAGCTACGATTGCCACCTTCCGCCCCAGCGGTAACACCTCCAACATCGCGCTCAGCGGCCTGAACCTGACGGCTTCGGCGCCGGTGGTGTTCGCTTACAAGGTTCCGGGCGCGGCGGCTCTGGGCAACCTGAAGGCCACCTGGAGCCTGAACGCCACCGAGACTGGGGCGATAGCCTTTGGGCCGATCGACCTGGCCAGCTTCGACGGGAGCTTCGGCTTCACCTACAGCGGGCCGACCAAGACCGTCGGCGCGTATAAGGTGCAGAACGGCGCCGACCTCCTTTCGGGCAGTTTCCTGGGCGGCGTGTTCCAAGGCTACGGATCGAGCGGCGGTCTCAGCGATTCCATCCTGGCGGGGGGACTGGTGAGCTTCAACAACAACAGTCTACTAACGTTCAGCGGTATCGGCGACGAGGGCCTGGCCGTAACCCTGGGTTCGCTTTCCCCCAAGTCGATCGTCGTCGGCGGCGAGTTGACCGCGTTCACTGCGGTGGGCAGCGGCAACTTCGCGACAGGCGTGGCTCCGATGGTGACCCCCAACACTTCTCGCATCGGGTCGGCCTTCGCGCCGACGACCTCCGCCGTGCCCGAACCGGCGACCTGGGTTTTGATGCTGATGGGTCTGGGCGGGCTCGGCGCGGCGAGTCGGGTCGCGCGGCGATCCGCCGCCTCCCCTCGCGGCCTTGCCTGATGGGACCCGAGCGGCGTCAGAGGATGTAGCCGTCCCCTGACGCCCGCACGGTGATGTCGCCGATGGACACGCCCCACGGCTGGGCGATGGCATGGATCACCGCGTAGGCGATGTAGGCCGTGCCCCGGGCACAATAGCCGATGCTGTCCGGATCGGTCCTGTCCGCGCCGAGCTCGCCGGCCGCCATGGCCCTCATGGTCGCCAGATAGGGTTGGGCGTTTTGGCCGAGGATGCCCACGATGGCGGCGGGATTGACGATGTCGCCGCCCAGACCGGTGCCCGGCACGCCCGTGGGCTTGATGGTGGTGACTTTGATGCGTCCCTGCGATTCCGCGCGGCGCGATTCCGACAGGAAGTTCACTGCCGCCTCGGTCGCCCCGTAGATTCCCGCGCCGCCGACGGGGAAGTTGCCGTAGGGAATGGGAATTCCTCCATTCGATGCTCGCGGGTTCACCGGCGGACGGTTCGCGGGCGCGATCGTCATTATCGAGTCACCAACCGGCTCGGAGAGCCTTTGCGACGCTGGAAAGGCGGCAGCCCAAGAGTTTCAATCCGATCTGGAGCTGCAGCGAGGGGCCAGGCCCATGACGGCCTTTCCGTCCGCCAAAGCGGCTTCCGTCAGAACCGGACGCGTTGGTGAAAACCCACTGGCTGAACCCTGGCCGCCGCCCTCACGCCTGCACGGGAAATGTCGGCCAGCGTTCGACGATCTCGCCGCCGTCGTAGACCGCCAGGTCGCCGTACTGCAGGAAGACACCCTCGCTCTCGGCGGGGCGGAAGAACAGGAAATCGTCCTCCCTGAGGTCGACCCTGGCCGATGAGGTGAGCATGGCGCGGTCGCCGTAGAGGCGGCTGAAGCGCACGCCGGGCGGCGAGACCGGGTCGGCGTCGCCGTAGCCATAGGCGAAGTAGCCCCGCCGGCTGTTCGGATCGAGGGCGTTGAGCAGGCCGGCCGCCCCCTCCGCGGTGGGGATGAGCGCCTGGTCCATGCGCTTGAGGACCGGCGCGGCGATGAAGGCCGCCGGAACATGGGTCGCGAGGGTGTCGAGGTCGAAATGGGACGGCTTGACGAAGCCCGAGCCGATGGCGACCTCATTGGCCACCCGGTCATCGAGATGCAGGCGATAGGTGGGGCTGCCGGCGGTGTTGAGGGTGCGCGCCGGATCGGGGCCCAGGGCGGCGACGAGGGCCGCGTTGGCCTGGGCGTAGCGGCGCTTCACCCGGGCGAGTTCGGCGTCGCCGAACGGCACGCCCTCGACCTGGGCGTCGTAGCCCATCAGGCCGGTGACGGTGACCAGGGGCTCGGTCCTGGCCAGGGCGAGAACCTCCGAGACCGCCCGGGCGTCCGGCAGACCGCCGCGGTGGAGACCGACGTCGATCTCGAGGTTGACGCGGATCGGCTCGGCGCGGGCGCGGGCGACGGCGGCGTACTGGGCCAGGCGCCGGGGGCTGTCGACCAGCCACTGGGGGTGCGCGGCCGGCGTGCTGTCGGCGGCGTGGCGGCGCAGGAACTGGTCGAGCAGGACGGCGGGCAGCGGGCGGCCGAGGAGGACATCGGAGCCGGCGAAGTCCCGGGCCAGGGTCTCGAGCATGATCGAATTGAAGGCCATCAGGCGGCTGGTCCGGGCGCCTTGCATGACCGCCCGCAGCAGGGCCGGCGCCTGGAGAGACTTGGTGACCAGGCGCAGGGCCAGCGGAGTCGGGCTCAGGGCGCCGACCACCGCGGCGATATTGGCGGCCAGCCGCGAACGATCGATGACCAGGGTGGGTTCGGCCACGCCGGCCCGCCTCAAGGCGCCGGACAGGCGGGCGAAATAGGGCGGATGGCCGCCGGCGATCTCTGGGTGGGGCCAGAGCGAGACCGCGGCCAGGGCGGCCGCGCCGCCGCCGACGGCGAGTACGGCGCGACGCGCGGGAGGTTTCATCGGCAGGTCCTCTGCATCATCCGGTCCCGTGGCGGCGGCGACCGTCAGCGGGGTGGGCCATCCGCCCGGCGGACGGGCGGAAACGTCACCGCACAGATGATCCGCGCCCATCCGGGAGGCGCCAAAATCGTCGCCAATCAGCAACGTAACAAAACTGTCGCGTTGGTTACAAAAAACCTTCCCACATTGCCGTCATATGTGCGGTCAGAAACGACCGATTCACAACAACGGTCAAAACGGGGATTTGACAATGACATTCAGGATCCGTCTGTCCGCGGCGGTGGCCGCCGGCGCCGTGGCCGCGGCGATAAGCCCCGTGGCGGTCTACGCCCAGCAGACCACGGCCGCCATCCAGGGCTCGGTGGTCGACGAAAAAGGCAAGCCTCTCGGCGACGCCTCGGTGACGGTGGTCTTCCAGCCCAGCGGCGCGAAGGTGACGGCGAAGGCCGACAACAGCGGCCGGTTCGACCTGCGCGGCCTTCAGGTTGGCGGACCCTACGCGGTGTCGGCGGACGCCGCGGGCCACGAGACCCGTTCGATCGACAGTCTCTACCTCAGCGTCGCCTCGTCGGAGCGCGTTACACTGACCCTGCCCGAGACCAACCGCGTCTCCGAGGTGACCGTGACGGCGCCCAAGACCTCGAAGGCCCTGGTCGCCGACGTCGGCTCGCGCACGACCATCCGCGCCCAGGCCATCGAGGCCGTGGTCACGCCCAAACGCGACCTGCGCGACGTCGGCCGCCGCGACCCCCTGGCCGATCTCGACTTCGTCACCCGCGGCACCGGCCCCACCGGGGGCCTGTACATCGCCGGCTCCCTGCCGCGAACCAACCGCATCACCATCGACGGGGTGCGCAGCCAGGACGACTTCGGCCTCAACACCGGGGGACTGTCGACCAACCGCGGTCCGATCTCCCTGGCGGCCATCGAGCAGGTGGCGGTGCAGGATGCGCCGTTCGACGTGGAGGAAGGCGACTTCACCGGCGGCGCGCTCAATGTGATCACCAAGGCCGGCGGCAACAGCTTCCACGGCGAAGGCTTCGGCTTCGCGCGCACCGGCCGCTGGGTGGGCACGCAACTGCCGTTCACCACGGTCACCGTCGACGCCACCGGCAACCTCGTCGGCCCGGCGCCGGGCACGCGAAAAGTGGTCAACAAGATCCACGAATCCAACGAGGGCGGCTTCCTGTCGGGCCCGATCATCAAGGACAAGGTGTTCTTCGCCGTGTCCTACGAGCGCTACGACAGCATCGACCTCACCGCCGCCGGCCCGCTCGGCCAGGGCTTCGCCACCACGTTCAGCCCGATCCCGGGGATCTCCACCGGCCCGGGCGCCACGGCGGCGGACATCGCCACGGCCATCAGCGGCTGGAACGGCTATGCGGCCTCCACCAAGCTGACCCCGGGCGTGGTCTCGCGCACATTCCCGATCATCGACGAGAAGGCCTCGGCCCGGATCGACTGGAACATCGCCGAAGGCCAGCACCTGTTCGTCACCTGGCGCGGCGCCTTCTCGTCGGTGGAAAAGGCCCGCTCGAGCGGGCCGACGGGCATCTTCCTCGACACCAACACCTACGCCCAGCCGGAAACCGAGAACAACTTCAGCGGCCAGCTGAACTCCCGCTGGACGGACCGGCTGTCCACCGAGGCGCGGGTGTCCTATCGCGACTACAAGCGGGGCCAGACTCCGCCCGAGGGCCAGGGCTTCTCGCAGTTCACCATCTGCGGCGATCCCCTCGACGCCGGCGCCACCTTCAGCTGCAGCTCCGGCGTGCCGTCGATCTCGTTCGGCCCGGACCAGTTCCGCCAGGCCAATGTGCTCAACACCAGCGACCTGGCCGCCGAGATCACCGCCAACTACCGGATCGGCGACAATCACCTGCTGAAGTTCGGCTATCAGTACAAGGGCATCAAGATCTACGACCTGTTCGTCCAGCAGGCCAACGGCGTCTACTACTTCGACTCGGTGAGCGATTTCGCGGCCGGCAAGGCCAACCAGCTGGCGTTCGGCAACGCCTTCTCGGGAACCGCGACGGACGCTGCGGCGCAATTGAACTATCAGGTCCATACGCTGTTCGCCCAGGACACCATGGACGTGACCCGGGACCTGACCCTGAACTACGGTCTGCGCTACGACATCTACGGCACCAGCTCCACGCCCCTGGCCAACGCCAATTTCGCCGGCCGCTACGGCTTCAGCAACCAGCAGACCTACGGCGGCCTGAGCGTGCTGATGCCCCGGGTTTCGGCCACCTGGCGTCAGCCGGACTTCCAGCTCAGCGGCGGCTTCGGCCTGGTGTCGGGTGGCATTCCCGACGTGTTCATCACCAACAGCTTCGGCGCCAACACCGGAGCGGCCACCAACGCCATCAACATCCGCCGCCAGGCGGACGGCAGCTTCATCGACGTCAACACCTCCACCATCGTCGATCCGGCCCTGGGCGCGGCGATCCTCAACCTGAACAAGGCCGACGGCACGGTCGCCAGCCAGCCGGCCGCCGCGGCCATCGCTCTGCTGAACCTCGACAGCGTCAACCGGCGGACCGCCTACACCAACTCCCTGGCGCCGGACTTCAGGCTCCCGTCCGACTGGAAGGCCAATGTGGCGTTCCAGACCCGCCAACTCGGCTTCGACTGGCGCGTGGACGGGGTGCTGACCCGCTCGGAGGACGCCATCGCCTTCCGCGATCTGCGGGCCCGGCTGCTGACCCAGAACGGGACCCAGCTGCTGACCCCGGACGGCCGCCTGCGCTATGACGGCCTCAACATCAGCGCCGCCCAGCGGACGGCCCTGGGCCTGCCGGTGTCGACCAACCCCGACCTGGTCAACCTGGGCCTCAACGGCGACATCCAGGCCTACAATCCCAACACCGCCAACTATTCGACCACGGTCGCCTTCACCGTCGCCAAGCGCTGGCGCGGCCTGGACGGCAGCCTGTCGTATGTGCTGCAGCGGGGCACGGGGCTGGTCGGCATCTCGGAATTCGGCACAACCGAGGGCGGCAACAGCACCAGCGGAAACTACTACGCCGACCAGACCTTCAACACCGATCCCAACGGGGCGGCCACCGGGCGGCTCAACAACCAGATCAACCGGGCGATCAAGGTCAACCTGAGCTACGCCGTCGAGCCCAAGCCCGGCTGGCTGAGCCGCGTCACCCTGTTCGGCGAATACCGCTCTGGCCGGCCGATCAACTTCCTGTTCACCGACCCGGCCGGCAACCGCAACCCGACGTTCGGCGTCTCGCGCGACGACGCCCTGCTCTACGTGCCCAACCTGTCGTCGCCCACCGCCGGCAACCCGCTGCAGTTCACCGACAGCAAGGGCGCGACGGTGTTCTTCGCCGACCAGAAGAGCCTCACCAGCTTCACCCAGCTGGTCAAGTTCTTCAACATTCCGCAGGGCGGGATCGTGCCCAGGGGCGCCGGCCACAATCCCGACGTCGCCCGCTTCGACCTGCAGTTCGAACAGGACATCCCGACGCCGATCCGCGGCCACAAGCTGATCGCCACCCTCGACATCGCCAACATCGGCAATCTGATCGACCACAACTGGGGCGTGGTGAAGGAGTACGGCAACAGCCGCGCCGGCGTGCCGATCGTCAACGTCCAGTGCGCCGACGCCACCGGCAAGGCCTCCGGTTCGGGCAGCCCGGTCTGCGCCTCCTACCGCTACAGCTACACCACGGTGAACGCCGCCAACGCCGCGACGCCCACCATCGACACCAACTCGCTGTACTCGATCGTGTTCGGCCTCAAGTACCGGTTCTGACGCCGACGACGCGGGCCCGGCGATCGTCGATCGCCGGGTCGGTCACAGGCCGAAGGCGGAGCGCAGCTTCAGGCCGTCCTCGACCCGGCCCTCCGCCTTCAGTTTTCCCCGCAGGAAAACCGTCTCGAGGCGCTGCTTTTTCAGGAGAATGGCGGCCCAGGCGCCGGCGGGAAGGCTGATGGTGAGGACCGCGTCGTCGGGCAGCGCCCCCTCGGTGAGCGAGGCCCGCCCCTCCGCCACATGCAGGCCGAAGAGGGTCTCGGGCGCGCCGCCGTCGGCCAGCAGGCGCAGGCCGATCACCGTGGACCAGCCCTCGGCCCTGGACGCATCGAACCGCCCGACGAGGGCGCGCGTCAGATCGCCCGCCTGACCGGCGTGGCGGCCCGCGCCGCCGAACAGTCCGCCGGCGGACCGCTCCCGGCCCGCGGGCGCGCCGACGCCGGGACGTTCCGCCCGGCGCCGTCGCCACCGCGCCAGCGCCGGGACGGGCGAGTCCATCTCCTCGAGCCAGACCTCGCGTCGCCGGCGCGCCGATTTCTGGATGGCCAGGGACAGACGCAGCACCTCCCAGGCGTCCTCACCCGTCAGCCGGGGGGCGTCCCTGCCGTTGATGGCGTCGATGAAGTTGCGCGTGGCGCCGGTGAAGCCCTCCTGCCAGTCCGACGGGATATCCGGAAAATGCCGCCATCCGCCGGAGGTGAACAGGCTCAGCGGCGGGCCTTCGTCGATGTTCCCCGTGCAGCGCCGCACGACCGCGACGCCGCGACTGCCGCTGACCTCGAACGCCTCGTCATTGGCGTAGTAGAGCGAGGGGACGCGAACGTCCGGGGCATGGACGTATTCGCACAGGCCGTAACAGGGCCTGCCGGCGTACTTCCACATGACCGTAGCCGGGCAGTCGACGACACCGTCGACGCTGTCGATCCAGGCGCTGACCTTCTCGACGGGGCCCAGCAGATGGATGGCCGTGGCCCAGAGGTGGTGGCCGTGGTCGAAGGTCTGCAGGCCGCGGCCCTCGTCCCGCTCGCGCATGCGCCACGCCCAGCTGGACGCCGGCACGTCCCAGCCGCCCGAGCCGCCGCTGAGAAACTTGATGCGCAGACTGGTCACCGCGCCCAGGTCGCCCGAGCGGATGAGCTCGCGCAGGGCGACCAACGGCGGATAGAACAGGTAGTTGTCGGTGACGCGGAACACCAGGCCCGCGGCGCGCATCGCCAGGATCATCCGCCGCGCGCCGGCCAGGTCTGTCGTCATCGGCTTCTGCAGGGCGACGTGCTTGCCGGCCCTGGCGGCGGCCAGGACCATCGGTTCGTGCAGGGTCTGGGGGGTGAGGATTTCCAGCGCCTGCACCTCCGGGTCGGCGAGCAGGTCCGCGAAGCGGGCGTAGGCCTTCTGCGCGCCCCACTCGGCCTGTCGTCGCGCGGCGGTCTCGGGATCGCTGTCGCAGACCGCGTAGATGCGCGCATCGGCCAGGCCCCGGTACCCCGCCGCGTGCAGGTCGGCGATCCGGCCGCAGCCGACGATGGCGACATTGAGCATGGTCGCGGTCTCCCTGCGCAGCGGACCGCCGGCGCATCGGCGTCCGGCGTCTCAACAGGGCCTTCCTAAGGCCGGGCCGGCGTCGTCAGCCTAACCGTCCGGCCGGGTGCTGTCAGCGGCCGACCGCGGGTTCAGGCGACGCCCCAGAGGAAGGCGGCGATCACGCCGCCCGCAGCGAGACCGATACACAGCCCGATGAGAAGACCAAGCTGGCCGTCCCGGCGGAACCGCCCGGCGCCGGCCTCGACATGATAGGGGTCAGGGATCATCGCGGCCTCCCAGCGCAGACGATCTCCGGGTCGCCGGATAGCCGGGCCATGTGTCCGCAAGGTTTCGGCCCCGAAACCACTTCGCGGCAAAGCCGGCCGCGGACGGCCATCTTACCCTTCGGCCTCCAGCGCCCTATCCTCCGCGGTGAAGGAGACTCCGGAATGACAGGGCCCCTGGCCATGGCCGTCATCGGCCATGTCAACCACGGCAAGACGGCCCTGGTGCGCGCGCTGACCGGCATCGAGACCGACCGGCTGCCGGAAGAGGCGGCCCGGGGGATGTCCATCGCGCTGGGGTTCGCCTGGCGGGAGTATGACGGCGGGCCGGTCGATTTCATCGACGCCCCGGGGCACGAGGACTTCATCCGCGCCATGGTCGCCGGCGTCACCGGCGCCCGGGCGATGCTGCTGGTGGTGTCGGCCGTCGAGGGCTTTGGCCGCCAGACCCGGGAGCATCTGCAGATCGCCGGCCTGCTGGGGCTGGGATCGGGCGTCGTCGCGGTGACCAAGGCCGACCGGCTGCCTGAGGGCGATGAACACGCCGTCCGCGCCGAGGTGGCGGCCAGGCTGGCCGGCGGCCCCCTGGCCGGGGCGCCGATCGTGTTCTGCTCGGCGGTGACCGGACAGGGCCTCGCGGCGATCCACCAGGCCGTGGCGGACCTGCAACAGGCCGGCGCCCCGCCCGTGGCGCTGGCCGGGGCCTTCCTGCCGATCGACCGGGTGTTCACCCTGGCCGGCGCCGGGGCCGTGGTCACCGGCACGCTGCAGGGGGGCGCGCTGAGGTCGGGCGGCGAGGCGGTGCTGCAGCCCTCGGGACGCAGGGTGGGCCTGAGGCAGATCCAGATCCACGGCGTCGAGGTCGACGGCGCCGAGCCGGGCGGGCGGGTCGCCGTCAGCCTGCGGGGCGTCTCGGCGCAGGACGTCAGGGCCGGCGACGTGCTCTGCGGGGCGGACGCCTTCCGGGCGGCAATGCAGGTCGACGCCGTGATCGAGGTGTCGCCGGACGCGCCGGGCGCGCTGAAACACATGGATGAGCTTCGGGTGCTGTGGGGCGCCGGCCGGGACGTGGCGACCGTGCGGCTGATCGGGCGGCGCGCCCTCGCGCCCGGCGAGCGCGGCCTGGCCCAGTTGCAGTTTCCGGCGCTGGTGATCGCCTTCGCCGGACAGCGCGCGGTCCTGCGCCGGCTGTCTCCGGCCGCCACCGTGGGCGGCGCCCTGATCCTGGATCCCGTCGCGGCGCCCCTGCGTGGCAAGGCCGCCGCCCGCCAGGGCGTTCTGGAGGCCGCCCTGGCCGGTGACGAACGGCGGATCGCCGACGCCCTGGCCGGGAGCCAGGCCGGGGTCGTGTCCGTCGCCGAGGTGTCGCGGCTGGCCAGGCGGTCCGAGGCTGAGGTCCGGCGCCGGCTGGCCGACGGTTTCGAGGCGCTCGACGCCGATGGTCTGGCGGCCAGGGAGGCGGTCGCGGGGGCCCGCGCCGCCTATGTCGCCGAACTGACCGACGCGCACAGGCGGGCGCCGGCCCGGCCAGCGGTGGCGGTCGGCGCCATCCGCAGCGCCCTGGCGCGGCTGGCCCCGCGGGAGATCGTCGGCCACGTGGAACGCGCCCTGGCCGTCGATGGCGCCATCCGCCTGGACGGGAGCCTGGTCGCCCTGCCCGCTCACGACCCGTTCGCGGCCCTCCCCGCCGCGAAGCTGGCGCGCTGCGAGGCGATCGAGGCCGACCTGAGGGCCGGCGGCGCGACCCCGCCCGATCCCGCCCGGCTGACCGGACCGGATGGAGAGGATCGCGACCTGCTGGACCTGCTCGTCGAGAGCGGACGGGCGGTCGCCCTGCGCAACGTCGCCCTGCGCCAGACGGTGGTGTTCCATGCCGAGGCCATGGCCGTGAGCCTGGGGATCCTGGACGCCGCCTTCCCGGGCGGAGCGGCGTTCACCACCGGCGAGGCCCGGGCGACGCTGGCCACCAGCCGCAAGTTCATCGTGCCCCTGCTGGAGCATTTCGACTCCCTAGGCGTCACCCGCCGCGAGGGCGACGTCCGCCGTGTCGCCGGGCGACTGGCCGGCGGCGCGGGCCCGGGTGCGAACGACTCCTAAAAACGCCGTCGCGTCCGGCCAGGTTCCGGCCTAGTGTTCCGGCGGGATGGAGGTGACAGGAGTCTGGTGGCTTCCCTGGTCTTCAAAACCAGTGACACGTCCAAAAGGCGTGTGGTGGGTTCGATTCCCATCCACCTCCGCCCGCCGGACAGGACAGGCCCGGTGACGGCGCCGGAGGCGAAGGTGAGGACCGATCCATGAACGCGCCCCTGCCCGCCTTTTCGCTGGTCGACCTCGCTGGCGGCGCCCGGCGGTTTCCCACCGGCCGGCCCGCCCTGATCTGTTTTCTCAAGGAGGACTGCCACACCTGCAACCTGGCGGCGCCGATCCTGGAGGCGTTCCATCAGACCTGGGGCGAGGCCGCCGACGTCTGGGTCCTCGGCCAGTCGGCCGACGGCAATGCGATCCTGCGCGACCGCCACGGCCTCACCCTGCCGTTCCTGGACGACAGCGCCTGCAAGACCGCCTTCGCCTGGGACTTCGAGATTGTCCCGGCGCTGTTCCGGACCGACGCCCTGGGACGGATGCTCGCGCGGACCGAGGGCTTCGTCCGCCAGGAGTGGGAAGACCTGGCGCGGGATTTCGCCGCCGATCTGGGCGCGGGGGCCGCGCCGGTGGACTGGCCGGCCCTTCCGCCCTGGCAGCCCGGCTGTGGCTCGAAGCACCTGGACCCTGACATCAACGACCGCCTCCAGGCGGAGGCCCAGGACAGCCCGATCCGCGCCCGGCGGATCGAGATCGCCAGCGCCGACGACATCGCCGAGTTCATGTTCGACCAGGGCTTCAGCGACGGCCTGCCCCTGGTCCCGCCGACGGCCGAACGGGTGCTGCGCATGCTGCGCGGAACCCACCGGTCGCCGCAGGCCGTGGTCGCGATCGTTCCGCCGAACCTGGCGCCGGCGACGGTGGAGAAGGTCGCCATCAATGCGGTCATGGCGGGGTGCCGGCCGGAATATCTGCCGGTGGTGATCGCCGCCCTCGAGGCGGTCTGCACCGATGCGTTCAACATGCACGGCGTGGGGGCCACGACCATGGGCGCCTCGCCGGTGCTGATCGTCAACGGTCCGATCCGGTCGCGGATCGGCATGAACATGAAGCTTGCCGCCCTGGGTCCCGACAACCGGGCCAATGCGACCATTGGCCGGGCCCTGAGACTGACCGTCCGCAACCTCGGGGGCGCCCGACCCGGGGGCGTTGATCGCTCGACCCTCAGCACGCCGATGAAATTCACCATGTGCTTCGCAGAGTGGGAGGAACGCTCGCCGTGGGAGCCGCTGCACGTGGAACGGGGCTTCAAGGCGGAGGACTCGGTGGTGACCGCCTTCGCCATGACCAGCGGGCCCGTGCAGATCGTCGACCAGGAATCCCGCGAGCCCGATCAGGTGGCCGGCTCCCTGGGCCTGGGCCTGGAGGGCCTGTTCCTGCCGAAGATCCGCCGGGCGGCCATTGACGCCCTGCTGGTGGTCTGCCCCGAACACCTTACCTCGCTCACCAGCGCCGGTCCCTATTCGAAGACCCGGCTGCGCGAGCGGATCCAGGCCGTCACCGCCCGGCCCATGCGCGAGATGGTGGCCAACGCGATTTCCGGGGCCGGCATTCCCCTGGCGGTCGCCGCGCGCATGACAGAGGCCCAGCTCAATGCGTCGGTGGGGAAATTCGCCAGCCACGACCACATCCACATCGTCGTCGCTGGCTCGGAGGCCGGCAAGTTCTCGGCCGCCTTCCACGGCTGGGCGACCGGAGCGATGGGGTCAGCCTCCGTTTCCCGGAAAATCGAATGCTGATAGCGTTGCAGCCATCCCACGGAGGCCGTCGATGACGACGATTCTAGACCCGACCGATGAACGCGTGCCGGTGGAACGACAGACCACCCCCCGCACCGGAACGATTTCCGGCGTGATCGGCCTGCTCGACATCCGCAAGCCGCGCGGCAATGTGCTGCTGGACGAAATGGCCTCCCTGCTGGCGGCCCGGTTTCCCGAGGCGGAGGTCAGACGCTATGAGAAGCCGACCTTCACCAAGCCCTGCCCGGGCGATCTGCGGCTGAAGATCTCCGCCGAGTGCGATTTTCTGGTCGAAGCCCTGGCCGATTGAGGATCATGCACGACGTGCAGTCTGCACGACACCGTGTGGTTCGAGATCCAGGGGCTTCCCGCCGTATCGATCGCCTCCAGCGAGTTCGCCGAGGCCGCCGAGGTTCAGCGCAAGGCGCTGGGCATGCGGGACGCGCGCTACGTGCTGGTGGACCATCCGATTCAGGACGCCACCGACGCGGAGATGCGCGACAAGGCTCGCGCGGCGCTTGACCCGGTCATCCGGGCGCTGACCGTCTGATCGCCTCGGCCAGGGCCGGAAGAGCGCCGTCGTCGACGGTGCGCATGTCCAGCAGCAGGTGGTCGCGTTCGATCCGCCCCACCACGCCGCCGCCGGTGCGCAGACGCCAGGCCAGTTCGTCGGCGGAAAGCCCCGCGGCGCGCAGCGCGACCGCGCGACTGGGCAGGGCGTGCATGGGCATGGCCCCTCCCCCCGCGTAGCTGTCGGTGGTCACCACGGCGCCGTCGACGCCGTCGAGTCCGGCGATCATCGACAGCAGCGCCTCGGCCCGGGCCTGGATGACCGCTACGGTCTGGGTGAGCATCCGCAGGACCGGCACCCGCGCGGTCGGATCGGACGGCGCGCGGTACAGCCGCAGGGTCGCCGCGAGCGCCGCCAGGGACAGCTTGTCCAGGCGCAGGGCCCGGGCGAGCGGATGACCGATGAGACGGTCGAGAAGCGCGCGTCGACCGGCCAGGACCCCCGCCTGGGGCCCGCCCAGCAGCTTGTCGCCGCTGAACATCACCAAATCGACGCCGGCGCGCAGACTCTCCTGGACGGTGGGCTCGCCCGTCACGCCATAGGGTTCCAGGTCCACCAGGGCGCCGCCGCCGAGGTCTTCCACCAGCAGCAGGCCGTGATCGTGGGCGAACGCGGCCAGATCGGCCAGCGCCGGCGCGCCGGTGAACCCGGTGATGCGGAAGTTGCTGGGATGGGTGCGCAGGATCACCCGCGCCTCGGGGTGCTGCCTGAGCGCCGCCGTATAGTCCCCAAGGTGCGTGCGGTTGGTGGCGCCCACCTCGATCAGCCGCGCGCCGCTCTGGGCGACGATGTCGGGGACGCGGAATCCCCCGCCGATCTCGATGAGTTCGCCGCGCGAGACAATGACCGGCGTTCCCGCCGCCAGCGCCGCGAGGGCCAGAAGAACCCCGCCGGCGCCATTGTTCACCGCCAGGCCCGCCTCGGCGCCGGTCACCCCGGCGATCAGACCGTCCAGATGGTCGTGACGCGAGGACCGGCGCCCGCCCGCCAGGTCGAACTCCAGACTGGCGTAGCCGGCGACGACGGCCATGGCGTCCACCGCCTCGGGCGCCAGGGGCGCCCGACCCAGATTGGTGTGAATGACGACGCCGGTGGCGTTGATGAGCCGGAACAGGGTCTCCCGCCCCCCCGCTTCAAGCCGGTGCGCCGCGCGGGCGATCAGGATCTCTGGCGCCGGCGCATCCACCCCGCCTACCGTCAGGGCGTCGCGCGCCTCGGCCACCACGGCGCGCAGAGCCGCCGTCACCGCCGTCGCTCCGAAGCGGGTGGTCAACGCCGCGGCCGCCGGGTCGCTGCACAGGCTCCCCACGGCCGGCAAACGTCGGCGGCCATCCCGAGGCGGTCCTGCGAGCTTCTGGCGCGCCATGTCTTGCCTCCCCCGGACTGTCCCCTGCCCGCGCCGCGAGCGCCGCGACGCCTGGCCAGACGCGACGAGCATCCCGTTTACCCGGGTTGGAGCGCCCGCGACAACGGCCGCGCGTCGAATCGGCCGGCGGCTCGACATCCCGCCGTTGCGCCGGACTTCGCCGGGTGGGACACAGGCGGTTCAAGGCCGCCCGGGGCCGGAGGCGGCGCCGGACCCATTGCGAGAAAACCGCCGATGCCGAGCTTCGATGCCGATCCCTCTGTCGTGGTCACCGGACCGCGGGGCCAGAAAACCCACCGCCGCGCGCTCGAACAGTCCGACAGGCTGGTCCGGAGGTTCTATGCCGTGAGGCCGGGGGTCTGGAGCCTGGTGGGCAACGGACTCTCCAACCAGACCTTCGTCGAGGGGCCTGGCGGCGTCATCGCCATCGACACCGGCGAGTGCGTCGAGGAGATGGCCTCGGCCCTGCGCGAACTGCGCCTCCACACCGCTTCGCCAGTGGTCGCGGTCATCTGCACCCATTTTCACTATGTGGGCGGAACGCGGGCGGTGTTTGACGAGTCGGGCGGGCCGGTTCCGGTCTATGGCCACGGGCGCATCGCGCACAACCTGGCCCGGGTCACCAGCGAGATTGGCCCCGTCTATACCAGCGGCATCGTCCACCAGTTCGGTTTGCGCCTGCCGGCGGAGGGTCCTGACGGCCTGGTCAACGTCGGTCTCGGTCTGTCGTTCCGCAATGCCGGGCACGCCCCGTTCACGCCGGGCCACGCGCCGGTGACCGAACCTTGGACCGGAGGCGAGCGACTGACAATCGCCGGCCTGCGGGTGGAGGTCACCCATGCCCCGTCCGACGCCGACGACAGCGTCACCCTTTGGTTTCCCGACCTCGGGGTCTGTGTCCAGAACCTGATCTGGCCGACCCTGTTCAACATCTTCGCCATACGGGGCGAGGAGTACCGCGACCCCCAGGGCCTGGTGAAGGGCATGGATCACATCATCGGCCTGGGGGCGGAGCACCTGGTGGGAACCCACGGTCCGCCGATCAGCGGCGCGGCGGAGGTGCGGCGTCGCGCGATCCGGTCGCGCGACGCCATCCAGTTCCTCTGGGACCAGACGGTGCGGGGGCTGAACCGCGGCCTCACCGCCGATCAACTGGCCTACAGTGTGGCGCTGCCGCCATCCTGCGCGGACGACTATCTGACCAGCGAGACCTATGGCGTGGCCGAACACCACGTCCGCCAGATCGCCGCCGGCATGCGCGGCTGGTTCGACGGCGATCCGGGCAAGCTGTTTCCCCTCGAGCCGACTGAAAGGGCCGGTCGTCTGGTGGCCGGCTTCGGCGGCGAGGCGGTCGTGCGAGGCCAGGTGGAGGCTGCGCGGGCGTCCGTCGACCTGCGTTGGGCGCTGGAGCTGGCGACATGGCTGGCCAGCCGCGCCGACGCGACGGCGGACGACCGGCAACTGCTGGCGGATGTGCTCAGGGAGGTGGGCTATCGCAGCCCGGCGGCCAATATCCGCAACTGGTGCCTGACCCGGGCCCGTGATCTCGACGGCTCGACCGACCTGTCGCGCCTGCGCGAGCACCGCGTGCGCGCGCCCGCCCTGGCGGCGACGTCGCCGCGCGAAAGCCTGCACCAGCTGCGCGTGCTGCTCGATCCTCAGCGGGCCGCCGGGATCGATCATCACATCGCCTTCGCGCTCACCGATGCCCCCACGGCCGGGCTGCACGTCCGCAACGGCGTATCGGTGGCCACCGACGGCGACGGCGCCGATTCCAAGGCGACGCTGACCCATGCCGACCTGCTCTGCGTGCTGGCGGGTCAGGAGACCCTCGGCGGCCTGATCGCCCAGCAGAGGGCCAGCGTCGCCGGCGACGCCGCCGCGGCCTGCGCCGCCCTGGGCGTCTTTGATCTGAAGGGCGCGCCGAGCTGAGCCGCGAGCTCGCCGGCACGGCGCGGATCGCGCCGGCCGCATGAGCCGACATGCCGCAGCGTCCGCCTCGCCAACCCCTTTACGGCGGCGCACCGCCTGCCCTATCTGGGCGCAAC
>CAIXWN010000067.1 GCA_903923135.1 uncultured Caulobacteraceae bacterium | reverse complement strand
CCGGCGCCGAGGCGGCGAAGCAGGCGTCCCGGGCCAGAAGGCTGGTGGCTTCGTGGTCTGGATGATAGTCGGACGGCGAGGCGGTGATGACGATGGCGGGCCGCGCGAGCCGGACAAGCTCCGTTACGGCCTTCCGCGCGGGGGCGTCGTTGAACACCCCGAGGTCCGGCAGACCGACGCACTCATAGGTTGCTCCGATCATGGCGGCCGCCTGGGCGGCTTCGGCCTTGCGCACCTTAGCCGTTTCGTCGGGATTGTCCGCCACCGAGCCGCACTCGCCGGCGGTCAAGGTCGCCAGGATGATCGTATGGCCGGCCCGGGCCAGCAACGTCAGGGCGCCGGCCGCGAGAGTCTCGGTGTCGTCGGGGTGCGCCTGAACGGCCAGGATCGTGGTCATGCTGAGGGGAACTCCCGCATTCTTGCCCGACGTCAGCCGGACCGCTCAAGTCTTCTCGATTGCCGCATCGCGACCGGATGCGCCACCCCGCTCGTCGTCAGACGCCGGCGGCGGGATGTGCTTTCGCTGCCCGGGAAAAGGTACTCGGCTCGTCTCCGGTGCAGGAAGGTGAGATGAAGGCGCGGTGGGGACTATGGTGTCTGTCGGTGCGGCCGTCGGAGTGGCCAATCCCCAGGGAGGCGGCCAGTGTTGCGAAGATTTCCCATGGAGCGCTTGGACGTGGAGGGGCAGCCCGGTCTCTGGCTTGACCTGCTGGAGGCGACGGAGCCTGAACGCATCGAGGCTAAGGAATTGTCCGGCATGAGCCTGCCGGATCGTGATCAGCTGAGCGAGATCGAGTCGTCCAGCCGGCTTCGCCAACGCGACGGTGTGCTGACGATGAGCATGCCAATGATCGCGCTTGCGGGGAGCCTGCCCAGGGGGCTGCTGCCGGTAGGCTTTGTGCTTTCCCGTCAGACCCTCGTCACCATCAGATTCAGCAATCTCCGCGCTTTTGACGCCGTGGCCTCACAGTTCGATACGCCCACCGACGCTCCCGGTTGCAGCTTGGAGGTGTTCATCAGTCTCTGCGACGAGATGGTGGATCGGATGGCCGACGCCCTGGAAGGGTTGGCCGCCTCGCTGAACGACCTGTCCGGCGCCGTCTTCAATCCCGGGGATATGGCCGAGGGAGCCGCCGTTCACACGAACAGTCGCCTGCGCGATCAACTGAAACTCGTGGGCCAGCTTGGCGACCGCGCGTCGAACACCCGCGACGCGCTGCTTGGCCTCGGCCGCATTCTGGCCTTCACCGGCGATCTGACGGCCGACTGGGACGACGGTCGGTTCGGCCCCCGGCTGGCCAGTCTGCGTCAGGACGTGGCCTCGCTGAACGACTACGAGGCCCACCTGAGCGACAAGGTCCAGTTCCTGCTGGACGCTCTCGTCGGCATGATCGGCATCGCCCAGAACGACATCTTCAAGATCCTCACCATCGTCTCGATCGTCGGAATCCCCCCGACCCTGATGGCCAGCATCTACGGGATGAACTTCAAGATGATGCCGGAGTTGAACTGGTCCCTCGGCTATCCCTACGGTCTGGCGGTGATCGTGCTGAGCGGCGTGATACCGATCGTCTGGTTCAAACTTCGAGGCTGGTTCTGACCGGATCGTCGCGGGATCAGCTTGCTGCATAGATCATGACGCCGGTGGCCACGGCGAGGTTCAGGCTGTCGGCGCGGCCGCGCATGGGGATCTTGACGGTCACATCGCAAGCCGCGGCCAGGTCTGCGGTCAATCCAGCCTGTTCATTGCCCATGACGATCAGGTTGGGTTGCCGGTAGACCGCCGTTCGGAAGTCCGCATGGGCCGAGAGCAGCGTTCCGACCACGGCGCCGGGCCAGCGTCGCCGCCAGGTGAGAAAGTCTGTTTTCGAGGTCTTGACGACCGACGTCGCAAAAATTGACCCCATGGTGGCCCGAACGGCCTCGACCGAATACGGATCGCAGCATTCTCCAATCAGGATCACCGCACCGCAGCCGGCGGCGTCAGCCGTTCGGATGATCGTGCCGAGATTGCCAGGATCCCGCACCGATTCAAGCGCGACCCAGCAGACCGCGGCGGTCGGGTCGAGGTCGTCAAGTCTGGCGAAGGCCTGCTCGAATACGCCGAGCACCGTCTGAGGATTGTCCTTACGGGATATCTTGCCAAGAATCGCAGGACTGACCTCAAGAGTTTCTGCAGCCACCGTGGTGGCGCGCAGCAGCAGCGGGTGAGCTGCCGCAGCTTCGCCGTGCAGAAGGATGCGGGGTGCGCGGCCGAGCGCGACCGCCTCGGCGACGCTCTTGAGCCCTTCGACCAGGAACAGTCCTGTTTCCTGGCGGGCCTTGCGCATGTGCAAAGCCCGCACGGCCTTCACGGTGGGATTGGTCAGGGAGGTGATCGTCCGGGTGTTCAAGACCCGCTCCAGCGTCCGAAGAACGACAGGCCGACACCCCTGTCACCGGAGGATTCCATAAGGGCCAGTTCGCCCCAGTCGATCCCTCCGCCGCGGCGGCCGAGCGAATCGTGCAGCAACCCTGCGAGCGCCAGGCCGGAGAGGCGCTCCGAATAGGCGTTGAGCAGGAGAAACGAGGCGTCGGTGTCCAGAAGGCTGGCGCAGCCCATCATCAACTCCGGCAGGTGCTCGTAAAGGCGCCAGACTTCGCCGGCGGGCCCGCGGCCATATTTTGGTGGATCGAGGATCACGCCGTCGTAGCGGGACCCTCGGCGCACTTCCCGCTGGACGTATTTCCGGGCGTCCTCGCAGATCCATCGTACCGGAGCGGCATCCAGACCGGACAGAACGGCGTTTTCCCGGGCCCACGCGACAGCCTTTTTCGAGGCGTCGACATGGGTGACGGTTGCGCCCGCGGCCGCGGCCGCCAGGCTGGCGACGCCGGTGTAGCCGAACAGATTGAGCAGTCTGAAACCGCTGCCGCGGGCGCGGACCCGGTCAACCAGCCATTCCCAGTTTGCCGCGTGCTCCGGAAACAGGGCGAGGTGCCGGAAAGCCGTCAGACGAGCGTTGAACGTCACGTCGCGCCACCGCATCGTCCATGACGACGGAACATCGCCTCTCATCTTCCATCGGCCCGACTCCTCGTCGTCAGCAGCCTCGAACAGCGCATCGGCGGCGTCCCAGTCCCCAGCCGATCTGGCTGGCGCCCACAGGCACTGGGGCTCCGGCCGGACGACGGTCCAGGCCCCGTACCGCTCCAGCTTGCGTCCGTGACCACTGTCGAGCAGGGCGTAGTCGCTCCAGCCGGTCGTTCGCAGAACATGCGGTTGGACGGCGATCACCGGCGACGCGTCTGTCTGGGCGGAAAGCTTCATCTACCGGACTTACCTTTGCCAGGCCGGCCCCGTCCAGCCGGCCACCCGGGGGATTCGCGGCCTCGCGGCAAGGTTGCGGCGGAAAATGCCCCGTCCGGGCCTCGAATGCCGTCAAGATTGCCGCATAGGGCTTACGGCGCCTTGCGGCGCGGCGCATTTTTCCCTCTATTGCCGCACTTGCACACCTCCAGGGACCAATTTGCGGTGAACGAGATCCTGAATAGGCCGGCGAAATCGGCGCGCAAGGCCAAGGGGGATGGCCATCTTAGGCGCGCCGAGATTCTTCGCGCGGCTGAACGGATCTTTGTCGCCGAGGGCTACGAGGGAGCCACCATCCGTAAGATCGCCGACGAGGTCGGTGTCTCTTCGACCTGCCTGTACATGCACTTCCGCGACAAGGACGAGATCCTGCTGGAAATCTGCACCGCCGCGATGGAGCAGCTGCTGGCGCTGAACAGCGAGATTTCAGCCCGCCCGGTGGACGCCGTGGAACGGGTGCGGATGATGCTGACCGCCTATGTCGAGTTTGCGCTTGGCAACCCCAATGCCTACCGTCTGGTGTTCTGCGCCTCGCCGCTGGGTGGGTCAGACCTAAAACAGCAGCTGACCCACCAGCTGGGCGCCCAGTGCTTCGAACGGTTTACCGATGTGGTGCGTGAAATCGCCGCCGACGGGCGGCTTCGGATCGGCGATCCACGTACGGTTCACCAGGCCCTATGGGCCTCGTGCCACGGTCTGATTTCCCTGATGATCACCAAACCCAACGTCGACTGGGTCGCACCCGCAGAGATCACCCGGGTGCTCATCGACGGCCTGCTGTTCGGCCTGATCGCCGACTGACGCCCGTGCGGGCGCAGGCCGTTATTGCCGGGGCCGCGTTGCTGCTGGGCCTGCTGTCGCCGCGCCCTGGCGTTGCCGCGGCGGCTCCGCGGGTGATGTCCCTAGATCAATGCGCCGACCAGTACGTCCTAGCGCTGAGTCCGCGGCCAGCCATCGTGGGTCTGTCGCCGCGGGCGCGGAACGGCGACTCGCTGCTCGCCGCCAGGGCGGTGAACCTGCCGACACGTCGGGCAGACGTAGAATCCGTTCTGGCGGCGCGTCCGCAGGTGGTCATCCGCTACTGGGGCGGTGATCCGGGGCTTCTGGCGACGCTCAGCGGGCGGGGCGTGCGGATCGTGTCGATCGAGGAGGCTTCCGATTTCGGCGGCGTGCGCCGGAATGTTCGCGCCGTCGCCGCGGCGCTCGGGCGCGACAGTGACGGTGAGGCGATCCTGCGCCACATGGACGCCCAACTGGCGGCCAGCCGCGGCGCCTGGCGGGGCCGCGGCGCGCTCTATCTCACATCTGGCGGTGCGACGGCGGGGGCGGGCACTCTGATTGACGCGATCCTGCGCGCGGCGGGCCTTCGCAACCTGGCCGGCGGGGTGGGGTATCATGAGGTCTCCCTGGAGCGTCTGGCGATGAATCCGCCGAGTGCTGTGGTCGAGGGCTTCTTCGACAGCGCCAGCCTTGACCAGACTCATTGGGGGCCCGGCCGGCACGGCGCCCTGGACCGGCTTACGGCAGGGCGCACCCTGGTCTCCTTGCCCGGTTCCCTGTTGGGTTGCCCGGCCTGGTTTGCGGGCGACGCCGTCGCGGCGATTGCCGCTGCGGCGCGGCCGGTCCGTCGGGCTGAGCTCGGGGCGGCCCGTTGCCGGACGGCCCCGGCGGGAACGACCGCGCCATGCGTCTGAGCCTTGGTCTCGCGGGCCTGTTGGCGCTTCTTTGCGTCACGGCGGTGGCTCTGGGCGAGACGTCGCTCTCGACGCACCAGTACCGTCTGGCGTTCACTGACGCCGCTTCCGCGCCCGCTCAGATCCTGTGGAGCATCCGCGCGCCGCGGACCGCCGCGGCGGCGTTGGTGGGCGCGGCGCTCGGCCTTGCCGGCGCCGTGATGCAGGGGTTGCTGCGCAATCCTTTGGCCGACCCCGGTGTTCTGGGTGTCTCGGCGGTGTCCGCCCTAGGCGCCTCCGTGGTCATCGCCCTGGGGCTGGGCGCCACCGTGGGAGCCATCGAGGGCGCCGCACTTGGCGGAGCGCTGGCAGCTGGCGGACTGCTCACGATCCTGGCGATCCGACTGGCCGAGCCCCAGACCTTGATTCTTTTCGGGGTGGCCCTGTCGGCTCTGGGCGGCGCCGCCACCGCCCTGGTGTTCAACCTTTCGCCGTCGCCTGTGGCCACGGCCGAGGTCTTGTCCTGGCTCATGGGCTCGGTGTCTAACCGCGACTGGTCGGACGTCGCCGTGGGTCTGGCGCCGGCGACGGTCGGCGGCGCACTCTGCTTCTGGTCGGGACGTGGTTTGCGCATGCTGACTCTCGGGGAGGAGACCGCAGCCATGTCAGGGCTACCGATGGCGAGGCTCAGGGCCGCGGCCGTGGCCGGGACAGCCATGCTGACCGGGGCGGCGGTGGCCATGGCGGGCGTCATCGGGTTCGTCGGGCTCGCGGCCCCCCACCTTGTCCGTCGGTCGGTTTCCGATGATCCGGCGGCGGCGATGCTGCCATCAGCCCTGGCCGGCGGCGCCCTGCTTGTGGCCGCGGATCTCGCGGCGCGCCTGATTCCGTCCTCGGAGGAGCTCAAGCTCGGTGTAGTGACAGCGCTGTTCGGCGCGCCTCTGTTCGCGCTGGTGGTATGGCGGGCGGCGCGGAGCTGGCGCGGGTGACGGCCGTCCTGCAGGTCAGCGGTCTGGGCGTCGAACTGGGCGGGACCAGGGTGTTCGGCGAGGTTACCTTCGCGGTTGGGTCGGGAGAGGTGCTCGGCGTTCTGGGCCCCAACGGCGGTGGCAAGACGACCCTGCTGCGTGCGGCCCTCGGTCTGATCGGCGTCCGGTCGGGAGAGGCTCGCCTCGGCGGACGGCCCGTCAAGACCTTGAGCGCCAGTGCTCGGTCGGCGCTGGCCGCCTACCTGCCGCAGGACCGACGGGTGGCTTGGAACCTGCCGGCCTGGCGCCTGGCGGCGCTCGGTCTGCCCCACATTGCGCCGGTGCGGGCGAAACGGCGGGCTCTGGATGCGTTGGCCGAGGTCGGCATGTCGGGGCTAGCCGAGCGCGGCGTTCTGGACATGTCGGGCGGCGAGAGGGCGAGGGTGCTGCTGGCGCGCCTGATCTGCGCAGATTCGGCGCTGGTGATGGCCGATGAACCTGCCGCCGGTCTTGATCCGGACGCCCAGTTCCGGGTGATGGACGTACTGCGCGGGCGGGCCGAAAGGGGGGCGGCCGTTGTGGTCACCCTGCACGATCTGACCCTTGCGGCGCGAAGCTGCGACCGCGTTGCGGTGCTCGCAAGCGGGCGGCTGGTCGCCCTGGGGCCGCCGGCGCAGGTTCTCACGCAGCAGGTGCTTGGCGATGCGTTCGGCGTGGATGGGGAATTGACGCCGACGCGATTTGGCCCGGTTGTGGCCGCCCGCAGCGGGTTCAGCGACCGCCCGGACCCGGCGGTGGGGTGACGGCGACCGAAAGTGGCGGGAGGGCGGCAGACGTCGCGGCTATGGGCTGAAAGCCGTACGACCCACGTTTCAGATCCACGGACAAAGTCATCGGCGCCGTGCCGCCGTTGAGCCGCGCGCGGTAGACCTGCGTAGCCTCCAGCACCCGCATGACGTAGTCGCGGGTCTCCGAGAACGGTATGCATTCGATGAAGTCGAGCGGATCGGTGGACGACCCTCTCGGGTCGCCGCATATGCCCGCCCATTGCGTGGGCCGCGCTGGGCCGGCGTTGTAGGCCGCGGCCGCCATAAGGTAGGAGCCGCTGAACTGCCCGACCAACTGGCCCAGGTACACCGACCCGACCTTCATATTGTAGTCGGGGTCGTCCAGGCTGCCCCATCCCAGGCCTGAACGTCGGGCGACATTCTGGGCGGTGGCTGGCATCAGTTGCATCATGCCGCGGGCGCCCACCCCGGAACGGGCGCGCGGATCGAAGCTGCTCTCCTGGCGGGTGATGCTGAGCACCAGCGGGGCTTCGGCGGTCTCGACGCCGGTGGGCGCCTGTCGAACCGGATAGCCGCGTTCGGGCAATATGAAGCCTCGCTTCGCCGCATTGCGGACGACGCGCATGGACAGTTCCTGTTCGCCGTAGCCGAGGGCAAGATCGACCAGCATGGCCTCGTCGGCCGCCGTCGGCAGGGATTCTGACAGACCGATGACGAAGGTGCGCAGTCCTTCCGTGTTGCCCAGACTGGCGAGAAGCCGTGTGGCCTTCACCGCATCTCGCCCCTCGAAAGCCGCGCGGTCTGCGGGGCCGATCTCCGGATCGTGACCGAGAACCAGTTCGGCCTTGCCGCCCTTGGTGGCGGCCAACTGTCCGTAGAAGGTGGTGTAGTAGCGCGCGGCCTGTTCGTAGAAGATCTGGGCCGCCACCGGATCGCCCTCGGCCTCGGCGGCGCGACCGCGCCAGTACAAGGCTCGACTTTGGGTGAGGGGGGAGGGCCCGGCCGCCTCGAGTCTGGCGAAGTGTTCGTCGGCGAGATGCGGGTCTCGCATGCGGGAGAGGGCGATCCACCCCGCGTAGAACTGGGCGTTGGCGGCGTCAGGACCAGTGGTCAGACCCGACCGCGAGGCGACCTGGTAAGCGGTGGTTGCGTCGCCCGCCTGAAGGGCGTCGACGACGAGTGATCCGTGTTTCCAAAGACGTTCGGCCGCGTGTTCGTCGGGAAGGGTGGCCGGGAGATAGCCGATAAGGGCCAGCGCACCGGTGATGTCGCCGCGGTCGCGCAAGGCCATCACCCGTTCGTACACCAGACCCGGGCTCGTCTGGTCGGCGACTGGCAGGGCGGCGATCATCGATGAGGCGGCGGAATCGCCCCGCCTCACGGCCATCCGGGTCAGGGCGACGGCGCGCTGGTCGGTCGGAAGCAGCGGCAGCAACGCCTGCGCCGCCCCGCCCTGCGCACCGTAAAGGAGGAAATCTTCGCGCGCGATATGGTCCGCCGGGGTCAGGATGTCGCTGAAGCGCGCGAGAATCGCCGCCTGGGTGGAGTCGTCGAACGTCAGGGTGCGCCAGGCCTTGCGGATGGCGACGGCGGCGGCGTCGGGTTGTCCGGTCGCTCGAAGCGCCGCGGCAAGGGCCATCGCGCCCTGCGGTGTGACGGGGTCCTTCGGGCCGAACCAGGCGATCACCTCCGTCGGCGGCATGCCGGAGCGGTCGACAAGCTTCTCTGCGGCGACCTGACGGCGGCTGGGCCTGGGCCAGTCGGCGAGTGTCCGACGCGCCTCTTCGGCCTGGTCCCAGGACATCACCTCCGGTGTCGCGTCGGCCAAAGCCCAAAGGGCGATCTTACGGGCCAGGGGGTCGGTCGTCTGACCGAGGATGTTACGCACGCGCGAGCCGTCGCCGGAACGGGCGGCTGCTAGGGCGTTGAGCGCGGCTTGGGTGTCGTTGCGCACGGGGGTGGCGACCGCCGCCAGCGGCGAATCGCCTGTCAGTCCCTGAGCGGCCGCCAGGCCGGCGCACGCAACCGCCAAGCCGAACGCCACGGTCGTCCGTCGAAATCCAGGGCCAAGGTTCAAACCGTTTTTCATCCGTTCCGCGCTGAAGCGATCGCGGAGCCGCAATCGCAAGGTTGCCGATTCAGCATGCTAGGCTCTATTGTCCGCCACTTCACCGAGACCGCAACACTTCGCGGCAGGATCACAGCTTTTTGCATTCCATGAACCGAAATCCTTTCAAAGGCGTGATCACGGCGCTGGTGACTCCCTTCACGTCCGCCGGCGTGGACGAAACCGCGTTCGCCGCGCTGATCGAACGGCAGATCGCCGGAGGGGTCCACGGCGTCGTCCCCGTGGGCACGACGGGGGAGACTTCGACACTCAGTCATGAAGAACACAAGCGGGTAGTCAGTCTCTGTGTGGAGGTGGTGGCTGGCCGTGTCCCCGTCATCGCCGGCGCCGGGTCGAACGCGACCGACGAGGCCATCGATTTCGTGCGGCACGCCCGGGACGCCGGAGCCGACGCCGCCCTGGTGGTGACGCCCTACTATAACCGGCCGAGCCAGGCTGGTCTCTACCGTCACTATGAAGCCATTAACGACGCTGTAGATCTACCTGTATTCGTTTATAATGTGCCATCCCGCACCAGCGTGGATATCACCAATGAGACGCTTGTCCGTCTGGCCCGCTTGCCCAATGTCGTAGGGATCAAGGACGCCACCGGCGACATGGTGCGCGCCAGCTTCCAGCGCCTGACCTGTGGCGATGACTGGATCATGCTCAGCGGCGACGATCCCAGCGCGCTGGGCTACATGGCCCATGGCGGCCACGGGTGCATCTCGGTCACGGCGAACGTCGCGCCGGCGCAGTGCGCCTCGTTCTTCAACACGTGCATGGGCGGCGACTGGCCGGCCGCCCTGGCCGCCCAGGACAAACTGGTTCGCCTTCACAAGGCTCTGTTCCTCGACGCCTCTCCCTCGCCGACCAAGTTCGCCCTCGCCCGCCTTGGCCTTTGTGGCGAAGACGCGAGGCTGCCGATCACTCCCTGCGCCGACAACCACCACGCCGAAATTCTGGCGGCCATGGCGGACGCGGGCGTCGGACCATGACTGGCAAGCTCATCGCCGAGAACCGCCGGGCCCGTTTCGACTATTTTCTCGAAGAGACGTTCGAGGCCGGCATTTCGCTTACGGGTTCAGAAGTGAAGTCTCTGCGCCTGGGTAAGGCCAATATCGCCGAATCCTACGCCAACGCCGACGGTCGGGAGATCTCCCTCGTCAACGCCTACATCCCCGAATACGGCCCGGCCAATCGGTTCAACCACGAACCGCGGCGGCCCCGCCGCCTCCTGTTGCACCGTCGCCAGATCGACAAGTTGCTCGGTGCGGTGCGACGCGACGGCCGCACGATCATACCAACCCGGCTCTATTGGAACGAAAAGGGCTTGGCGAAGCTCGAACTCGCTCTCGCCAAGGGCAAATCCGCCCCGGACAAGCGCCAGACCGTGGCCGATCGGGACTGGAAACGGGAACAGGGTCGTCTGATGCGGGACAAGGGCTGAGCGGCCAAGGGTGTGTTGGCGACAGCCTCATGTAGGCGTAGCATTCCCTCAAGGGGCTTGCGCAGACGAGCGAATGAGGAAGGTGACGTGCCACTTCCGCTGACTTGGGCGATCTGGACCCTGTGGTCATTTGGCTGCGCTATGGCCGTCAGGGTGACAGTGGTGCGCTTTTTCAAACCCTCGCTCTATCCCGTCGGCCCCTATGTGGCGGCGTATCTGAGTTGGATTGTGCTGTTCGCCATGGGCATGGGGCTGGCCGCGGCGGCCGGATTTCGCCTGCACGCGGTGGCTCCGATCGTCAGCCGGCAGAAACTCGGTGACCTGATCGCCTTTTTCTCGCCGTTCGGTCTGCCGCTTCTGGCGGGGGCGCCGCTGGTGCTGGTTCTCGATCTCGCGATGAGCATCAGCCGCTGGTTCGCCGGCGGAGTCCGGCGCAGGGCCTAACCCGCCAGGCTCCGGGCGCGGCGGAACACCTCGGCAAACATCTGCGGTGTCAGTCGCCCCGTATTCGTGTTCAGCCTGGAGCAGTGGTAGCTGTTGATCAGTCTGTAGCCGGCAGCCTGGGTTTCCGCCCCGTGGCCGGGCGCACCGGCGGAGGCCGGCAAACCGAGCGCGCGCATGACGTTCCGGCGCGCAACGTCGCCAAGGGTGACAATGACCTTCAGCCGGGGCAGCGAGGCGAGCCGCGCCGCCAGGAAGGGGCGGCAGCCCGACTCTTCGGCGGGCAGGGGTTTGTTGCCCGGTGGCGCGCACCGGACCGCGTTGGTGATCATGCAGTCTACAAGTTGCAGCCCGTCGTCCGGCCGGGCTTCGTAACGTCCGCGAGCGAGGCCCTGTGCGATCAGGGTCTCGTAGAGCAGCACCCCGGCGAAATCGCCGGTGAAAGGTCGCCCGGTCCGGTTGGCGCCCTGCCGGCCCGGGGCGAGCCCCACCACCAGGATCCGGGCCTCGGGGTCGCCGAACGAGGGCGCAGGTCCGTTGAACCATTCGGGATGCGCGGCCTGGTTCTCCGCTCGATAGGCGGCCAACCGCGGGCAAAGGGCGCAATCGCGCGGCGCCTCGGGCGCGCCGGGGGCCAGGCGCTGGGGGTCGGTCAATCGTCCACCGGTTCACGGGTTTCCTGCAGGAAACGCGGCAGACGTTCACGCGGGGCCCTGCCAATGATATCGGCCAGGTCGGCGAGGTCGACGAAGGAATCCGCCTGGCGGCGCAGATCATCGGAAGCCATGGGCGGTTGGGTCTTTACGGTCGACACGACCGTCACCCTGACACCCCTCCGCTGCATCGCGGCGACCAGATAGGCGAAATCGCTGTCGCCGGAGAACAGAACCACGTGATCAGCCCTGGCCGACAACTCAAGCATGTCCACGGCCAGTTCCATATCCATATCGCCGCGGAAACGTTTCCGACCATCCCGGTCGGTGTACTCCCTGGCGGGTTTGGTCACGACGGTGAAGCCATTATAGTCGAGCCAGTCCACCAGCGGGCGGATCGGCGAATAGTCCTGCTCCTCCACAAGAGTGGTGTAATAGTAGGCGCGGATGAGCAGTCCTCGCTTGCGGAACTCGTCCAGAAGCCGTTTGAAGTCGATGTCAAATCCAAGGGTCTTGGCGGCTGCGTGTAGGTTGGCCCCGTCGATAAAGAGCGCCAGGCGGTCGGTCGGGTAAAAGGTCACAGCAATCCTTTGTCAGAATATGGACAGAATTTCTTCGATGACGCCGTCATCGTCGCGCTGGGATCAAACCTGCCGGGCGACTATCCGACAAGTGCTGGCCTGCTGGAAGCCGCCCGAGAGCGACTGAGCGGCGTCGGACTGCAGGTAAGTCGCGCTTCGCGGTGGTGGCGATCGCATGCCTGGCCTGACCGGACCGATCCGGCCTATCTCAACGGTGTGGTGCTTGTCGAGACAACGATGGACCCCCGGTCGGTCATGGCGGCCCTGCTGAGCGTCGAATCGGCCTTCGGTCGAACGCGGGAGTCGACCAACGCCGCACGCACGCTCGACCTTGATCTCATCGCCCATGGCCGCACCGTCCTTGATGTCGCCGGACTGATGCTGCCCCATCCCCGCGCTCACCAGCGACGGTTCGTCATGGGGCCGCTGGCCGAGATCGCCCCGGGTTGGGTTCATCCCCGCCTCGGTGAGACCGCGGCCTCACTGGCGGCAGTCGCCTGCATCGGCCCTGACGCCAGGCCGGTCCCCGGTCTTCAGAACGACTGACAAGGCGGCGCCGCATTGCAAAATGGGCGCTCGGCGGCTATGAGCAGAGGTTGATCCCCTCATCTGTGAGATTTCATGGCCCGCGTCACTGTCGAAGATTGCGTTCTGAAGGTTCCCAACCGTTTCAACTTGGTGCTGCTGGCGGCAAACCGGGCGCGCGCCATTGCGGCGGGTTCGCCGCTCACGCTTGACCGCGACAACGACAAGAACCCGGTCGTCGCTCTTCGCGAGATCGCGGAGGACATGGTCAATCCCTCCGAACTCCGCGAGACGCTGATCACCAGCCTGCAGCGTGTCGATGAACATTCGGAAGCCGAGGAAGAGGCCGAGACCCTGGCCCTGCTGGCCGACCCCAGCCACGCACAGATGAGCGAGCAGGAACTCGTCCGGGCGCTGCAGAGCGACCGGGACGGCGGCCAGGAGGAGCGCTACTGAGCCTCGAGGGCGTCCACACCGTTCCGCCTTCCTCAGGTTCACCAGCCCCTTCGTCGGAAACCGTTCCGGCCAAGCCCAAGGCGGCCGGGCCTAAGTTCCTGCGCCAATATGAACTGATTGATCGCGTCCGCGCCTATGACCCCAGCGCCGACGAAGCCCTGTTGAACCGCGCCTACGTCTACGCCGTGCGCATGCACGGTTCTCAGAAGCGTGCATCCGGCGACCCCTATTTCGCTCATCCGATCGAGGTGGCCGGGATCCTCACGGACTACCGACTCGACACGGCGACCATCGTCACCGCCTTGCTGCACGATGTGATCGAGGACACCGACGTCAGTCGCACCGAGATCGACCGGCTGTTCGGCGAAGAGGTCGGAGAGCTTGTGGAGGGGGTGACGAAGCTCTCCCGACTGGAGGCGACGGCCGACTACAAGCGCCAAGCCGAGAATCTCCGCAAATTCATCCTCGCCGTGTCAAAGGATGTCCGGGTCCTGCTGGTGAAGCTGGCTGACCGTCTGCATAACATGCGGACCCTGCAGTTCATCAAGAGCCCGGCCAAACGCGAACGTATCGCCCGCGAAACGCTCGATATCTACGCGCCGCTGGCGCGCTCGATCGGCTGTCACCGCATCTGTACGGAGCTTGAGGAACTCGCCTTTACCCACCTCAACCCGAAGGCGCGAGATGCGATTCTCCGTCGGCTGGAGGTGCTCAGGGCCGGGCAGGGGCGGGCAATCGCTCAGGCCAGCGAGGAGATCGCCACGCAGTTGGCTGCGGCCGGCGTCGACTGCCGGGTCGCCGGACGCGAGAAGAACGCCTATTCGATCTGGAGAAAGTTGCAGAGAAAATCCATTGGATTTGCCCAACTTTCAGACATCTATGGCTTTCGGGTGATCGTCGGCTCGGAGGATGACTGCTATCGCGCCCTGGGGGTCATTCATCGCGCCTGGCCCTGTGTCCCGGAGCGGTTCAAGGACTTCATCTCCACTCCCAAACGCAACAACTACCGGTCCATTCACACCACGGTCGTCGGCCCCCGGGCCATGCGTATCGAGATGCAGATCCGGACAGAGGCGATGGATCGGGTAGCCGAGCAAGGCGTCGCCGCGCATTGGCGCTACAAGAACGAAACCTACGCTTTCGACCCTGAATCCGCGGCGGAGGCCGGGGGGTCCGACCCCCTGGTCAACATCCGTCAGCTAGTCCAGGTTCTTGAGCAGGGCGGCGACGCAGAGGATCTGCTCGATCACGCCAAACTGGAAATGTTTCTCGACCAGGTGTTCGTGTTCACCCCGAAAGGCAAGTTGATCAGCCTGCCCACCGGGGCCATGCCGCTGGACTTCGCCTATGCTGTGCATACCGACGTCGGTGACACCTGCCTGGGGGTGAAGGTCAATGGCGAGCTTCGTCCGCTACGCACCATTCTGACGAACGGCGATGTTGTTGAGGTCATTCGCGGCGCCAGACCCTCCACGCCCGTGGACTGGCGCAGCCTGACCGTCACCGGCCGGGCGCGCTCCGCGATCCGCAGACACATGCGGCAGTCCGAGCGAGAGGAGTATCAGCGCCTTGGTCGCGTTGCGCTGGAACAGACCTTTGCCCGGGCGGGCAAGACCCTCGCCGACGTATCGCTGCGTCCGGTCTTGGACCGTTTCGCGGCGCCCTCGGAAACCGAGGTCTTTCAGGCCGTGGGCCGCGGTCGCATCGCCCCGACGCAGATTCTCGAACTGGTCTTCCCGGGCCTGGCGGAGACGGCCAAGGCGGCGGCGACGGCGCGGGTG
>CAIXWN010000066.1 GCA_903923135.1 uncultured Caulobacteraceae bacterium | reverse complement strand
CGCCCCCGCGCCGCAGCTGCCGGCCGCTCCGCGCGTCGAGGAACGGGGCGTCGCCACGGTGCTGACCCTGGGCGCGCACATGTGCAAGTGGCCGATCGGCGACCCGTCCAGCGACGAGTTCAGCTTCTGCGGCCGCCGTTCCAACGAGGACGGCCCCTACTGTCTGGACCACGCCCGGATCGCCTATCAGCCCCAGCAGACGAAGAAGAAGGCCGGTTCGACCGAACTGGCGCGGTCGCTTCGCCGCTACGTCTGAGTCCATCCATTCCGGACGGACTGTTCTGCGCCAGCCGGCGCGTGGGCGATATTGACCCGCTGACTCTCCTCAAGGGTGGAGTGCGAAGGTAAGGTCCCGGACATGACCGACCTGTCACCCCCGCCCGCCGAGACCTCCAACACCCAGGCCTACAGCGTCTCGGAACTGGCCTTTGCGCTGAAGCGGACCATCGAGGAGGCGTACGGCTTTGTCCGCCTGCGCGGCGAGCTGTCGAAGGTCACATTCCACGGCAATGGCCACGTGTATCTGGACCTCAAGGACGACAGGTCCTCGATTATGGGGGTGATCTGGAAGGGGCAGGTGCGGGGACTGGGGGTGCGTCCGCAGACCGGGCTGGAGGTCATCGTCACTGGCAAGGTGACCACCTACCCCGGCCGCTCTCAGTACCAGATCATCATAGAGACCATGGAGCCGGCGGGAATCGGCGCCCTTCTGGCTCAGCTTGAGCGCCTGAAGGCCCGGCTGGCCGCCGAGGGTCTGTTCGAGGCCGCCCGCAAGCAGCCCCTGCCCGCCCTGCCCGCTGTTATCGGCGTGGTCACCAGTCCCACCGGCGCGGTGATCCGCGATATCCTTCACCGCATCGCGGCGCGCTGGCCCTGCCGGGTGGTGGTATGGCCAGTGGTGGTCCAGGGCGACCAGGCGGCGGCCCAGGTGCGGACGGCGGTGGAAGGCTTCGCAGCCCTGGCGCCTGGCGGCAGGATTCCACGGCCGGATCTGATTATCGTCGCCCGGGGCGGCGGTTCGGTCGAGGACCTGTGGCCCTTCAACGACGAGGCCCTGGCCCGGTCGGTGGCCGCCTGTCCGATACCGGTCGTCTCGGCGGTGGGTCACGAGACCGACACCACCCTGATCGATTTTGTCTCGGACCGAAGGGCGCCGACGCCCACGGCCGCCGCCGAGATCGTCACGCCCGTCTTTGCCGACCTCGCCGCGACCCTGGCGGACTATGAACGCCGCATGATCCGCTGCGGGGCGCGGATGATGGATCTTGGCGCCGCGCGCCTCGGCGCCTCAGCCGGGCGACTGCCCCGGCTGCAGGACCTTCTGGCGATCTCCACCCAGCGGCTTGATCTGGCCGCCGGGCGTCTGGGCGCGGCGCTGGCGGCCAACGTCGCCGCGCACCGTCATGACCTCACCTTCAAGTCGGGCTCGCTCAGACCCCGCCTGCTCGGCCTGGCCGTCGACACCCGGCGGCAGGGCCTACTGGCGCTCGCACGGCGGCTCGACCCCGTGATCCGGCGGAATCTGGTCCAGGCCGAGGAGCGCCTCGCCAGCCTGGACAAGCTGCGCCTCTCCCTCGATCCGGACAGGCCGCTCAGTCGCGGGTTCGCTCGGGTGGAGCGCGCCGATGGCCATCTGATCCGCTCGGCCGCGATGGCGAACAGCGGCGAGGCGGTCAAACTGGTCTTCCATGACGGCGAACGCGGCGCGGTCGTTGACGGTTCGCCCGGATCGCCGGCCCACCCCCGCAGGGCAGCACCGCCGTCGGCCGATCAGGGCCGACTGTTCTGACACACGCTTTCAGGCTAAAGGCTGCCTCATGAATGCTTACGACAAGGATCTGGGTGGCGCCGGCGACCTGGCGGTGGTGCGCTATGGCGACGGTGAGATGACCGTGCTCAGGCCCGGCCGTTATGTGATCTGCGCCGTATCGGGCGGGAAAATCCCGCTCGACGACCTGCGCTACTGGAATCCTGTCCTGCAGGAAGCCTACGCCGGGCCGGCCGAGGCCCTGGCCCGCTGGAAACAGCTCAATCCCTGATCAGAGGCCGCGGGTGGCGAGCGCCGCATAGTCCTCCCGCGGCCAACGTTTGTGCAGCCACCACCACTCGCCCGGCCGCTCGCGGACCCGGGCCTCGATGAAGGCGTTGACCGCGGCGACCCCGGCGGCGATGTCGGCCGTCCGGTCGCCGGTGTCGGCCACCAGGATCGGCTCATGCGCGACCAGACGGAAGCGCACCCCCGGCAGGCGCTGGATAGACAGCGGCTGGATCGCCGTGCCGAACCGCAGCGCCAGGCGCACGGCGGCGGGATTGGTCATCACCGGTCGGCCGAAGAACGGGGCGGCGACGCCCGCATCGTAGCGCTGGTCGTTCATCATGGCGATGGAGCGACCGGCCCTGAGACCCTCCAGCAGTTCACGCGCGCCCTCAGCCCCCTTGGGCGCAAACATCCGAACGCCATAGCGGAACCGGCTCTTCTTGATCCGAGCGTCCACGTAGGGGTTGTTGGCGGCGCGATAGGTGATCTCGCAGGGGATGCCGGCATCGACGATCGCGGCGGCCATGACCTCCATGTTCGACAGATGGCCAGAGATGAACACCATGGGCCGGCCCGTGGCTGCGATTTCCTCAAGGCGGGCTGCGGCGCTGACGTCGACCCGGCCGCTGGCCGGGGTAAGACGGTCGAGCACCGGAAACTCCGCGATGTAGCGGCCGAAGTTCTCCCACTGGTCCCGGACGATGGCCACCGCGTCGGCATCGGCCATCTGGGGAAACGCCAGACGGAGGCTGCGCCGGGCGGTCCGGTGAGCCGATGACAGCGGACCCAGGGTGCGGAACAGCGCCCCGCCGAACGCCGACCAGACCTCGATCGGGATCGTGCGGGCCAAGATCGTAAACACATCGAAACCCAGGGCCTCCAGGCGCCAGAGGAACCTCTGGATCAGTGGCGAACGGGACTTGGCCATGGGCTCAATAGTCTCGCGCGTGGGGACGACGCAACGCCGCGCGCCTTGGCGGACCCGCCATTGATGCGCTAAACGCCGGGCCATGACCCAGCCGCCACACCTTGACCGCCTCGACGCCTTTCTGGTTGAGCTGAACCGGGCGTCCGGCGAGGTGATCCTGCCGCTCTTTCGCGTGGAAAACGGCCTCGAGGACAAGGGGGGGCCAGGGGCCTTCGACCCGGTCACCGCCGCCGACCGCGGGGCCGAGGCCGCCATCCGGCTCCTGATTTCCGAGCACTATCCGGAGCACGGCGTGATCGGTGAGGAATATGGCGAGGACCGGCCGAACGCCGAGTTCGTGTGGGTGCTCGATCCCATCGACGGCACGCGCGCGTTCATCGCCGGCCTGCCCGTCTGGACCACCCTGATCGGCCTGCGATTCCAGGGCGCCCCCGTTCTGGGCTCGATCGGACAGCCCTATATCGGAGAAGTCTTTCTCGGCCACGCCGGCGGCTCGCGGTTGATCCACGCCACCGGCTCCCGACCGCTGGCGACGCGGAAGGGAACGCCCCTGGGTCAGGCCATAGTCGCCACCACCGATCCGGTGGCCACATTCAACGCTGCGGAGCTGGACGCCTGGGCGCGCGTGCGGGCGGCCACCCGCCTGGTGCGTTTTGGCTGCGACGCCTATGCCTACGCCATGGTCGCCGCAGGCAGCCTCGACATGGTCGTCGAGGCCGGCCTCAAGAGCTGGGATATCGAGGCCGCCATCCCGGTCATCGTCGGCGCGGGCGGCGTGCTGAGCAACTGGTCTGGCCAGCCAATGGGCCGCCAGGGCGGGGCGGCCGTGATGGCCGGCGATCAGGCGCTTCTCGAGTCGGTCCTGCCTCTCCTGCTGCCGCTGGCGGCGCAGGCCAAGCCGGTCTAGGCCGGCGCCTCCGGAGCGACGCGACCGGCGAGATCGTCGAATTCCCGCCAGAACACCGCCTGGACGTCATCCGTCTCCTGCAGCAATTCGTGATAGGCGCCAGAAACCTCCGCGAAACGGCCTTGGGCCAGGCGTGCGGCAACCGCTCTGAGGGCGGCGTTGTCGACGATCAGATCTTCTCCAGCCGCGACCACCGTCACGGGGTGGGCGATACGCGGAACGCCGGGGCCCCTCGCAAGAATGGCCATCGCCGAGAAGGCGAACGCGAGCCAGCCCCAGGTCGGCGAACCCAGGGCGAGATCAGGACAGGCGCGGACCTGGGCCTCATTGCGCTCGTATCGCGCCCGGTCGTGGGTGACCACATTGATCTCGAAGGGCGTGATGGCGGCAGGTGGCCCCGGGACCGGCCTGGCGCCCTGTCCAAGTCCAGTCAGCAGTCGAGCCAGGAGGCGCGCGACCGGGCGCGGCACGGTCCCGGTGTGCAACCCCAGCATCGGCGCCGACAGAATGGCCCCGGCGAACCGGGTCTCGCCCTCGGCGAGCGCCAGCAGCGTCAGGCAACCGCCCATGGAATGGCCCAGGGCGATCCACGGGCGCGGCAAACGGCTCTCGAAGCCGTTCAGCAGGATAGCGTAGTCGGAAAGGAAATCGCCGTGACCCACGGCATGCCCCCGGTTGCGGTCCGGCAACAGCCGGTCGGCGAGGCCCTGGCCCCGCCAGTCGTGAACCAGTACGACGAATCCGCGGGCGGTGAGCCGTCCGGCGACCTCGAAGTATTTCTCGATCGGCTCCGTGCGCCCACCGCTGATCACCACCGAACCGCGCGCGCCGCGGACGGGCGCGAACAGCGCCGCCCGAAGCCGAACGCCATCCGCGCCGCGAAACCACTCGGCCGCCGCGCCTTCGGGGACCGGCGCCTCAGCCGTCCCGACCAGAGGCGCGGCTTCAGCCAAGCCTGTCCCTCTTAGGCCATCTTCGAGAAGAGGGCCGTCATCTTGCCCTGCAGGCCCATGGCCAAGCCCATGTCGGAGAGTTGCATCTTGCCGCCCATGACCGCGGTCATGGCGTCCAGCTTGCCTTCGCCCATGGCCACCAGATCATCAAGCGAGATGGTGATGGTCAGGTCGGCCGGCTTGTCCTCATTGGTGACCGAGCCGCCGTCGATGAACACAACGCCGTCACCCTTGAGGTTGAACTTCAGAGTCTTGCCGAGGCCGGAATCGGCGCCGACGGCTTTGGTGACGCGATCAGTCAGGTCCTGGAGCGTAGCCATGATTTTCTTGTCTCCTTGTGTGGGGGCGCCATGGTGTTTTGGCGCCTAGACGGCCGTAACCCGAGGCCGGAAACGAGGCAAGTGAACATTGTTCAGACCCGGCCGTTCGGGGGGCCTTGAAAGCGGGGCGGGCGGCGCCAACCTATGTATCGAAGGCGCTGGATTTCCGGGCCTTCCGGGTCAAACGCGAGGCCATCTCCGGCTCGTAACGATCCGATTCACTGCAACCTTGCTTCAATCCTAGAAGGATGCCGAACATGCGTACGATCGACCTCTCCCCCCTCTATCGCTCCGTCGTCGGTTTCGACCGGTTGGCGGACCTTCTCGACTCGGCCAGCACCGAGGCGGCCACAGGCTATCCGCCCTACAATATCGAGCGCACCGGCGAGAACGCCTATCGCATCGAGATCGCGGTTGCCGGCTTCAAGTCGGAGGACCTCGCCATCGAGGTGAAGGAAAATCTGCTCACGGTGCAGGGCCGCAAGGGCGCCAACGACGAGACCCGGCGCTATCTGCACCGCGGCCTGGCCGAGCGGAACTTCGAACGCCGCTTCCAATTGGCCGACTACGTGGTCGTACAGGACGCCCAGCTGGCCAATGGGCTGCTGTCGATCGCCCTGAAGCGCGAGCTGCCCGAAGCTCTGAAGCCCCGTCGCGTGGAAATCGGCGCGCCGACGGCGACCGCCAAGGTCTCCCCGCTCATCGAGGGTGAAAAGGCCGCCTGACTGCAGGCCTAAGGACCGACCAGACGGGGGCGGAGCGGCGACGCTCCGCCCCTTTTGTCATGGCCCCGCTCAGCCGGCGAGCAGCGGCGGCAGCGCGGTGGCGGCTCCCGCGTTGAGATAGCGCGCCGCAACCGGCCTCAGGGCCTCGTCCAGATTGATCAGCAGCGGATTTCCGGTGGGAATCTCCACCCCAGGGATATCCACATCGGAAACCGAGAACAGGTGCTTGACGATCGAGCGCAGGGAATTGCCGTGCGCGACCACCAGCAGGGTCTGTCCCGCGGCGAGACGAGGGGCGATCTCGGCGGTCCAATAGGGCAGCACCCGCTCCAGAGTGGTCTTCAGACTCTCGCTCGGCGGAGGCGTAATGCCCTGGTAGCGTCGGTCATGGCTGAAATCATATTCGCCGCCCGGCTCCAGCGGCGGCGGCGGCACGTCGAACGAGCGCCGCCAGATCTGCACCTGCTCGGCCCCGTATTTTTCCCGGGTCGGTCCGTGTTCGAGGCCTGTCAGGGCGCCGTAGTGACGTTCGTTCAGCCGCCAGTCCTTGATCATTGGCACCCAAAGCTGGTCTGCGGTCCAGAGGGCGAGGTCGGCCGTGCGGATGGCCCGTGTCAACACCGAGGCGTAGACCAGATCGATGTCCAGCCCTTGCGCCTTGATCAGGCGACCGGCGGCCAGCGCTTCGGCCTCTCCCTTCTCCGTCAGGTCGACATCCACCCAGCCGGTGAATCGCTGCTGAATGTTCCAGCGGCTCTGGCCGTGGCGAAGAAGGACGAGTCTGGACATCGATGATCCTGCGATTGGACGAGACGCGGGGCTAGGACCAAGGCCCCGAAGCGTCAAGTCCGGTGGCGCCCGCGGGGCGGCGCCCGTATAGACTCCAGCCTCATGAGCGACCGCCTGTTCTTTCCGCTTCTGGGGCTGATCGCGGCGCTGATGATCGCCCTGGCGCTGGTCTGGCCGCAGGGTCTCGGCGAACGATCCCCACCGCCCTTCGGTCAGGCGCAGACGGCTTCGCCGCAGGCGCCCGGTCCCGCCCTCCCGGTTCCGAAACGTCGTTGAACGCTCCGTCTGAAAGGCCCGCGTCGCCATGCTCGCCAAGCCCCGCGCCGACCTGCTCGCCGGAACCGTGGCGTATGAGAACGCACCCCTGGTCAAGGCCACGGGCTTTCGAGAGTACGACGCCCGATGGCTGCTCGGTTCGGAGATCAACCTTCTCGGGGTTCAGGCTCTGGGGTTGGGTCTGGGCGCCTACATCCAGGAATGCGGTGAACGGCGCATTGTCGTGGGCCACGACTTTCGCTCCTACTCCTTGTCGGTGAAGCAGGCCCTGACGCTGGGCCTCGTGCAGGCCGGCTGTGAGGTGCTGGATATCGGTCTGGCCCTCTCGCCCACCGCTTATTTCGCCCAGTTTGACCTCCGGGCGCCCTGCGTGGCGATGGTCACCGCCAGCCATAACGAGAATGGCTGGACCGGCGTGAAGATGGGCGTCTCGCCGCCGCTCACCTTCGGTCCTGAAGAAATCGGCCGGCTGAAGACGCTGGTGTTTTCCAGCGAGGCGCAGCCCCGACCGGGCGGAACGCTGGCGCACGTGGAAGGTGTCGCCGACCGCTACATCGCCGACGCCGCCGCCCGTTGCTCGCTGGAGCGGCCTCTGAGGGTCGTCTGCGCCTGCGGCAACGGCACGGCCGGAGTCTTCGCTCCGGAGGCCCTGCGACGGATGGGCGCGGAGGTCATCCCGGTCGAGTGCGACCTCGACTGGACCTTCCCAAACTACAACCCCAATCCGGAAGACACCGAGATGCTCCAGGCCATGGCGGCCTCGGTCAAGGCGCACGGCGCCGACCTGGCGCTGGGTTTCGACGGCGACGGCGACCGCTGCGGAGTGGTGGACGACGAGGGTGAGGAAATCTTCGCCGACAAGATGGGGCTGATGCTGGCCCGGGACCTGGCGCCGCTGCACCCGGGAGCGACCTTCGTAGTGGATGTGAAGTCGACGGGTCTCTACGCTACCGACCCCGTTCTGCAGGCGCACGGCGCCTCCACACTCTACTGGAAGACCGGCCACAGCTATATCAAGCGAAAGACCGCCGAAATTGGCGCCCTGGCCGGGTTCGAGAAGTCGGGCCACTTCTTCTTCAATACACCGCTCGGCCGTGGCTACGACTGCGCCCTGACGGCCGCCGCAGCGATCCTGGCCATGCTGAATCGTAATCCCGGCAAGAGCCTCAGCGATCTGAAACGGGCCCTGCCTTTGGCCTACACCTCACTGACCATGAGCCCCCGCTGCGCCGACGAGATCAAGTATGACGTGCTGCGGGAGATCATCGCCGCCTATCAGGAACTGGCCGACCGGGGAGAGACGATCCTGGGTCGCAGGATCGCCAGCGTGCTGACCATCAACGGTATCCGCGTGGGTCTGGAGGACGGCTCCTGGCTGCTCGTCCGGGCGTCCTCCAACAAACCCGAACTGGTGGTGGTGGTGGAAAGCACCCGGTCGGCCGAGGATATGCGCGATCTCTTCCATCGGGAGGTCAAGCCGCGGCTACGCCGGTGGCCGACAATCGGGGCGTTCAACCAGGAGATCTGAAACGGCTTGCCGTCGCCATTGAGCGCCGGCGGGCCCCATGGTTCTATGGTCGCAAGG
The DNA here is from genome assembly GCA_903923135.1 of uncultured Caulobacteraceae bacterium. Classification (GTDB taxonomy): domain Bacteria; phylum Pseudomonadota; class Alphaproteobacteria; order Caulobacterales; family Caulobacteraceae; genus Acaudatibacter; species Acaudatibacter lapponiensis. The sequence goes on along the minus strand of CAIXWN010000066.1, from coordinate 52,203 downwards.
CTCCGGCGGGAACGCCGCGAGGGGCCGGCCGGAGGGGCGATCGCACCGATGCGCCGACTGACCCTGATCTGCGCCGCGGCGCTTCTGACGCAGGCCTGCGCCACGGTGGCCGATGATCCGTCGCCGGTGGCCTGGGCGAACGCCACGGCAGACGTCAGGACGGCGTTCGACAGCGCGCGGTCGGGCGAACAGGCCGCCTTCCTGGAGCAGGCCCTCGCCGCCGCCCTGGTCAATGGGCGGGTGTTCTCCCAGGACTGCCTTGTCCACCGGGAAACCCTGGATCAGGCCCGGACCTGCCGGGCGGTGATCATGGCCGACGGCCACCGGATCGACACCGACGCCGTGGGCGATAAACTTGCCGCGGACGCCGACAAACTGGCGGCCTACGGGTCGGCCATGGCGCGACTGGCCGCCTCCAGGGATATCGCCGACCAGCGGACAGCGCTGAACACACTTGGAAAAAGCGCTGGCGACATCTTCGCCCTGGCGGGCGTTCCGGGCGTGGAGGCGGTCACGGGCCTCGTCTCCGGGCTGGCGGCTCAGTCGCGGCTTGACCGGCGGCGCGAGGCTCTGTCCCGGATCGCCGCAGCGACACAGCCAGCGATCGACGCGCTCGCCGTCCGACTGCAGGCCGAAACCACCCTGCTGCAGACAAACATCATCCTGGCCCGCAGCGAGACGGTCGCCCGGCTCCAGGCGAGGCTGCTCGACCCGGCCGTCAAGGACCAGGAGCGGATCGCCCTGACCGGACATCTGCTGGGGGCCATACAGGCGGAGCATGACGCCGCGGGCGCCAGGATCGATTTCACCGCCCTGCCGGAGGCCCACCGAAGGATGGTCGCCTCGCTCCGCCAGCCCCGCATGACGGTCAAGGCGGCGCTTGACGGGATCACCGCCCTGACCGGGGCGGTCGCAAACATCCGATCCGCCTTGAAGTCGGCCGCAACGCCGACGCCCTGATTTCCGAGGAGACCCCCATGGCGCTGACTCTGGAGACGGCCGGCGCGGCGATCAGCGCCGCGCTCGCCGGTGGGCTGGCGCAGATCGATCCGATGCTGCAGGCCCTCTACGAGAGCCCGGCGCCCGACGGGGCCCTGATCACCGCCCTCACCGACCTGCGCGGCCGCCTCCTGCTCGAACAGATGAGCCTCAACCGGGCGCATGTCACCGCCATGGACAATGACCCCTCCACCGAGACGTTGCTCAGCCGGCTGGACGGCGCCTGCGCCACGCTGGACGGGCTGCAGCGGAACAGCGAGGCGTCCAGCGCCTGGGCGAGCAGCCTCGCGACGGCGCTCGACGAGGCCATGACGGTCTACGCCGGCCTGGCCCGGGCCGCCGGCTAGCCTGTGTCGTCGCCGCCGCCAGCCCCCTCGACCGGCGTCGGCAGGATCGCCGCCGGGTCGCTGTTGATCACCATGGCGGCCGGCTTCCTGGTCTCGACGTTGGGTCTGCCGATCATCGGGATCATGATCCTGTTCAACGACACCGGCGTCCCGATGGCTTCGCTGGCGCCGCAAATCTTCGCCCTGCTGATAGCCATCGCCCTTTTCGCCGGAGTGAACGGCCTGTGCCTGCTGACCGTGCGCCGCTATACGTCCCTGCGACTGCTGCTATCAGTGGCGGCCTCGGCGGCCCTGACCTGCTATCTTATCGCCGTTCCGCCGGCGCGGGCCGCGTTCGACTTCGCCGTGGAGTTCTTCCAACAGATCGTCTGGTAGCGACCCTCCCGCGGCCGGCTAGCCCGGAGTCGGCAGCAGCGCGGCGCCGGCCGCCACACTCTGCAGAAAGTGCGCCATGTTGTTCGGATGGGCCGTGAAGAACGGCGTGCAGTTCAGGTAGCGCCGGATATCGTCGAGCTTGACCGGCCGGCCGGGGGCGGCGACGACCGCGCCGGACTCCGTGACCGGGACGCCTCCCAGCCAGGTCAGCAGCAGGGTTGGCGGTCCGGACATGTTGCACCAGAGACAGATGGCGAGTTGGCCAGCCGGGTCGATGGAATTGCCCCCGCGGGCCGCCGCGGCGTTGGCGAGGTCCAGATCGGCCAGAACCACCGACAGACTCCTCTGGTCAAGGGCGTCGACCAGGGCCCGACCCTGCGGGGCGTCCAGCGCCGCGTTCACCGCCGCCTCGTCGGCCCGGCTTAGCGGGTCCGTCGGACAGGGCAGGCGCACGGCGTCCAGGATCCGCCCCGCCTGATCCGTCGGCATGGCCGCCGCCGCCAGCACGCGCCGCAGGGTCGCCAGGGCGGCGGGATTGACGGCGGTGTCGCCCTGGAAGGCGCCGAAGGAGGCGCCGCTGGAACCCTTGCAGGCGAAGCTGATCCGGTAGGGGCTGGCGGCGCCCAGCTCATTCGCCCGCAGCGCGGCCGTGATCGCGGGCGTCAGGGCTGGATCGGACATGGCGCATCTCCCCCATTGGAAGCCGGAGGGATCATGCCCGCGAGAAACGACGTTCGCAAACCGTGAACCGTGCCGCCGATGGTTCTGGCGAGTGGCGCGATCGCGAGCGATCAGCCTGCGGGTTGGGCCGCCAGCCTGACGGCCTCGGCGATCTGACCGACCACCTGGCCGACCAGCTTCTCGTCGTCGCCCTCGGCCATCACCCGGATCAGCCGCTCGGTGCCGGAGGCGCGCACCAGCACGCGGCCAGCGCCGTTCAGGCGGGCCTCGCCTTCGGCGATGGCGGCCTTGACCTTGTCGCTTTCGAGGGGCCGTCCCGCGGCGAACCGGACGTTCTCCAGCTTCTGGGGCGCCGGCTGGAACTGGCGGGCGAGATCGCTCATCCGGCTGCCGGTCCGCACGAGTTCTGCCAGCACCTGCAGGGCGGCGATCAGACCGTCGCCGGTGGTGGAGTAGTCTGACAGGATAATGTGGCCCGACGCCTCGCCGCCCAGGTTGAAGTCGCCCTCGCGCATGCGTTGCATGACATATCGATCGCCGACGGCCGTGCGCTCAAGGGTCAGGCCCCTGGCCTGGAGAAACCGCTCTAGGCCGAGATTCGACATCACCGTGGCGACCACGCCGCCGCCCTTGAGCCGCCCCTGCGCCGCCCAGGCGGAGGCGATCAGGGCCATGATCTGGTCGCCGTCGATCACCTGGCCCTTCTCGTCGCAGATCACAAGGCGGTCGGCGTCGCCATCGAGAGCGATACCCAGATCGGCGCGGTATTCCTTGACGGCCCGCACCATGGCGGCCGGATGAGTGGATCCGCACTCGTCGTTGATGTTGTAGCCGTTGGGTCCGACCCCCACCGGGATCACCTCGGCGCCGAGTTCATAGAGCGCCGTGGGGGCGACCTTGTAGGACGCGCCGTTGGCGCAATCGACCACGACCCGCAGACCGCTCAGGCTGAGGGTGCGCGGCAGGGTGGCCTTGACGATCTCCACATAGCGGGCCTGGGCCTCGTCCATGCGAACCACCCGGCCAAGATCCTTGGGCCCCGCCAGGCCTTCCTGCAGCCCCTCATCCATGAGCGTCTCGATGCGCAGTTCCATCTCGTCGGAAAGTTTGTATCCGTCAGGACCGAACAGCTTGATGCCGTTGTCGGCGAAACTGTTGTGGGAGGCCGAGATCATCACCCCCAGATCGGCGCGCATGGATCGGGTCATCATCGCCACAGCAGGAGTCGGCAGGGGCCCGAACAGCCGCACGTCCATGCCGACGCTGGCGAAGCCGGCCACAAGGGCCGGTTCGATCATGTAGCCGGACAGGCGGGTGTCCTTGCCGATGACAACCAGATGTCGACGGTCGCCGCCGCTTCGAAACAGCTTGCCCGCCGCCATGCCGACCCGCAGGGCGACCTCGGGCGTCATCGGGAACTGGTTGGCCTGACCACGGATGCCGTCGGTGCCGAAATAACTGCGCTTGCTCATGGGCCCCATTTACACCGTTGCGGAAATGATACGAAACCGAGATTTATGCGGCCCGCTTTACCGGACCGGCTACAAGTATCGTCGGCGCCCCATGAACGCGGCATGACCGCGCGGCGAGGCGGTGGACGAAGCTCATCACCTTTTGGGATTGACGAAAAAGCATGTGCGGCATCATCGGCATCGTCGGCGTGACCCCGGTCTCAGGGCGCCTCGTCGACAGCCTCAGGCGTCTGGAATACCGCGGCTATGACTCCGCCGGGATCGCCGGCCTGGTCGGCGGGCGCATCGAACGGCGGCGGGCCGAGGGTAAGCTGCGGAACCTCGAGACCCTGCTGATCGAGGATCCGCTGACCGCCACCACCGGTATTGGCCACACCCGCTGGGCCACCCACGGCGCACCCAGCGTCCGCAACGCCCACCCGCAGGTCGCCGGACGGGTGGCCGTGGTCCACAACGGCATCATCGAGAACTTCGCCGCCCTGAAGGCCCAGTTGATCGGCCAGGGCCGCCGCTTCGAGAGCGACACCGACACCGAGGTGGTCGCCCATCTGATCGACCGGGAACTCGAGCGCGGCCTGGAGCCCCTGCCGGCGTTCAAGGCCGCTCTGGACCAGTTGTCGGGCGCCTACGCCCTGGCGGTGCTGATCCAGGGCGAGGACTCCCAGGTCATGGGCGCGCGCCGGGGCAGTCCGCTGGTCGTCGGCGAAGGCCAGGGGGAGATGTTCATCGGCACCGACGCCCTTGGGCTGGGACCGTTCACCAACCGCATCATCCATCTGGACGATGGCGATTTCGTCGCCATCGATCACCAGCGGGCCCGAATCTTCGACAGGGCCGGCGTTTCGGTGAACCGGGCCATGCGTGTCGTGCCAGCCGCGAGCGCCCTCGTGGAAAAGGGCAACTACCGGCACTTCATGGAGAAGGAAATCCATGACCAGCCGGACGCCTGCCAGCACACCCTGTCGGCCTATATCGATCCGATCACCTCCACGGTTTCCTCGCCCGGGGTCGATTTCAGCGCAATCGACCGGCTGCAGATCGTCGCCTGCGGCACCGCGTCCTACGCCGGCATGATCGCCCGGTACCTCTTCGAGAGCCTGGCCGGACTGCCGACCGACGTCGAGATCGCCTCGGAGTTCCGCTACCGCGAACCGGCGCTGCGCCCCGGCGCCCTGGCCCTCGCCATTTCCCAGTCGGGCGAGACCGCCGACACCCTGGCGGCCCTGCGCTGGTGCAAGGACCGCGGGATCATGACCGCCGCCCTGGTCAACAGCCCCGAGTCCACCATGGCGCGCGAGGTCGACGTCGTTTTCCCGACCCACGCTGGGCCCGAGATCGGCGTGGCTTCCACCAAGGCCTTCACCTCGCAGGTGGCCGCCCTCACCGCCCTGGCCATCGCCGCGGCCCGCCAGCGGGGTCGCATCGACGCCGCCGAGGAGGCCCGCCTGGCCGGGGTGTTGCTGGAAGCGCCGCGACTGATCGCCGAGGCCATTCTTGACGACGGCTGGATCCTGCCCGTGGCGCAAGAGATCGCCAAGGCCCGGGACGTGCTCTACCTCGGCCGCGGCGCGATGTTCCCCCTGGCCCTGGAAGGGGCGTTGAAGCTCAAGGAGATCAGCTACATCCACGCCGAAGGCTATGCCGCCGGCGAGCTCAAGCATGGCCCCATCGCGCTGGTGGACGAAGCTACGCCCATCATCGTCATCGCCCCCAGCGACGCTCTGTTCGACAAGACCAGCTCCAACATGAGCGAGGTGATCGCTCGTGGAGGACGGGTGGTGCTGATCACCGACAATCAGGGCGCCGGGCATGCGCCCGAGGGGGTGAATGTGGTGATCGCGCCGGCCTGCGATCCCCTGATCGCGCCCCTGGTCTTCGCCGTGCCCATTCAGGTCATCGCCTATCAGGTGGCGGTGCTGAAGGGAGCCGACGTCGACCAGCCGCGCAATCTCGCAAAGTCCGTCACCGTCGAGTAGGAATGTCCCCGGCAAACAGGGACGATCATGAAACCAGTACGCAAGGCGGTCCTGCCCGTGGCGGGCCTCGGAACCCGCATCCTGCCGGCGGCGAAGACGACGCCGAAGAACCTGCTCAACGTCTGGGACCGGCCGATCCTGGCCCACGTGGTCGCCGAGGGCCGGGCGGCGGGGATCGAGCACTTCGTGTTCATCGTCGGGCGCGGCCAGAGCGCCATCGAGGACTATTTCGATCACGCCTTCGAGCTGGAGCACAACCTTGAGGCCAAGGGCCGCTCGGCGATCCTGGCGGACGTGACCGCCGATCTTCTCGAGCCAGGCCAGATGAGTTTCGTGCGTCAGATGGCGCCCCTGGGCCTGGGTCATGCGGTCTGGTGCGCCCGCGACCTGATCGGCGACGAACCCTTCGCGGTGATGCTGCCCGACATGCTCATGGCCGCGCAGCCGGGCGCCCTGAGCCAGGCCGTCGCGGCGCACGAGGCCGTCGGTGGCAATATCGTCGTGGTCGAGCCCGCCCCGACGGGCGAGGCGCACAAGTACGGCATCGTGGCCCTGGGCGGGGCGGCGCCAGGTTTCGATGGCCGGCTCAAGCAGATGACCGGCATGGTGGAAAAGCCCGCTCCCGGAACGGAGCCCTCCAACCTTTTCATCTCCGGCCGCTACATCCTGCAACCGGGTGTTTTCGACGCCCTGGCCGCGCACGCCAGGGGCGCCGGCGGCGAAATCCAGTTGACCGACGCCATGCTCAAACGCCTGGAGACCGAGTCCTTCCACGCGCTCGAGTATGTCGGTTCAACCTACGACTGTGGCGACAAGCTCGGCCTTCTGCGGGCCAACGTGGCCTTGGCGCTCGGCGATCCCCACGGCGGGGCTTCGGCGCGCGCGGCCATAGAGACCCTGTTGAACGGCTGACCGAGCGCGGGGGCGGGGATCAGCACGCCGGAGCCACTTCCTCCCGAGCCGAGATCAGTCGGGCGATGTCCGCCGGACGGGAGAGGCGATGATCGCCGTCGCGGATGAGGGTGAACACCACATCCGGCCCTTCCAGGGGCTGGGCCAACGCCAGGGCGTGCGTCCAGGGCACGTCCCGATCATCGCCGCCCTGCAGGACACGAACCGGCGCGGTGACGGGGACGGCGCCGCCAAGGATGGACCAGCGTGCGCCGTCCTCCAGCAGGGTGGCGCTGATGTCATAGCCGGCGTTGTCATAGGCGGACGGCCGTCTCCACACGCCGTCTCGCACGAGGGCCTGGAGCGCCTGCGGGGGCAGGTCTGGACGCAGCAGGGTCTCGGTGAAGTCGGCCGCCGGCGCGATCAAGACAAGGCCGTTGATGCGTTTGGGAAGGGCCAGCGCCGCCAGGCAGGCCAGCCAGCCGCCCATGGACGCCCCCACCAGCACGACCGGGCCCGGTGCGAGCGCGTCGAGCATGGCCAGGACGTCGCCTCGCCAGCGGGTGATGGTCCCCTCCACGAAGGCGCCGTCCGACCGGCCATGGCCGAAGTCGTCGAAACGCAGGAAGGCCCTGCCGGTGTCCGCCGGCCAGTCGGCCAGGGCCTGGGCCTTGGCCCCGGTCATGTCGGAGTGAAAGCCGCCCGACCATACCACCGTTGGTCCCCGGCCGGCGACGGCACGCCAGGCCAGAGCCGCGCCAGCGACCTCCAGGCGGGCGGTCGTCTCGCGGCGTTGCGGATCGGAACCCTTGGGCGGGCTTCCTGACGGGTTTCCAGCGTCGCTGCAACCGGGACCGCCGCGGGAGCCGGCTCCGGGCCGCTGGACAGGCCGCTGGACAGGCCGCCCGCGACCGAGCACACGGTCAGCCAGGATCGGAGACCCGCCCATCGCCACCGACGACCTTCCCCCCGGGTTCACCCTGCTGCAGGTCACGCCCAGACTGGATGGCGGGGGCGTGGAGCAGGTGACACTGGACACCGCTCTGGCCGTGGCCGCCGCGGGCGGGCGATCATTGGTCGTCTCGGCCGGGGGTCGCCTTGAGCCGGTCCTGCGGGCTTGCGGCGCCGAGACGATCCGGGCTCCGATGCACAGCCGCAATCCCCTCACGCTAGTGGCCAACGCGGTCCGGCTGAAGCGCATCATCGAGAGCCGCGGGGTCAGTCTGGTGCATGTCCGCTCGCGCGCGCCGGCGTTCAGCGCCCTCTGGGCGGCCAGGGCGGCCAGGGTGCCGGTGATCGCCACCTATCACGGGGTCTATCAGGCCCGTTCGGCGCCGAAACGCTGGTATAATGCTGTGATGACCCGCGGCGACCTGGTCCTGGCCAACTCGATCTTCACCCGTGATCACATCCTGGCCGAACACGGCATCGACCCCGCCAGGGTCGTGGTGGCGACCGAGGGGATCGATACAGCGCGTTTCGATCCCCTCACGGTCTCCGCTGAGCGGGTGGCGGCGATACGTGCCGCCTGGGACCTTGAGGCCACCGACCGGCGCCCGGTGCTGCTGCTGGCGGCCCGGCTTGCCGGCTGGAAGGGTCAAAGGTTGATGATCGAGGCGATGACCCGACTGGCCGGACCGGCCACTCCGGTGTTGATCCTCGCGGGCAAGGCGGAGAAGCCGGAGGAGGCCGCGGCCCTGCGGGTTCTGGCCGACAGGGCCGGGCTCGGCGAGCGGGTGCGGCTGGTCGGCGCGGTGAACGACATGCCCGCGGCCTATCTGGCGGCCGACCTTGTGGTCGCCCCGTCTGTCCTGCCCGAGTCGTTCGGACGCAGCGTCGTCGAGGCCGCCGCCGCGGGACGGCCGGTGCTGGCTTCGCCCCTCGGCGGGCCGGGGGAAACGATCATTGACGGCGAGACCGGCTGGCTGGTCACAGCCGGCGATTCGGCCGCCTGGGCCCGGGCGGTGGACGCGGCGCTGGCCACGCCGCCGACCGCCCTGGCGAGGATGGGCGCTGCAGCGCGTGCCCGGGCGATGCAGCGCTATTCCCTGGAGGCCATGACGGCGACGACTTTCGCGATCTACCGGCGCCTGCTGGAGGACCGCCCGTGAAGGTCCCGCGGGAAATCCTGGTCATCAAGCTGTCAGCGCTGGGCGACATGGTGCTGGCGTTTCCCGCCTTCGCCCGCATCAGAGCCGCCCACCCGGACGCCCGGATCACACTACTGACCACGCCGCCCTACGCGTCCCTCGCCGCCGCCAGCCCATTCTTCGACGCCGTGGAGAGCGACGGACGGCCGATGAGCCTGACCGGCTCCCTGGCGCTGATCGGCCGGCTCAGGCGCCGGCGCCATGACTTGGTCTACGACCTGCAGGGCAATGACCGGACCAACCTGCTGTTTCAGTCCCTGCGGCCGTTTCCTCCGCGATGGTCGGGCGTGGCGGTCGGTTGCGCCCTCCCCCACCGCGATCCCGACCGCATGACGCGGCACAGTCTGGAGCGCCACGCAGGGCAACTTCGCGATGCCGGCATCTGGCATGACGCGCCCGTCGCCGAAGGCACGGCGCCGCCGCCTGACCTGGGCTGGCTGTTGCGCCTGATCCCGCGGGTTCCACCGGAGGCGTTGACCGCGACGGGGAGGACGGCGGTGCTGGTTCCCGGAGCAGCGCCCGGCCGTCCTGCGAAACGCTGGCCTGCGCAGGCCTACGCCGACCTTGCCCGGCGGCTGAGGGGAGAGGGTTTCACCGTTCAGTTGATCGGCGGGGCGGCCGAATCAGACCTCGGCCAGGCCATCGCGACGAAGGCCGCGGGTCTGATCAACCTCATAGGCCGGACCGATTTCGCCGGCGTCGCCACAATTGGCGCGCGGGCGGCCGTGGCGGTGGGCAACGACACCGGACCGATGCATCTGCTGGCGGCGGCGGGCGCTCCGACTGTGTCGCTGTTCTCCGCCGATTCCGATCCGGCGCTGTGCGCCCCCCGCGGGCGGGTGACCGTGCTCAGAGAGGCGAACCTCGCCGACCTGTCGGCGGACCGCGTCCTGGCCGCCGTCCGGGCCCGGACGGAACATCCGGCGTGATCAAGGCTTGATAGAGCGATTAACCTTGCGCACATACTGTGATAGCCTGAACCCACGCTCAGATCAGAGCCACGTCATAACAGCCCCAGGAGTTGAAGCCTATTCGCCGTCCCATGCCCGCGCCGCCGTCCAAGGACGGTCCCCGCATAAATGATGAAATTCGCGTGCCGCGAGTCCTGCTGATCGATCAGCACGGAGAAAAACAGGGGATCATGCCCACCTCGGCCGCGCTGGAAGCGGCCAGCGAAGCGGGTCTGGATCTGGTGGAGGTTTCCCCCACCGCCGACCCGCCGGTCTGCAAGATCCTCGATTTCGGCAAGTTCAAGTTCCAGGAACAGAAGAAGAAGAACGAGGCGCGCAAGCGTCAGAAGCTGGTCGAGGTCAAGGAGATCAAGCTCCGTCCCAACATCGACGTTCACGACTATGGGGTGAAGGCCAAGGCCATGCACCGCTTCTTCGAAGAGGGCGACAAGGTGAAGGTGACCCTGCGCTTCCGCGGCGGCGAAATGCGTCACCCCGAACTGGGCATGAGACTGCTGCAGCAGGTGCGCACCGACTTCGACGAGATCGCCAAGGTCGAGTATGAGCCGCGCATGGAAGGCCGGCAGATGATCATGATCCTCGCCCCGCGCTGAACGGGCGATCCCGTCCGGTCGACGGTCCGGACCGTCGCCGCAAGGACCGGAACATGTTGCGGTACATCAAGGCTCGGACAGCGGACTTGCCGCATGGTCAGGCCATGGCATCGACCTCTCCCCGCAAACGTCTTGTCGCCGTCGTCGAGGACGATCCGGCGGTTCTGGATTCCCTGCATTTCACGCTGGACGTCCAGGGGTATGACGTCTGCCTCTTCAACCAAGGCGGCAAGGCGATCGCCAGCGACGAGATTCTCGCGGCCGACTGTCTGCTTATCGACTACGGCCTGCCCGATATGAACGGCCTGATCCTGCTGAGCCAACTGCGCAGCCGCGGTCTGACCTGCGCCGCCGTGATCATCGCCAGCAATCCCGGCGCCCTGCCGCAGGCCCAGACCCGCCGCGCCGGCGCGGCGGTGATCGAGAAGTCCCAGATGGGCGAAGCGATGAACGACCTCATCCGGGCCGTGGTGGCTGACCGCGCGGCCTGACCGCGCTCAGTCCGACGGCGCGCCGCCGGACGTATTGATGCGATCTTGACCCGCCTCAAGGCGGTACGCCGGGTTCCCGGCTTGAAGACATCCATCACCCGATCAGTCGATGGAAATGGTCATGGCCAGGATGAAAGCGGCGATCTTCGTGGAGCCGGGACGGATCGTCCTGGACGAGAAGCCGATACCGGAGGTGGGGCCGCTGGACGCCCTGGTGAGGGTGACCACCACGACGATCTGCGGCACCGACGTGCACATCCTCAAGGGCGAGTACCCCGTCGAGCGCGGGCTGACCATCGGCCACGAACCCGTGGGCGTCATTGAGCGGCTCGGCTCGGCCGTGCGGGGTTTCAGCGAGGGCCAGAGGGTGATCGCCGGGGCGATCACGCCCAGCGGCCACTCCAATGCCTGTCTCTGTGGCTACGCCTCGCAGGACGGAGCCGGCACGCGACACGGCTGGAGGGCCATGGGCGGATGGCGGTTCGGCAACACCATCGACGGCTGTCAGGCCGAATATGTGCTTGTGCCCGATGCAATGACCAATCTGGCCCTGATCCCCGACAGGCTCAGCGATACCCAGGTGCTGATGTGCCCCGACATCATGTCGACCGGCTTCGGCGGAGCGGAGAAGGGCGACATCCACATAGGCGACACGGTGGCGGTGTTCGCACAGGGGCCCATCGGACTGTGCGCCACCGCCGGCGCCAGGCTGATGGGCGCCACCACCATCATCGGGGTCGATCGCCTGCCCGAGCGCCTGGCCATGGCGCGGCGCATGGGGGCCGACCATGTGGTCGATTTCAGCGCGGCGGACCCCGTCGAGGCGATCCTTGAAATCACCGACGGGCGGGGAGTCGACGTCGCCATTGAGGCGCTCGGGACCCAGTCCACGTTCGAATCGGCCCTGCGCGTTCTGCGGCCGGGGGGCCGGCTGTCGAGCCTGGGTGTCTATTCCACCGACCTGACCCTGCCGCTCGGCCCGTTCGCGGCAGGGTTGGGCGACCACACGATCACCACGGCCCTGTGCCCCGGCGGCAAGGAACGCATGCGCCGGCTGATGTCTGTGATCGAGTCGGGCCGGATCGACCTCGGCGGCCTGGTCACGCACCACTTCAAGCTGGACGACATCGAGGCGGCTTACGATCTGTTCTCGCACCAGCGCGATCAGGTGCTGAAAGTCGCCATTACGCCTTAGGTCGAGGTCTGGGTCGAGTGACCCAACACCCGGAGGGAGTAGTCGGCGATCGCCTCGCAGCCGAGGCTTTCGTAGAGCGGCCGGCCGGCCACCGTGGCCACCAGATAGAACCGTTCGACGCCCTCGGCGCGATAACGCTCGATCACCTTCGTCAGCAAAGCGCGGCCCATGCCCCTCCCCTGTTTTTCGGGCGGCGTGGCCATGGTCCAGATTCCCGCCGTCGGGCCGGTCGGGGTGACCGTGACGGCGCTCATCGGAGCCCCGCCGTCGTAAGCGACCCAGGTCTCGGCTCCGGAGGTTGGCGTCACTCCCACGTCCATCGCTCGCGCCATGGCGGCGCGGTCCAGGGAGAAGGCGGCCGAAGCGAGATCCCCGGCGACGCGCACATCGTCAGGGTCTAGCACGCGACGGATGTCGCAGGCGCGGCCCGGGTTCAGCGCGGGGCCGGCCCTGAGCACCATCAGCGGCGCGGTTCCCGCCGCGGTGAGGCCCAGGCGCTCGGCGACAGGCCCCAGCATTGAAGTCACATGGGGAGTCATCAGGGCGAGGAGCGGCAGGTCCCTTTCGGCCACCCGCGCCATGGCCCGTGCGAAGAACGCCAGAACATCCACGTCCGGACCGAGAAACAGCATGTTGAGATCGGCGAGCGGCTCGCCGCTCAGAGCCAGGCCGCAGTTGGGTGACAGCCCGAGCTCGAAGCCGGGCGAGCCGCCCATTGACGCGATCACGGCGCGGGCGCCAAGCCGGTTGAGTTGCGCCACTTCGTCCATGCCCGGCCCCTGACGCGTCCCACCTGACCCAAGGCCGACCCTGCACCCGGAGCAGGAAAGGTAGATCCTCGACGATTGATCGCGATCATCGCGGCCAGGACCACCCGACGCCAGCGATCTCGCCCTGCCATCGCGCCCAGGCCGCAAGGCATGTCGCCACGGCCATGACCCGACGCGTCTGCGGCGGGCTCACCTGACGTCGGGCCAGTGCAATCGCCGCGACCTCGGATCGCCCCTGGCGGCGCATCCTCAGGTCTGTTGTAGATAGTGGCGGCGGGCAGGTGTCCGCCAAGGACCGGTGGCCATGTATCAACGAATTCTGCTGGCCTATGACGGCTCACGCGAGGGCCTGATTGCTCTGCGAGAAGGCGCGCTGCTTGCGCGGCGGTGCGAGGCCAAGGTCTTCCTGTTGTCGGTCCTGCCCGAAACGGGGGGCACGCGAATGGCGGAAAATGTCTATGGCGGCGCCGTCGCCCAGCAGGTCGACACCTACAGGGCCCTGCTGGCCCGCGGGGTCGAAGCGCTCAGGGGGATGGGTTTCGATCCGGTGGCGCGTCTGGCGATCGGCGACCCCTCACCGCAGATCGGGGCCTTCGCCCGCGAAGTTGCCGCTGATCTGGTTGTCCTGGGCCATCGCCGTCGCAACCTGATCAGCCGTTGGTGGTCGGGCGACACCGGCGCCTGGGTCACCGATCACGTCGACTGCAGCGTACTGGTCGGCCGCAATCCGGTCAGCGACGAGGCCTTCGAGGCCGAGTTGCACAAGGCCAGGCCGGCAGGCCCCGCCGCCTGACCCGAAGGCCGCTTCCGGGTTCCGGAACCGGCATCAGTCCCTTCGCAACACCTGACGCAGGAAGGCGCGGGTGCGGGCCTGCTGCGGATCTGAAAAGAACTGCGTCGGCGCGGCGGCCTCTATGATCCGTCCCCCGTCCATGAACAGCACCCGGTCGGCGAACTCGCGGGCGAAACCCATCTCGTGGGTGACCACCGCCATGGTCATGCCTTCACCGGCGAGCGCCAGGAGGGTGTCGAGCACCTCCTTGACCATTTCCGGATCAAGCGCGGAAGTCGGCTCGTCGAACAGCATCAGCTTCGGCTCCATGGCCAGGGCGCGGGCGATGGCCACGCGCTGCTGCTGGCCCCCGGAAAGTTGCGCCGGATGCTTGGCCGCCTGTTCGGGGATGCGGACCTTTTCCAGATAGGCCATCGCCCGTTCCGCCGCCGCCGCCCCAGGCAGGCGGCGTACGAGGCGGAGCGGCAGGGCGCAGTTCTCGAGCACGGTCAGGTGCGGAAACAGATTGAACTGCTGGAAGACCATGCCCACGCTCAGTCGGATGGCCTTCACCGTCTCTGGCGCGCGTGTCAGGCGGACGCCTTCCACGAAAATCTCGCCCTCCTGGAAGCTCTCCAGGGCGTTCACCGTCCGGATCAGGGTGGACTTGCCCGAGCCCGAGGGCCCGCAGATCACCAGGCGTTCGCCCCTGGACAGGACCAGATTGACGCCATCGAGGGCTTTGAACGCGCCGTACCATTTGCCGAGAGCCCGGATCTCGACAGGCGCCGGAGACGTCTCACCGGGCATGCGCGCGACCAAAGAAGCGTTCGATCCGCGCCTGCCCGAGTTCCAGCAGGATGGAGAAGATCCAGTAGATCATCGAGGCCGTGAGCATCATCTCGATATGGCGGAACTCCGACTGGCCCTGGGTGCGCGCCAGATACATGAGCTCCCACACCCCCACCACCGAGACCAGGGAACTGTCCTTCAGCATGGCGATGAACTGGTTGCCGGTGGGCGGAATGATAACTCCCATGGCCTGAGGCAGGATGACCTGTCGAAGGGTCTGGCCGGGGCTCAGCCCCAGGGCCCGAGCCGCTTCCCACTGACCGCGGGGAATGCTCTCGATACCCCCGCGGAAAATCTCGGTCATGTAGGCCCCGTAGCACAGCGACAGAGCCGCCACGCCCGCCGGAATGGCGTCGACCACCACGCCGATCTGCGGCAGACCCAGATAGATGATGTAGATCTGCATCAGCAGCGGAACGCCACGGAACAGTGAGGTGTAGAAGTTGGCGACGCCGAGCGCGACGCCGTTCTGCGACAGCTTGGCCACCGCGCCGGCCATGGCCAGGATGAAGGCCAGGACGATGGACACCGCCGAGATCAACAGGGTGTTCACCAGCCCGATCGACACCAGAATCCACAGCTTTCGCCGGATGAAGGCGTAGCTGAGGTCGAAGGACACGAAGAGCGCGGCGAGGGCCAGGGTCAGTTCGACCCACACCATCGCCACCTGCCAGCGCACCGGCAGGCGGAGCAGAACATAGGCATTGGCCCCGACAAGGACGCACACGGCCGCTGCCGCCAGACCGTTACCCAGGACCCCGCCCAGGCCGGCCGCCGCCAGAACGCCCCGCAGCAGGGGCCAGTTGGCGGGGTCCGCCCGCAGCAGAGCGAGGAAGAGCAGCGCCAGCGCCGGTATGAACACGATCGGACGACGCAGCAGCGGCGGTTGGTCGACGTTGTCGGCGAAGATCATCTCTGCACCCCCCGTCCGCGGCTCCCGGCGCGCTCGTTGAAGGCGTCCTGGGTCTGCAGAGCCCAGTAGGCGGCCTGCACCGCGGCGCGTCCGGCGAGACCGCCGTTCCAGACCAAACCGAAAGGCGCGAAGAGCCGGTAGCGATCGCTCTTGCCGGTGATCGCCTCGGCGATCAGCCGCCCGCCGATCGCGGTGGTGTTGATCCCGTGCCCGCCGAAGGCGGTGCAGCACCACAGGCCGGGCCCCAGCGCGCCGATCTGAGGCATCAGGTGGCGGGCGTAGGCCATCAGACCCGACCAGGCCATGTCCACCTGAACGTCGCGCAACTGCGGGTAGGTCGAGGCCATGGTCCGGCGCAGCAGATCGGCCAGCCGGCGCGGTTCGCTGGTGCGGGTGGTGATCTTGCCGCCCCAGAGGATGCGTTCGCCCCCGTCCACCACACGGTAATAGTCGCCGGCGCGGCGACGGTCGCCGATGGCCATGGGCGTGCGGATCGCCGTCGCCACAAGATCAGGATCGGCGCGGGTGAGCATCACATAGGTGGCGACGGGCAGATAACTGGCGTGCAACCGCGGCGCCAGGCGACCGGTGTAGCCGCCGGTGGCGATGACCACGTCTTTCGCCCGCACCTCGCCCGCGGCGGTGCGGACCCGGTGGTCAGCTCCTTCTATCTGCAGGGCGACGACCGGGCAGGACTCAAAGACCGAGCCGCCCAGGCGCTCGATCTCCGCCGCGAGGCCATGGCTGTAGGCCAGGGGATCGAAGTGGAAGGCCCGCGGATGATACAGGCCCTGGTGATAGCGGTCGGAGAGCAGAATTTCGCGCACCCGTTCGCGCGGCCAGAACTCCACCGCGTAGTCGAAGTCGCGCTCGAGGCGATCGCGCTGGGCGCGCAGTTCGTCGGCCGCATCATAACGCGAGGCGGAGAGGTATCCCGCCACCGGCGCCGCCGCGTCGATCGCCAGGGTGGAGAGATTGTCGGCCACCGCCTGCACGCCTTCGACCGACAACCGGTGAAGGGCGCGGGCATCGTCGGCGCCCACGTGGCGCAGAATCGTGTCGACTCCTGCCGAATAGCCGGGGCTGACGAAGCCGCCGTTGCGTCCCGAGGCGCCCCAGGCGATCCGTTCAGCCTCCAGCACACAGACCCGGCGCCCGGCGCGGGTCAGATCCAGCGCCGTGCTCAGCCCGGCCAGGCCGCCGCCGACGACACAGACATCCGCCTCAAGACAGTCACCAAGCGGCGGGCGCGGCGACGCGGCGCCCATCCGCCTCCGGTAGTAGGTCTCCACATAGGCCATCCTGGCCCTCCCGGACGCCGTCGGATCGGAGCGGTCGGCCCCGGCACGAGAATCAGCGGTCAGCTACTGTAGTCCCTGCCGTACCATTTCAGGGTGATCACCCGCAGGGCGCCATCGGCTTTCATGGCGGCGATGACGCGGCGGATACGGGCCGTCCAGGCCGGATCGTCCTTGTCGGTGACGACGGTCAGAGGCTCGCGGAAGGCGTAACCGCCCGGCAGCACGCGGATCGGATAGCCGCTGCGGATCGCCTGCAGCGCGGTCTGTTCTGGGGCCAGCACGGCGTCCAGACGCGCGCCGGCCGGAAGGCGCAGGTCGTCGAAGGGCATCATGGAATTGGCGTAGGTGCGCACCTGGCCCGGGGTCACCGAATAGACGACAGCAGGGGCGGACGGATCATCGATTTCCAGGTGACGGCGGATGTAATCCTCGGACGTGGTGCCGGTCTCCACGCCGATCCTGCGGCCGTCCAGATCGGCCCTTCTCCGGGCGGTGCTCATGCGGTTCACCACAAAAACGTAGGGGCTGTAGTAGTAGACGCCGGCGAAATCGACGACATGGGCCCGCGCCCGTGTCGGGGTGGCCGAGCCCACCATGAGGTCCCAACGGCCCCTCCAGTGCCCGCCCGTCATCACACTCCAGTCCGGTGTCTGGAACCTGGCCTTCACTCCCAGTCGACGGGCAATCTCACGGGCCACATCGATATCAAACCCGGCCAGCTGACCGGAATCGTCGATGAAACCCTGAGGTTGCCAACCGGCGTTGGTGGCGACGGTGAGCACGCCGCGCGCGCGGACCCGCGCAAAAGTGTCGGCGGGCCGCATCCGGCTTGCCGGCGAGCAGGCCGCCAGGACGACGGCCGCCGCAAGAAGGGCGCCCGCGATCGATGCGACGGCGGCGAAGCGGCGAACCATCAGGCGGCGACCTCCCTGCGTTCAAGCCGGTCGACCAGCACGTCCATATCCGGCCCCGCCATGGCGCCCTCCCGCCTGGCGGCATCGCCGGCGCCCACGTCGGCGGAACCAGAGGGCTGTCCGTCAAGCCTGTCAACCGGCCGGCGATCCGGCCCTCCGCCGCATGAGCAGATAGGCGGCCGGCACGACCAGCATGGAAAGCAGCGGCGCGCTGAGCATTCCGCCGATCATCGGCGCGGCGATGCGGCTCATCACCTCGGATCCGGTTCCGTGTCCGATCAGGATCGGGGCCAGGCCGGCGACGATCACCGCCACCGTCATCGCCTTGGGCCGGACGCGCATCAGCGCCCCTTCACGCACTGCCGCCTCGACGGCCTCGGGCGAGGGATCGGGGCCCTGCGCCCGCAGCGCGGACTTCAGATAGATCAGCATGACCACGCCGAACTCCGCCGACACGCCGGCCAGCGCGATGAAGCCGACCCCCGTGGCCACCGACTGATGAAAGCCCAACAGGTAGAGGGTCCAAACGCCGCCGGTGAGGGCGAACGGCAGGGCCGCCATGATCAGAACCGCCTCGTCCAGCCGCCCGAAGGTGACATAGAGCAGCAGGAAGATGATCAGCAGGGTGACCGGTACAACCAGCGCGAGCCGTTCAACCGCGCGCTGCAGATACTCGAACTGACCGGCGTAGGCGATGGAGACGCCGGGCGGGCGCCGAACCGCCTTGTCGACCGCCTTGCGAAGATCGGCGACGACAGAGGCCAGATCGCGGTCACGAACGTCTACATAGACCCAGGTGGAGGGCCGGCCGTTCTCGGACTTCAGCATTGGCGGACCATCGGCGACAGCAATGCGAGCCACCGCGCCAAGGGTGATCTGCTGGCCGGCCGGGGTGAGGATCGGCAATCCCCGGAGCCCACTCAGGCTGTCTCTCACCTCGCGCGGATAGCGCACGCTGATGGGATAACGGGCCAGCCCCTCCACCGTCTCGCCCACGGTCTCGCCACCCACGGCGCCCGAAATCAGCGCCTGGACGTCTGCGATGTTAAGGCCGAAACGGGCGGCGGCGGCACGGTCGATATCTACGTCCACATAGCGCCCGCCCGTGAGACGCTCGGCCAAAGCCGAACTCACGCCCGGCACCGTGCGGGCGACCGCTTCGACATCATGGGCCACGCGGTCCAGCTCCGCGAGGTCCGCGCCCGAGACCTTCACGCCGATGGGGCTCTTGATGCCGGTGGCCAGCATGTCGATACGGTTGCGGATCGGCGGCACCCAGACATTGGCCAGCCCAGGAACCTTCACCCGGCGGTCGAGGTCCTCGACCAGCTTCTCGGGCGTCATGCCCGGACGCCACTGCCCGCGGGGCTTGAAACGGATTGTTGTCTCGAACATCTCCATGGGCGCGGGGTCGGTGGCGGTCTCCGCACGCCCGGCCTTGCCGAATACGCTGTCGACCTCCGGTGTGGTCCTGATCAGCCGGTCGGTCTGCTGAAGCAGTTCGCCTGCCCTGGCCGCAGACAGGCCGGGCAGGGCGGAGGGCATATAGAGCAGATCGCCCTCGTCGAGCCTGGGCATGAACTCGCCCCCCAGATGCGCCAGGGGCCAGGCGGTGGTGGCGAAGACCACGGCGGCGATGGCCAGGGTGGTCCGGGGGCGGCGCATCACCCAGTCGAGCAGCGGCCTGTAAAGCGAAGTGAGCCAGCGATTCACCGGATTGGCGTTCTCGGGCGGGATCTTTCCCTGGATCAGCCAGCCCATCAGAACCGGAACCAGGGTTATTGACAGGATCGCCGCACCAGCCATGGCGTAGCTCTTGGTGAAGGCCAGAGGCGAGAACAGCCGTCCTTCCTGTCCCTGCAGGGAGAACACCGGCACGAACGAGAGGGTGATGATCAGCAGACTGAGGAAGAGCGCGGGGCCCACCTCGGCCGCGGCGGCGGTTATCACCTCCCGCCGCTCCACACCCCGCAGCTCTGCCCCAGGGTGGGCGACCTGCCAGCGCTCGATGGTCTTGTGAGCGTTCTCGATCATCACGACAGCGGCGTCGACCATGGCTCCGATGGCGATGGCGATCCCCCCCAGGGACATGATGTTCGCGTTGACCCCCTGCAGACGCATGACCAGAACGGCCGCCAGGACGCCAAGTGGCAGGGTGAGGATGGCGACCAGAGCCGAACGGACGTGACCCAGAAAGAGCAGGCAGACCAGGGCGACGATGACGAATTCCTCGATCAGCTTCTCCCGCAGGTTGCCGACCGCCCGGTCGATTAGCTGCGAGCGATCATAGGTCGGGACGATCTCGACCCCCGGTGGCAAACCGGACTTCAGTTCGGCCAGTTTCGCCTTCACCGCCCCGATGGCGGCGCGGGCGTCGCCGCCCGACCGAAGGATGACCACGCCGCTGGCGACCTCGCCCTCGCCGTTCAGTTCGGCCACGCCGCGGCGCATCTCCGGACCGACCTGAATCGTGGCGACGTCACCCAGCCGCACCGGCGTCCCGCCGCTCGCGACCCTGAGGGGGATGGCGCGGAAGTCGTCGAGAGCCTTCAGATAGCCCGAGGCGCGGACCATGTACTCGGCCTCGGCCATTTCGAGCACCGCCCCCCCGGCCTCCTGGTTGGCTGCCTGGATGGCGGTGACGGCCTGCTGATGGGTGACGCCAAAGGCTGCGAGCTTCATCGGGTCGAGCACGACCTGGTACTGCTTGACCATGCCGCCGATGCTCGCCACCTCGGCGACGCCGGGAAGGGTCTTGAGCTCGTAGCGCAGGAACCAGTCTTGCAGGGACCGCAGTTGCGCCAGGTCGTGTCGCCCGGTGCGGTCGACCAGCGCGTATTCATAGACCCAACCGACGCCGGTCGCGTCCGGCCCAAGAGCCGGACGGGCGGTGGCCGGCAGACGGCCCTGGGCCTGATTGATATATTCAAGCACACGCGAACGGGCCCAGTAGAGGTCCGTCCCGTCGGCGAACAGCACATAGACGAAACTGTCGCCGAAGAAGGAATAGCCGCGGACGGTCCTCGCGCCCGGGACCGACAGCATGGTCGTCGCCAGCGGATAGGTGACCTGGTTCTCGACAATCTGCGGCGCCTGGCCCGGATAGCTGGTGCGGATGATCACCTGCACGTCGGACAGATCAGGCAGGGCGTCCACCGGGGTCGCCCGCAGGGCCAGACCGCCGGCGACGAGCAGCGCCAGAGCGGCCAGAAGCACCAGCAGGCGGCGCCTGACCGAGGCGCGGATGACGGCGGCGATCACTTCGACACCGCCGCGGCCGGGGTCGTGGCAGCCGCCGCGTCGGGCAGTGGTCGCACCTGCACACCGGTGAGACTGGCCTCGGAATCGATCAGGAACTGGCCGGACGCCACGATCCTGTCGCCCGCATTCAGGCCGTCGAGAATCTCCGTCCGGCCGCCATCCTCGCGGCCGGTGCGCACCTCGACGGCCTGGTAGCGACCGCTCTCCCCGGCCAGCATCACCAGGCTGCGGCGGCCTGTGCGGATCACCGCCTCGGACGGCGCAAGCAGGGCCGGACGGTTCTCGCCGGCAAGGTGGGCGGTGGCGAAAAGCCCCGGTCTCAGCCGGTCGCCGCGGTTGGCGAGTTCGACGCGGACCGTGAGGGTGCGACTGTCAGCCTGGACGGTCGGCAGGATCGCCGACACCCGGCCGGCGAACGTCTCTCCCGGATAGGCGGCGAACCGGGCGACCACGGGCCGACCGACCCGCGCCTGGTCCGCCTGACTTTCAGGAATTGCAAGGTTAAGCCAGACTGTGCCAAGGCCGGTGATTTGGGCGAGCGTCTGCCCCATGGCCAGGCTCATACCCGGGCGGGCGTCGAGAGTCTGGACGACCCCGCCGAGCGGCGCGGTGATGGTCACCACACTGTGTGGGCGACCGTCCCGGGCGACGTCAGCGATCAGGGCCTCGGACATGCCCAACAGCCGCAGGCGCTGACGGGCGGCCCCCTCCATCGCCGGATCGCCGAGGCGTCGGACAGCCAGGTATTCGGTCTGCGCGCCGACCCAGGCAGGGATCAGGACGTCGGCGATCGGCGCGCCGGAGGCGATCACATCACCCGGCGCGCGGCCGTAGGCCTTCTGGACGAAGCCTGCCGAACGGGCCTGAACCACGGCGACCTGCCGCTGGTTGAAATCGACCACCCCGGTCAGGTCCAGGCCGGTGGCGAAGTCTGCCAGTTCGACGGTAGCCAGGCGCGCGCCAAGGCTCTGCGCCCTCGATGCGTCGATGCGCACCCCGGAGTCGCCGCCGGCCCCGGCCTCATCGGCATAGCGTGCGGTGAGCGGCATATCCATGAACGGAGACTTGCCAGGCCTGTCGAAATGGCTGTCCGGAGCCATGGGATCGTACCAGTAAAGGACCTTGCGAACCTGCGGGGCCGCCGCCGGTTCGGGATGCGGCGGCGGAGCCACGAGACGGGCAAGGCCGTAGCCTGCCCCGCCGGCCCCAACGGCGATGGCGGCGGCGGCCAGGAGCAGGCGGCCGGTGAATCGGATCGGAGCGGTCATCGGTCATCGCTTCCATAGGTGAGGGTCAGGCGGACCGCGTCACGGGCGACGGCGGCCTCGCGGTCCAGGATGTCGATGCGGGTCTCAGCCAGGGAGACCTGGGCGGCCAAGAGGTCGGCCAGGCCTGCCGTCCCCGCCGCGTAGCTGGCCGCCTCAAGATCGGCCCGACGTCGGGCCAGGGGCTCGAGGGTGGTCCGCGCGCGGGCGAGTCGGTCCTGATGTGCGGCCTGGTCGGCCAGATCGGCTTCCAGAGCGGAGGTCAGGGCGCGCCGGGCCGCGTCGCGCTCGAAACGCACCCGGTTGACCGCCTGGGCTCGGGCGGCGATCACCGGATCCTGCCGGGTGGCCGCAAAGAGCGGCAGGCTGATTGTGGCGCCCACGGACACCATGTCGCCCCACCTCGGGTCCCGATGCTGATAGGTGAGCTCCCAGGTCCAGTCCGGGCGCCTGTCGGCTCTCGCCGCAGCCACGTCGGCGTCTGCCTGGCGGGCCATCTCGTCGTAGGCGGCGACGCCGGGAACCCGGTCGAGGCCGGCCCTCAGGCGTGCCGGGTCGACACCGCCGGCCGGCGGATCGCCGACGACATCGGCGTCCGGGTCCCCTGTCCAGCGTGTGAGTTCAGCCCGCGCCTTGCGAACAGCCGCCGCGAGGTCGGCCCGACGATCACCGAGCGCGGCGGCGAGATCGTCGGCCTGAAGCGTCTGCGCCGGTCGCTGGGCGCCAACAGCCAGTTGCGACGGCGCGACCGCCCTGAGGCTGGCGATGGCCCGCTCGACCTCCTCCAGCGCCGCGGTACGCCGCCGCGCATAGTGCAGATCGATCCAGGCCAGCGCAGCGCCGAGGCGCACGATCCGGGCCTCCAGCCGTTCCGATGCTTCCGCGGCGCCGATATCAGCGGCGGCGCGCTGGCGGGCGGCCGCCCGCCGGGCGGCGTTCGGAACGTCCTGCATGACGCCGAGACTGGCCATGGTCATGCTCTCGGGGCCGAAACGCCACGCCGGAGGGCCGGAGATGGGGAAGTTCTCCAGACCCGCCCGCAGTTTCGGGTCCGGCAGACGCCCCGCCGCGACGGTCGTGTCGCGCGCCGATTCGATGTCGGCGGCCCGCGCCTGCAGGCTTGGGGCCGACCGCTCGGCCAGGGCCAGGGCCGACGCATAGGTCAGAGGAGCCGCCCGGGCGGTGGTCGCCAGGGCGATTCCCGCCGCGGCGCAGAGCCAGTAGGAGCGCATGAAGCCATCCTGCGTGAGAGATCGAGGTCAGCGCTGACGACCGCCAAAGCGGCCGACAGCGGCTCAGGCGCGCGAAACCCGGCGCGGGGCGCAGGCGCGCGTCGCCGACGCGGGGCGAAGGCCCCGGGTCGTCAGGCCAGCGGTCTGGGAGGCTGGTCTGGTCCTGGCGGCAAGTGGGCCCGGTCGGCGACCACGCGGGCCGACGGAGGCGGCGTTCGGCCGCACGGCGCTGGCCCCGTCAGGGAGACGGCAGGCAGCGCGCCGGTGACGCAGCAGAACCCGGCGCAGAGTCGCGAATGCCCCTTGGCCGGCGACGCCGCATGGAGGTCGCCAGAGGCATGTGGCTTCATCGACATGGCGCCCATGTCCATATCCATGCCCACGCCAATCATGGCGACGGCGTCCGCCTGGGCGGCGGGCGGCGCCACGGCCGGGGCGCCGGCCTGGCCGCAACCGCCTGAGGCGGCCGCGGCGACGGGGCTGGCGAGGAGGCCCAGAATGGCCAGGATGGCGAGCATGATCCGCATGAACGAAACTACCCTAGCCCCGACTCTCGCCGGGACAAATGACCTGGGTCAACGAATCCGGGACAGTTGGGTATAAGCAGCGGCGCTCAGGAGATCCCAAAGATGACGCGAACGAACCTGCTCTGTCTCGCCGCCCTGGCCGCCATCGCCGGGGCCGGCGCCGCCCACGCGGCTCCAAGACTGCTGTCCTCGGTCCCGGACGAGAAATCCCTGGTCGCGCCAACGCAGCGGATCGAACTGCGCTTCAGCGAACCGGTGTCGGCCAGGCTGTCGAGTGGTGACCTGACGATGACCACCATGGTGATGAACGGTCGGCTGGAAAACATGGACATGCCCATGGGTCATCTGGCGACCAGCGTTGAGCCGGCCCACCCGAACACCCTGGTGCTGACCAGTCGGAGCCTCCTGGCGGTGGGAACCTACAACCTGAAATGGCGCGTCGCCGGCGGCGCCGGACCACTCACGCAGGGCACGCTGATCTTCAACGTGAAAGGGGCGGGAACCCACGCCGGTCCGCCGCACCATCACCCAGCGGTAGCGCCCGGAACGGGTTCGTGATGTTCTGAGACCAGCGACCGCTGCGTCACCCTGACCGGCCGGTCGGTGGGGGGACAGGCGGATGATCACGGTGGCGCAGATCGGGCAGGTGTTCGTCAAGGCCACGCAATTCCTGCACCCCGAAACGGTGGAGATCACGCCGTGGGGCATCCGCCACGACCGGGACTTCCTGCTGGCCGAGGCGAACGACGCCTTCGTCAACTCAGAAGGGCACGGCCAGTTCTTTCCCCTGACCTTCACCCTGGACGCCGACGCCGACACCCTGCGTCTGGACATGCCCTGCGGCGGGGTCGTCGAGGGCCCCGCGGCCGGGACAGGCCGGACGTGGGCGGTCAACCAGTTCGGCCTGCGGATGTTGCAGGTGGCGGAGGTGGAGGGCCCATGGGCGCAGGCTCTGTCGGATTTCGCCGGACGTCCGATCCGGCTGGTGCGCAGCGTCCGCGCCGGCGCGGGCGTCGACATCATGCCAATCACCTTCGTCACGACCGGATCGCTGCGGCGACTGGAGCGCGCGGTGGGCGCGCCGGTCGACGCGGCGCGTTTTCGTCCCGGCCTGGTGCTGCGCAACGAGATCGAGCATGAGGAAGACGGCTGGGAAGACCGGCGGATGCGGATCGGCGACGCGGTCCTGAAGGTGCGCTCGCCTGTTCCGCGCTGCGGCATCCCCGGCTTCAATCCGGTCGGTGGCGAGCGTGATCAGGACATCATGAAGGCCCTGATCCGTTATCGCGACAAGGCGGCGTACCCGGACGGAATGCTGGCCGGCTATGAGACCCCCGGGTTCGCCACCTACGCCCAGGTGATCGAGCCCGGCGCCGTCCGGCTCGGAGACCCCGTGACCCTGCTGGATTGACGCGCCGCCCCAGAAGAAGACGCGGCACACGACCTCGACCGCGTCGCCCGAATGTTCGTCAATCGGCACCGCGTCGGACGCCACGCGTACCCGAACATAGCCGTACGGCGGCGGCGAGAGGGCGCAGAGTCAGTCGTCCATCCGCCAGTCGTCCCGGGCCCGGAAGAGACTCGACAACCGTTCGGCGCTGCGCCAGCGACCGGCGGACCAGCCGTCAGGTCGGCGGTGGCCGCCAACGCTGACGCGGCCTTCGGCCTGATGGGTCTTATTTTAGCGTTCAGGGTGGGTCAGGGCCTGATAGGTCAGGGTGCGGGCGACACCGCCGAGATCATCGCCGCCGGTCCCCCCGAAGCGCTGGATCATGCCGACGAAGAAAACGTCGTTGGTCGGGTCGATCCAGAACCAGGTGCCGGCCGCGCCCCCCCAACTGAGCGTTCCGGCGCCCTCGAGCTGACCGGCCGCGCGCGGATCCCTGGCGACCATGAAGTCGAGGCCGAAGCCCACCGCCTCGGTGAATCGGGCCGCGCCGGATCCGTTGGAGGAGACCAGCACGTCCTTCGGAATCACATTGGTTCCCATGAGTTCGACCGTCGCCGGAGAAAGTATCCGCGCGCCGTCCAGTTCGCCCTTGTTGAGGATCATCTGGCAGAACCGCGCGTAGTCGAGGCTCGTCGAGACCAGACCGCCGCCACCGGATTCCATCGGCGGCGGTCGGGTGAAATCCTGGACGCCGGTCCCGGGCGCAGCGGGGGCTTCGGCGATCCTCCCCGCCTGCTTGTTGAAGTAGTAGACCGCCGTCAGCCGCCCGACCTTTTCCGGAGGGACGACGAAGGCGGTGTCGGTCATCTTCAGGGGCGCGAAGATACGGTTGGCCATGAAGCGCCCGAGGGGCTCGCCGGACAGTTTCTCCACGATATAGCCCTGGATGTCGGCGGCGCTGGAATATTCCCAGCGCGTTCCCGGCTGGAACTTCAGGGGAATTTCGGCCGTCCGGTCGATCATCGCCTTGAGCCCCGGCGAGGCAAGCACATGCTTCTCCCGGTAGAGCCTGTCCACCGGATTGGCGTCGCCCAGGCCATAGCCGAAGCCGGCGGTGTGGCTCATCAGCTCGCGCATGGTGGGCGGACGCTTCATGTCCTCGACGGTGATCCTGCCGTCTGAGCCGACGCCGGTCATCACCTTGAGGTCCCTGAACTCGGGCACGTAGCGGGTGACCGGATCGTCGAGGCGCCATTTACCCTCCTCGAACAGGATCATCAGGGCCACGCCGGTCAGGGGCTTTGTCATCGAGTAGACGCGGAAGAGGGCGTCCCGGGTCATGGGCGCGCCGCTGGCGAGACTGGCCTTGCCGTAGGTCCGGAAGGACACGAGTTGGCCGTGACGCGCCAGCAGCGAGGTCATACCGGCGACGCGACCGTCGGCGACAACCTGCGCCATATAGTCGTCCAGACGCTTCAACCGCTCCGAGTCGAATCCGACAGACTCCGGGCTCATGGCCGGGACCAAGGTGGCAGCGCGCGCTTCAGTGGCCGGCCCGCCGGCGACAACCGCGGGCGCGGCGGCCAGGGCCAGCGCGGCCAGCACCGCACCTAGCCGTGAAGTATTGGACATGGCCGTCACCCCCGTGTTTTGGCCTCATGATCAGCGAGGCGCCCTGGCAGGGCAAGCGGAGAGACGCCTGATGAGCAACGGTCCGAAGGAACTGAACGAGAGCTTCGTGCGCGGCCTGCCCGATACGGGTCCCGTGGTGATGATCAACCTGCTGCGCTTTCGGGCAGCTTCAACCGACGGCGACGGTTCCGGCTGGGAGGCGTATCAGCGCTACAGCCGGATGGTCTCGCCGCAGATCCGGGCCGTTGGCGGAACGACCCTGTGGGCGGGGAACGCGGAGGGCGCCGCCTATGGCGACCTGGAGGACCGGCCATGGGATTTCGTCGTTCTGGTTCGCTACCCTTCCCGCGGCGCCTTTCTGACGATGGTCACCTCCGCCGCCTATGCGATGGCCAATGTTCATCGGGACAACGGTGTGGAGGATCATGTCATCCTGGCTTCGACCGAGACCTACTCCAAATTCCCGCCGCCGACGCACTGACCGGCAACGGGAAACCGCGAACCTTGTGATCGGCGGGCCCTGCCCCTAAACCAGCCGCCATGACCCCCCAGGCCGACGCCCCGTCGCCCCGGCGCTCCGCCTGGGCTCTCTACACCCTGCTGTCGGTGACGTTCATCAACATCCTGGGATTCGGCATCGTCGTGCCGCTGCTGCCCTTCTATGGGGCCTCGTTCCACGCCGCTCCCTGGCAGATGGGCCTGGTTTTCTCAGCCTATCCCATCGGCTCGTTTTTCGGCGAGCCGTTCTGGGGCCGACTGTCGGACCGCATCGGGCGCAAGCCGATCCTGGTCTGCACCACCCTGGCCAACTGCCTCTGCTACGGCGCCCTGGCGTTCGCGCCGAACATTTACATGGCCTTCCTGATCCGTCTGGTCGGCGGACTGGGGGCCGGCAACGGCTCGGTGGTTCAGGGCTACATCGCCGACGTGACGGCGCCGGAGGATCGGGCCAGCCGCATGGCCACCCTCGGCGCCGCCTACAATATCGGCTTCATCCTGGGCCCGGTGGCGGGCGGATTCCTGGCCAAGCCCTCCGCCGGAACCATCGGCTTCCAGATCCCGCTTCTGGCCGCCTCGGTGCTGGCCGCGTGTTCGGCGATGGGCATCGCCCTGATCGTGCGCGAGACGCGCAAGATCCGCGTTCCGGATCCGAACCCGCCCACGCGTCTTGCCATGATCCGCTACGCCGTGCGCCATCCGGTGGTGGGCCGGCTGATGCTGCTGACGTTCATGGTCGGCTTCGCCTTCAACGGCATCGAATCGGTGTTCGGCCTGTGGGCCCAGCATCGCTATGCCTGGCAGCCGCGGGATGTCGGCCTTTGCTTTGGCATCGCCGGCATCGTCTCGGCCCCCACGCAGTTCCTGCTCACCGGCACGCTCTCGCGCCGCTTCGGCGAGGCGCGCATGCTGGCGGTGGGCATGGTGGGCACGGTGATCGCCATGGCGCTGCAGCCGTTCGGCAACGGCGGCTGGACCACCTACGCCCTGATGGCGATGACCGCGCTCTGCTCTTCCGTGGCTTTCCCGAACGCCGGCGCGCTGATGTCGCGCGCCATCGACGAGGATAACCAGGGCCAGATCATGGGGTTCAACAACGCCACCGGCGCCTTCGCCCGGGTGGCGGGACCACAGGTGGCCTATTTCGTGTTCTCCATCCCGTTCGTAGACGGACCCTATTTCCTCGGGGCGCTGATCGTCGCCCCGGCGATCTTCCTGGCCCTGGCGGCCGGCCGCGCGGCGGCCCGGATGTAGGCGTCGGCCGCGAAGCGGTGGTTCGCTTGCCTGACGACGGAACGTTCGCTAGCGTACCGTGCCAATGGACAGCGTCGCACAGGACCTGACCGCCAGCCGCCAGCCAGTCCTGGCGATGGCGCCGACCCTGGTCGCAGAGTGCGGCCTCGCCGGGAGGCGATGGATCGTGTCCTGCTCGGGTTCATCGGATGCATTGTCCCGCAGTCCCTGACGCAGGAGACCCGCATGAGCCGCATCTTCGGACCGACACGGCAGAACGGCTATGTGGTGCGTGACATCGAGGCGACCATGCGCCACTGGGCGGCGCTCGGGGTCGGCCCCTGGTTCTACTTCGACGTCGTGCCCGTCGCCGATTTCGAGTATCGCGGCCGACCGGGAAACCCGCGGATCAGCATCGCCCTGGCCAATTCAGGCGAGCTACAGCTGGAGCTGATCCAGCAGCACGATGACACGCCCAGCCTCTACCGCGACTTTCTGGCCGCCCACGGCGAGGGTCTGCAGCACCTGAGCGCCTGGACGACCGACATGGCCGGCGAGCTGGCCCGCCTCCGTGGCCTCGGCCAGGTCATCGCCCAGCAGGGAGTGATCGGCGAAAACCGTTTCGTCTACTACGACACGGAAGGCGACCACCCCTCCACGGTGATGGAGGTCTATGACATCTCAGGAAGCCCGACCCCGCTGTTCGAACACATCCGTCAGTCTGCAGCGACCTGGGACGGCGCCGATCCCATCCGTCGTCCCGGCTGATGTCGACCATGGACACCCTGACCGACCGCCGCCTGCGGGCCGTGCGTGACCACATGCGACTGGAGTGCGAACACGACTGGGACGCCGTCATCGCCACCTTCCACCACCCCCGCTACGAACTCTATGGCGCCGGAACGGTCTTCGACGGCGAGGTCGCGGTGCGCGGCTATTTCGCCGCCTCGCGGGTCCCCTTCCCGGACCAGGCCAGCGAGATCATCGCCATCGCCGCCGGCGGCGACAGCGTGCTGGTGGAGTTCTGGCTCACCGGCACGCACCTGGGCCCCCTGCGTCTGCGCGGCCGTGTGGCGTCGCCGACCGGCCGGCGTTTCAGGGTCCGGATGATGGCCAGCTTCGAATTTCCGCCGGGCTCCGACCGGATCCTTTGTGAGCGGCCCTACTACGACCAGGGGGCGGTGCTCAGGGCGCTGGAGCTGGCCTGAGCGAGGCCGCGGCGACATTTGGCGATGATGCATTGATCCGCGCGGGGGTTAGGGCCTAGTCTTTTTGGAACACGTTCTCATTATTTCCGGGAACGACAAACGCCAGGAAACCCAGGAGCGACCATGCCCTCTCGCGAGGAAATCATCGCGGCCCTGACCGCGGCCGGCCCCTTCGAGCTGGCGAACGACCATTCGGCCGGCCATCCCGTGCGCGTCTACCGAAACGCGCCCCAGTCGTTTCGGCAGGTGCTCGAGGGCGCCCGCAGCCACGGCGCGCGGACCTTCGCGGTCTTTGGCGAGGAGAGCCTTTCCTACGCCCAGCACCACGCCCAGGCTGCGGCCCTCGCCCATCATCTGATTGACCGGGGCGTGCGCAAAGGCGACCGCGTCGCCATCGGCATGCGCAACTATCCCGAGTGGAGCGTGGCCTTCTGGGCCTGCCAGTCGATCGGCGCCATCGTCGTGGCGCTCAACGCCTGGTGGACAACGGCCGAACTGACCTACGCTCTGGATGATTCGGCTCCTGCGGCCGTGATCATCGACGGCGAACGCCTTGAGCGGCTGAATGACCAGCTGTCGCGCCCCGGACTGAAAACGGTGGTGGTCACCCGCCGCGGCGACGCCGGCGCCGGCGGCGCCGATTTCGCCGAGATCATCGCCGGACCGGCGCGGGACCTGCCCGATGTTGACGTCGGCCCCTCCGACCTCGCCACCATCCTCTACACGTCCGGGACGACCGGAAATCCCAAGGGGGCGATGGCGACCCAGCGCAACCACATGACCAATCTGATGAACACCCTGCTGGCGGGAACCGTGGCGCGGATCATCGGCGGCCTGCCGGCCGAGGCCGATCCCGACGCGCCGCAGTCCGGCGTGCTGCAGACCTTCCCGTTCTTTCACATCGGCGGCCTGACCGGCCTGTATCTGAGCGTCGCCACCGGCGCGAAGGTGGCGATGATGTACAGGTGGGCGCCGTCCGAAGCGGTGCGGCTGATCCAGAGCCATGGCCTCTCATCCGTCTCCGGCGTGCCGATCGTGGTGCGGCAGTTGCTGGAGACCGCCCACGCCATGGGCGCGGACATGAGTTCTCTCGTGGGGGTCACCTCCGGCGGCGCGCCTGTGCCGCCCGACCTGATCCGACGCATCGGCGATCAGTTCCAGGCCAAGGCCGCGCCGGGCAACGGCTATGGCCTGACCGAGACCACCAGCGCGGTGATCACCAACGGCGGCGCGGACTACCTCGCCCGTCCGGACAGCATCGGCCGGGCCGTGGTGACCGCCGACATCCGGATTGTCGACGACGACGGCGCCGACGTGCCGCGCGGCGACATCGGCGAACTGTGGATCCGCGGGTCCAACGTCATTCCCGGCTACTGGAACAATCCCGAGGCCACCGAGGCGGCGTTCGGCGGCGGCTGGTTCCGCACCGGCGACCTGGGTTTCGTCGACGACGAGGGCTTCCACTTCGTGGTCGATCGCAAGAAGGACGTGATCATCCGCGGCGGCGAGAACATCTATTGCGCCGAGGTCGAGGCGGTCATTCTGGAGCACGCCGCAGTCCGCGACGTCGGCCTGATCGGCCTGCCCCACCCGGAACTGGGCGAGGAGGTGGCGGCGGTGATCCAGGTGGATCCGGCGGACGACACGCCCGCCACGGCCGACGCGATCCGCGACAGCCTCGCCGGCCGTCTGGCCCGATTCAAGATCCCGACGGCCATCCGCCTGACCACCGGCGAACTTCCCCGAACGGCGACGGGCAAGCTGCTGAAACGTGAACTCCGGGCCGGCCACTTCTGACAGGCTGGGGGGCCAGCCTCCCCTTCCCTCACTTTATATCGCGTTATAAGGTTACCCCCGGCGACGCGGGCGGCGACCCGACGCGCCTGGAGGACGCCATGCTGCTGAGCGATGTGCCCATGCTCGCCGCGCACCACGCGCCGGACACGCCGGCGATCATCTTCCAGGACCAGAGGATCACCTACGCGCAGCTCCGCGACCGGTGCTGGCGGCTGTCCAACGCCCTGATGTCGGTCACCGAGCCGGGCGACCGCGTGGCGATCCTGGCCGAGAACTGCCCCGAATATGTCGACTGCTATTACGGCGCGCCTGGCGCAGGCCTGGCGCTCACCCTGCTCAACTACCGCCTGGCGCCGAAGGAACTAGCCTACATCATCGGCGACAGCGAGCCGCGCATCCTGGTGGTCGAGGCGAAATACCTGCCGGCCATTCGACAAATCCGCCACCTCATCCCCTCGGTCGAACGGATCCTGCTGATCGACGGCGAGGCGGAGGACGCCGGGAGCTATGCGGCGTTCCGGGATGCCGGCGCGGCGGTCGAGCCCGGGCGGCGACCGCAGGAGAGCGACCTCTGCTGGCTGCTTTACACATCAGGAACCACCGGCCTGCCCAAGGGGGCGATGCTGACCCACAGGAATCTGCTGGCCGGCATTCTCAACAGCATGACCGCCTGGGAGAGCGGGACCGAGGAGGTGTGCATGTTCACCTTCCCGATGTTCCACGTGGCCGGATATGTGATGCCGATGCATCATCTGCGGGCCTTCCCGCTGGTGCTGCTACGGAGCTTCGACCCGCCGACCCTGCTGGCCAACGTCGAACGCTACGGCGTGACCAACACGGCTATGGCCCCCACCATGGTGGCCATGCTGCTGGAGAACCCCGAGACCGACCGGTACGACCTCTCATCCCTGCGTCGGCTGGGCTACGGGGCCGCGGCCATGCCCGGCGAGGTGCTGCGACGGGCCCGCGCGCGCTGGCCAGGCATCGCCTTTTCCACCGGTTTCGGCATGACCGAACTGAGCGGCAACGTCATGACCATGGGCCGGGCCGACCACGATCGCGCCGCCGAGGAGGGTCTGGAGATCCTGCGTTCGGTGGGCCGGCAGATGCCACTGGCGCGCGTGCGGGTGATCGACGAGAGCGGCGTCGACGCGCCGCCGGGCGTGGCCGGCGAAATCCTGGTGAAGGGTGATCAGGTGCTGAGCGGCTACTGGCGCAATCCCCAGGCCACCGCCGCGGCCTTCACCGACGGCTGGTTCCACACCGGCGACGTGGGCCGCTGGGACGGGGACGGCTACCTCTATATCGTCGACCGCAAGAAGGACATGATCCTCACCGGCGGCGAGAACGTCTATCCCCGCGAGGTCGAGGAGGCGCTGTACCGCCACCCGGCCGTGGTCGAGGCGGCGGTCATCGGAGCCCCCGACCCCAAGTGGGGCGAGAAGGTGGTGGCCGTGATCTGCGTCCGCGACGGCCACGCCGTGACTGGCGCGGATCTGGTGGCGTTCTGCCGCGAGGAAATCGCCGGCTACAAGAAACCGCGCCACGTGGTGTTCATCGACGTCCTGCCGAAGAACGCATCGGGCAAGGTGCTCAAGCGCGAACTGCGCGACCAGATCGCCGCCGGCCTGCTGATCCTGGAGGACCTGTGATGTCGGCCGATGAGACGTTCGTCGCGGCGCTCTCGGCGTCGGTCAGCCGCCGGTTCGGCCCGGGCGCGCGCGTCGAGGGCCTGCAGAGGCTGTCCGGCGGCGCCAGCCAGGAGCTCTGGGCGTTCGATGTCGAGACCCCGGACGGATGGCGCGAACTGATCCTCCGGCGCAATCCCGGCGGCACAGTCAAGCGGGAGAACGCCGCGGGCATGGAGACAGAGGCGCGGCTGATCGAACTGGCCCGGGCCACGGGCGCGCCGGTTCCCGAGGTCGTGCATGTGTTCGCTCCGGAGGAGGCCCTGGGATCGGGCTTCCTGATGACGCGCATCCCGGGCGAGACCCTGGCGAGGCGGATCCTGCGCGATCCGGAATACGCCGAGGCCCGGCCGCGCCTGGCCTGGCAGATGGGCGCCGCGGCGGCGCGCATCCACCAGATCGACCCGGCGAGCGCCGGCCCCCTGCGGGTGTCGACGATCGAGAGCAGTCTGGACGGCGCCTACGCCCTCTACCGGGCCAACGGCGGGCGACGGCCGGTGGTGGAGTGGGCCTTCCGCTGGCTGCGCGAGAACCGGCCGGCCAGGGAGGCCGAGCCGAAGGTGGTGCACGGCGACATGCGCACCGGCAATATCATTGTCGGCCCCGAGGGGCTGCGCGCGGTGCTCGACTGGGAGGTCGTCCACCTGGGCGACCCGCTCTATGACCTCGGCTGGATCTGCACCCCCTCCTGGCGGTTCGGCGAGATCGACCGGCCCGCCGGCGGCTTCGGCGCCCGCGAGGAGCTTTGGGCGGGCTATGAGTCGGTGTCCGGCCAGCCGGTGGACCGGGATCGCGCGCGGTTCTGGGAGGTGATGAGCACCCTGCGCTGGGGCCTGAGCTGCGCCATGATGGCCTGCGAGTTCCAGGCAGGCGAGCGGTCGGTGGAGAAGGCGGCCATCGGCCGGCGCGCCTCGGAGACCGAGATCGATCTGCTGTCCATGCTGGCCCCACCCGGAGGGCGTCCCCTTGTATGATCAACCCACGGCCAGCGAACTGCTGGGAGCCGTCGCCGGCTTCCTGCGCGACGAGGTCTCGCCGACCCTGACCGGCCGCCTGGCCTTTCACGCCCGGGTGGCGGTGAACGTGCTGGAGATGGTCCGGCGGGAACTGGCCCTGGGCCCGGCGGCCGTGGCCGGCGAGGCGGAGCGGCTGAAGGCGCTGCTGGGCGCGGACGGGCCCCTGTCCGACCTTGAGGACGCGCTTTGCGCGCGCATCGCCGCCGGAGAGATCGACCCCGCCGACCCGGCCCTGATCGACCACCTCTGGGCCACGACCCTCGACACCCTGGCCGTGGACCAGCCGAACTACGCCACCTATCGCCGCGCCGCCGCCGTCAAGGCCGCGGCCGACGCCACCGACACGCCCGCCTGAGGAAACCCCGCCATGGACTTCAACATCCCCGCCGACCTGACCGCCTATCTGGCGGAACTGGACGCCTTCATCGAGTCCGACATCAAGCCGCTTGAGCTGCAGGACGACAACATCCGCTTCTTCGATCATCGCCGGGAGTGGGCGCGCACCGATTTCGACAACAACGGTCTGCCGCGCCCCGAGTGGGAAGCGCTGATGCGCGAGGCCAAGCGCCGCGCGGACAAGGCCGGCCACTACCGCTTCTGTCTGCCGGCCGAGTTCGGCGGCAAGGACGGCTCGAACCTGTGGATGACGGTGATCCGCGAGCACCTGGCCCGCAAGGGTCTGGGCCTGCACTACGACCAACAGAACGAGCACGCCATCGTCGGCAACCACCCCTTCATCGTCATGTTCCGCGACTTCGGCACCCAGGCGCAGAAGGAGGAGTTCATCTTTGGGCTGCTGGAGGGCACACGGCGCGTCACCTTCGGCCTGACCGAGCCGTACCACGGCTCCGACGCCACCCACATGGAGACCCGGGCCGTTCCGGAGAGCCGCAATGGCGTCCCCGGCTTCCTGATCAACGGGGAGAAGATGTGGACGACGGGCATGCACCACGCCACCCACTGCGCCCTGTTCTGCCGCACATCCGGCGAGGACGGCGCCGCCAAGGGGATCACCTGCCTGCTGGTGCCCGCCCAGTCCGAAGGGGTCGAGGTCGAGCAGTACCTGTGGACCTTCAACATGCCCACGGACCACCCGAGGGTGTCGTTCAAGGACGTGTGGGTCCCGGAGACGGCGATGTTCGGCCCGCCGGAGGGCGGCCTGCCCCTGGCGCAGTCCTTCGTGCACGAGAACCGCATTCGCCAGGCCGCCGGCTCCCTCGGCGCTGCGCTCTACTGCATCGACGAGAGCGTCAAGTACGCCCGCGCCCGCAAGCCCTTCGGCAAGCCGCTCAGCGACAACCAGGCGATCCAGTGGCCTCTGGTCGAGCTGGCCACCCAGTGCGAGATGCTGCGCCTGCTGATCCGCAAGACCGCCTGGGAGATGGACCAGATGCCCCACCCCGAGGTGGAAAAGCGCATCTCCGACAAGGTCTCGATGTGCAACTACTGGGCCAACCGCCTGTGCTGCGAGGCGGCTGACCGGGCGATGCAGGTGCACGGCGGCATCGGCTATTCCCGCCACAAGGCCTTCGAGCACATCTATCGCCACCACCGTCGCTACCGGATCACCGAAGGGTCGGAAGAGATCCAGATGCGCAAGGTGGCGGCCTTCCTGTTCGGCTACATGGGCCCCAGGAAGAAGGAGCTCTCGGCGATCACCTGGGACGACGTCGACTATCGCAAGGGGCGGTAGGCGGGCGGCGTCCCCGGCAGGGCGAAGGCGACGATCTGGTCGCCCCGCTTCGTGCCCGACTTGGCGTGGCCGCCGGCGGCGATGAGCACATACTGCCGGCCCAGCCAGACATAGGTCATCGGCGTGGCCTGGCCGCCGGCCGGCAGGCGGCCGCGCCAGACCTGACGGCCGGTGGCGCCGTCGAAGGCGCGAAGGTAGTTGTCCATGGCCGCGCCGATGAACACCAGACCCGACGCGGTGGTCATCGGGCCGCCGAAATTCGGCGCGCCCGCGCCGCGCAGCAGGAACTGGCTGCCGGGGGCAAGATCCTCGGTCGTACCCAGGGGAACCTCCCAGAGAATCCGCCCGGTGCGCATGTCGACGGCGTGCAGCTGACCCCAGGGCGGCGGATTGCAGGGCAGGCCGAGGCCCGAGCGCATCACCTCGCGGCGCATGCCGAACGGGGCGCCGGTCTGCGGCGAGATCTCCACATCGGGCTCGGCCGCCCTGGCCGCCCTGACCCTGGCCGCCGGGATGAGCGTGACCAGGTGCATGGCGCTGGAGGTGTTGACATAGGCCACCTGCCGGCCGGCGTCGAAGGCCAGCCCGCCCCAGTTCACGCCGCCGCCGGTGAACGGATAGAGGATGGTGCCCTGCAGGGAGGGGGGCGTGAACAGCCCCTCATGCCGGGCCGCGGCGATCTTGCGGCGGCACTGGTCGCGCTCCCAGGGTCCCAGGCCGAAGGCGTCCTGCGGGCGGATGACGCTGGGGGCCAGCGGCCGGGGCGCCGTGGGGAACGGTTGGGTTGGGCTCAGGGTCTCGCCCGGGGCGCCGCCCTGGGGAACGGGCCGCTCCTCCACCGGAATCACCGGCGCGCCGGTGTCGCGGTTGAGGGTGAACAGCAGGCCCTGCTTGGTGGGCTGCAGCACGGCCGGCCGCGCGACCCCGCGCCAGGCCACCATGGCCAGGGTGGGCTGGGCCGGATTGTCATAGTCCCAGACGTCGTGATGGACGGTCTTGAAGGCCCACACCTTGGCGCCGGTCTCGATGTTGAGCGCCACGACCGAATCGGCGTCGCCGTCGTCTCCCTGGCGCAGGCCGCCCCAGAAGTCGGGGCTGGGGCTGGTGGTGGGCAGGAAGACCAGGCCGCGGGCCTCGTCCGTCGACATCGGGGCCCACACGTTGGCGGCCCCGGCGGTAATGGCCGGTCTGGCCGAGGCCAGGGGATCGAAGGACCACTTCGGCGCGCCGGTGCGCGCGTCATAGGCCCGGACGGCGCCGGAGATCTCGCTGACCCGCTGATTGTCGTCGATGGACGAGCCGACGATCACCACCCCGCGGGCGACCACCGGCGGCGAGGTGATCTGCATCTGGCCGGGCCGCTGCAGGACCAGGCCGCGGCCGACGTCGACGGTCCCGCCCTGACCGAACCCGGGGCAGGCCCGGCCGGTCGCGGCGTCCAGGGCGATGAGCCGCCGGTCATTGGTGTTGGTGAAGAGGCGCTCGGCGCAGGGCGCGCCGGGCGCGGGCGCGGGATCGCGCCAGTAGGCCACCCCGCGACAGACATCCTCATTGGGGTAGCGGACCGTCGGATCGATGCGGGGATCGTAGGACCACAGCGCCCGGCCGGTGGCCGGATCGAGGGCGAAGACGGCGTTGAACGGCGAGCAGACATAGACCCGGCCGCCGGCCATGATCGGGGTGTCCTCGAAGGCGGCGTGCCGGAGGGCGTCGGCGCGAATGCTCGCCGCGCCGGTTGAGAAGCGCCAGACCGGCTTCAGGTCGCGGACGTTGGCCGGGGTGATCTGGTCGGCGGAAGAGAACCTCTGCCCTCCGGCGTCGCCGCCGTAGAACGGCCACTCCCGGTCGGGCGACGCCGCCAGCGGGGCCGCCGGACGGGAGCAGGCCGAAAGCGCGGCGAGCGCCAGGCAGAGAGCCGGCGCAAGTTCCGGCGGAGTCCGCGATCGGATGGAAGACATCATGACCAGCCCCGGTTCGTGGCGTTCCCGAGGGCATCATGCACCCGCCCGGTCCGCTTCCCAAGTTTCATCGCGGCGTGCCTGGAACCATCCGGCCGGTCAGGCCTTAGGAGCGGGCGACCGGCGGGCTTCCCGCTCCGGCGCCGCCGGATGCAATGCCTGTTCATGAAGCGACTGGTGGTCTTCGATCTCGACGGAACCCTGGCGCGGAGCAAGTCGCCGCTGGACCCGGTCATGGGCGCCCTGCTCGGCCGGCTGTTGGCGGTGACCCGGGTCGCGGTGATTTCCGGCGGGGCCTGGCCACAGTTCAACAGCCAGATGCTGGCCGGCCTGGCGCCGGACGCGCGGCTGGACAACCTGTCGATCCTGCCGACCTGCGGCACCCAGTTCTACATCCGGGACGGCGGCTGGCGACGCCTCTACTCCGAGGACTTCGCCGTCGAGGAGAAGGCCAGAATCGTCGCCGCCCTGAACAGCGCCCTGGAGGCGTCGGGATTCAAGGCCGGCCGGCAGTGGGGCGAGGCGATCGAGGACCGCGGCAGCCAGATCACCTTCTCGGCCCTGGGTCAGCAGGCCCCGCTGGCGGAGAAGTCCGCCTGGGACCCCGATTTCGCCAAGCGCAAGGCCATCGCCCTGATCCTGAAGGCGCTGATTCCGGAGTTCTCCATCCATCTGGGCGGCTCCAGCTCGATCGATGTGACGCGGCTGGGCATCGACAAGGCCTACGGCCTGCACAAGCTGCGCGAGACGCTGGGGGTGGAGATCGCCGACATGCTGTTCATCGGCGACGCGATCTTTCCCGGCGGCAACGACTATCCGGCCCTGGAGGCGGGGGCCGACTGCATCCGGGTGCGCGACCCGGACGAGACCGGTCACGTGATCGAGGCCCTGCTCGCCTGTCTGGAGGACGGCGCGCCGCCCCGCTGAGCGACGCTTCACGCCGGACCCGAGGCCCCGTGCGCGCCGGCGTGGGTGATGTCGCGCCAGGTCTGGCGGAAGGCGGGGCTGTCGCGCAGCAGGATCTCCAGCGTGCCGCGCGCCTCGATGCGGCCGTGGCTCAGCAGGATGATTTCGTCGGCGCGGCGGTAGGCCTCGGGACGGTGCGAGACGGCCAGGCAGGTGCGGCGGCCGTCGCCCAGCAGGCGCGTCCAGAACAGCTGCTCGGTGCGCACGTCCAGGGCGCTGGAGGCGTCGTCGAGGATCAGCAGATCCGGATCGCACAGGAACATCCGCGCCGCGGCGGCCCTCTGCAGCTGCCCCCCCGACAGGGTCACCCCCCGGGTTCCCACCACCGTGTCCAGGCCTCTGTCCATGTCCTGCAGATCCTCCTCGAGGATGGCCAGGGACAGGGCCCGCGCCATCGCCGCCTGATCGTCGCCACGGCCCATCAGCAGGTTCTCGCGCAGGGTCTCGCTGAACAGCCGCGGGGCCTGGGCGGTGTAGGCGCAGCGC
Source organism: uncultured Caulobacteraceae bacterium (assembly GCA_903923135.1). Classification (GTDB taxonomy): domain Bacteria; phylum Pseudomonadota; class Alphaproteobacteria; order Caulobacterales; family Caulobacteraceae; genus Acaudatibacter; species Acaudatibacter lapponiensis. The sequence continues at coordinate 12,690 of CAIXWN010000066.1, read as the reverse complement.
GGCGGGATCATGAAGCTGGCCGGGTCGTCGACCGGACGGCCGTTCCACAGGATCTCGCCGGCCTGGGTCGCCGTCAGGCCAAGCAGGGCCTTGATCAGGGTGGTCTTGCCCGCGCCGACCTCGCCGGCGATCACGGTGAGGGCGCCCCGGCGCAGGGTGAAGCTGATGTCGGCGATGCCGCGGTCCGTACCCGGATAGAGGCTGGTGAGCCCCCGGACGGCGAGGACCTCCAGCGGGTCGTCGTGCTCGATGCGGCGGGGCGCGGTGACCTGCGCGGCGGTGAGGGCGTAGGGCGATGCGCCGTCCAGCGCCGCCTCCATGCGGTCGATGGAGACCGCCGCGGTGCGCCGGCGGGCGAGCAGGCGGCCGATCCACTGCGGACCGACGGAGGCGAAGCCGGTGTAGCTGACGAAGAGGGTGAAATCCCCGACGGTGAAGTCGCCCTGGCGCAGGCCGCTGGCCGAGATCAGCAGCACCAGGCCCAGGCCGATGCGACCCATGTTGCTGCTGACGGTGTCGAGCATGGCGTTGAAAATCTGGTCGTTCATCGCCGCCTTGCGGCGGGCGTCGTTGAGGCTTTCCAGACGGCCCAGCATGCGCGATTCGGCCGAGGCGACCTGGATGGCCTGCACCGCGCCGAAGGTCTCGCCGATGAAGCCGGTGACCCGGGCGGTCGCCTCCCGGTTGAGCCGCCGGTAGTGGTGGATGCGCAGGGCCAGGTGATTGGTGAGCAGCACGATCACCACCATCGGCGCGGCGGCCACCGCGGCGATGACCGGATTGATCGAGGCCATGATCGCCAGGGCGCCGATGGTGAAGACGATCAGGCCGCTCAGATCGATCCAGGCCTCGACGAACCAGACCACCGCCTGGGCGTCGTCGCGGAAGCGGCTGACCATGTCGCCGACCGAGGCCGGCAGGCGGCGGGGGCCCGGCGCCGAGACCAGGAAGCCGAGCAGGTTGCGCCGGAGCATCCCCTCCATGGCGTAGGCGAAGGCGTTCCACGCCGCCGAGGCGCCCAGCAGGATCAGCTGCGGGAGCATCTGGGCCGCCAGCACCAGGCCGACCAGGGTCCACAGGCCGAAGCCGGCCGGAGCGTGGCCGCTGAGGGTGTTGAACACCGCCCGGATCGCCAGGCCGCTGGTCAGCGGCAGGCTGTAGAAGACCACGAAGCCGAGGACGCTGAGGCTGAACAGCGCCGGGTGGGCCCGGGCCAGGCCCCAGCCGTGCCGCCAGGCGCCGCCCTGGCCGGGGGCGATGTCGTCCGCGGGATCGGCGGCGGCGGTCATTGCAGCACCGTCTCCAGGCCCGAGCGCAGCAGGCCGGCGAAGTGGGACTGAGGGTCCGCGGCCAGGGAGGCCCGGTCGCCCGATTCCACCGCCCGGCCATGGTCGAGGATCAGGATCCGGTGCGCCCGCCGCACGGTGGCGAGCTTGTGGGCGATGATGATGGCTGTGCGCGGCGGCCGGCCGGGATCGGGGTTCAGCAGCTTGTCCATGGCCCGTTCGATCAGCCGGTCGGTGGCCGGGTCCAGGCGCGAGGAGGCCTCGTCGAGCACGACCAGGGCCGGGTCGCGCAGGAACACCCGGGCGAAGGCGAGGAGTTGGGCCTCGCCGGCCGAGAGCCCTCCGGCGGTCAGGTCGCTGTCCAGGCCGGCGGGCAGGCGCCGCAGCCACGGGCCCAGGCCGATGTCCTCGAGCACCTCGAGGATGCGCCCGTCGGCGATGGCCGGATCGAAGAGGGTGATGTTGTCCCGCACGCTGGCCTCGAACAGCTGCACCTCCTGGGTGACCACGCCGATGCGGGCGCGCAGCTGCTCCAGGGTGGCGGCGCGGACGTCCTGGCCGTCGATCAGGATCGCCCCCTCGTTGACCTCATAGAGACGGAACAGCAGGCGGATCAGGGTCGACTTGCCGCTGCCGGTGCGGCCGAGCAGGCCGAGGGTCTGACCCGGGGCGAGGGCGAAGGAGACGTCCTTCAGGGCCGCGGCCCGCCCCTCATAGGCGAATGTCACATGGCGGAACTCGACGCCCGGCGAGGCGGCGCGCCAGGCGACGCCCGGACCGCCGGCGATCCGCGAGGTGATGGCCTGGAGCTCGCGGATGCGGCCCAGGCCCGCGCCGGCCGACTGGAACTGCTGCAGCTGCATGCCGATCTGGGCCAGGGGCATGGCCAGCATGCCGGTGTACTGGACGAACAGATAGACCGTGCCCAGGGACGCCTCGTGGCGCTGGAACAGGATCACCCCGCCGATCAGGGTGATGCCCAGGCCCAGGGTGTAGAGGCCGTTGACGGCGGTGTTGATGGCCAGGCCCATGCGCCCGGCGCGGCGGCCGGCGAGGCCCAGGACGTCGCTGAGCATGGCGTGGCGACGCATGACGTGGGCCCCGCCGCCGTTGGCGCGGATGTCGTCCAGCCCGCCCAGCCGCTCCTCGAGGAAGCCCGACATGTCCGAGCGCGCCTGGCGTTCGGCCGCCCAGCGCGGAGCGCCGATCTGGGTCGTGCGGCTGATGGCCAGGGCGGCGGCGACGGCGAACAGTGTCATGGCCGCGCCGATGCGCCAGTCGTGCAGGGCGATCAGCAGCAGGATTCCCGCCACCAGCAGCACGCTGCCGAGGATCTGCAGGACGAACTGCGAGAAGAAGGTCGCCAGGGCGGTGACGTCGCCGTCGATCCGCTCGATCAGCTCCCCTGGCGTGCGGGCGTTGTGGAAGGTGAGATCCAGGCCCAGGCAATGGCCGGCGAGATCCCTACGCAGGCGGTTGGTGGCCGTCCAGCCCACCTGTTCGCTGAACCAGGCCGTGCCGATCTGGGCGCCCTGGGTGAGCAGGGCGGCGGCGATATAGACCCCCGCCAGACCCCACAGGGTGGTCATCGGCAGGGCGTCGGGGCCCGGCGCGGCGTTGTCGATGAAGCGCTTGAGCACCAGGGGCCCGATGAGCTGCAGGGCGATACCGGCGAACAGGAAGGCCGCCAGGACCGCCACCCGCGGGGCCTGGGGAGCCAGATAGGCCTTCAGCAGGGCGCCGAAACCGGGCCCGCCGGATGGCGGAGCGGTCACGGCCATGGGCGGCGCCCCTGCCGGCGGCCGGGGTCTCGCGCGCGCGGCGGCGTGGCCCTAGTCTGGGGCGCATGACCGCCGACCCCGCCGACCCCGCCTTCCCCGAACTGCCGCCCGGCGCCTTCGCCAGGGTCGACGGCGGCGACGACGCGGCGTTCTACGCCGAGGCGCGTCTGGTGACCCATATCGACGAGGCGGCCATCGGCGCCCTGACCGCGTTCTACCGCCGGATCCTGCCGCCCGGCGGCGCGCTGCTGGACCTGATGAGCAGCTGGGTCAGCCATCTGCCGGACGACGTGGCCTATGGCGAGGTGATCGGCCACGGCATGAACGCCGAGGAACTGGCGGCCAATCCGCGGCTGACCCGGCGCTTCGTCCAGGACCTGAACCGCGATCCGGCCCTGCCCCTGGAGACGGCGTCCGTCGACGGGGCGATGATCTGCGTCGCCGTGCAGTACCTGCAGCGACCGCACGCCGTGCTCACCGATCTGGCGCGCGTGCTGCGGCCCGGCGCGCCCCTGGCGATCAGCTTCTCCAACCGCTGCTTCCCCAGCAAGGCCGTGGCGGTGTGGCGCGCCCTGGACGCCCGCGGCCATGCGCGACTGGTGGAGCTGTATCTGCGGCGCGCCGGGTTCCTGGCCATCGAGACCCATCGGCTGTCGGAGGGTTGGGCAAGCGACCCCCTGACCGTGGTGACCGGCCGGGCCCCGGGCGAAAGCGGCGCCGGCCCTCACCAGGCGTAGGCCTCCGGCGCGGCCCCTCCCGGCCCGGGAAACAGCGTGTCGATGCGCGCCCAGACCTCGTCGTCGAGGGCGATGTCCAGGGCCGCGAGGCTGGCGTCGAACTGGGCCAGGGTGCGCGGTCCGACCACCGGGGCGGTGACCCCCGGCTGGCGCGCCACCCAGGCCAGGGCCACGGCCCCCGGTGCGTGGCCGAGATCGTCGCAGAGCGTCTGGAAGGCGTCGACGGCGGGCGACGGCGGCAGGAACGCCCGGCGGCCGCGCTCGTTGTCCGTGGGCCGCCCGCCCAGAAGGCCGCCGGCGAGGGGGCTGTAGGGAAGGAAGGCCATGCCGTAGGCCCGCGCGGCCGGAATCACCTCCAGCTCGACGGTGCGCTTGAGGAGATTGTAGACGCTCTGCTCGGAGACCAGCCCCAGGCCCCGGCGGGCGCGGGCGGTCTCCTGGGCCCGGGCGATGTGCCAGCCGGCGAAATTGGACGAGCCCACATAGATGACCTTGCCCTGGGCGACGAGCAGATCCATGGCCTGCCAGATCTCCTCCCAGGGCGCCGACCGGTCGACGTGGTGCATCTGGTAGAGATCGAGATGGTCGGTGTTGAGCCGCCTGAGGCTGGCCTCGCAGGCCTCGCGGATGTGCCGGGCCGACAGCCCCCTCTGATTGGGTCCGACCCAGCTGCCCGACCGCAGGGCCGGATCGCCCGAGCCCCACTCCATGGGCGGCGAATAGACCTTGCTGGCCAGGACGGTCCTCTCGCGCCGGCCGCCGCCCTGGGCGAACCAGCGCCCCAGCAGGGCCTCGGTCTGGCCGGCGTTGTAGTTGTCGGAGGTGTCGACGAGGTTCACTCCCGCCTCGAAGGCCCGGTCGAGGATGGCGAAGCTGTCCCCCTCGCTGGTCAGCCAGGAGAAGTTGACCGTTCCCAGCGCCAGGGGGCCGACGGAAAGGCCCGTTTCGCCGAATCTCCGGTAGGTCATGACGCCGCCTCGCTCTTCCGCCCGGCCCACAGTCTAGAGCATCCCCCGCCGACGTCGATGCCACGGATGGGGCCGGCGATGGGGCCAGGGACGGGGTCAGGGACGGGCGCCGCTGGCGCGGCGGCGGATCCCGCGATAACCATCGGTGAAGACCGGGGAGGAACGGCATGGCGACACTGACGGCGGGATTCGCGGCTCGGCGCGGCGACGAGATCGCCCTGATCGACGAGGCGGGCGAGACAGCCTGGGCCGCCCTCGACGCGCGGGTGAACCGCCTGGTCAACGGCCTGCGGGCCCGGGGGCTGACGGCGGGCGACACCCTGGTGGTGGTGGCGGGCAACTGCCGGGAATGGTTCGAGATCGCCCTGGCCTGCTGCCACGGCGGCTGGACCTATGTGCCGGCCAACTGGCACTTCGTGGCCGACGAGCTGGCCTATCTGATCGAGGACGCCGGGGCCCGGGCGGTGATCGCCGACCATCGCTTCGCCGCCACGGTGGCCGCCGCCCTGGCCGACCCGCGGGCGCGGGCGGTGAGCCTGGTGGTGGGGGTCGCCGACGCGGCCGGCGGCGGACTGGGCGAGCTGGCGGGCGATGGTCGGCAGGTGGCCTATGAGGCCCTGCTGGCCGAAGCGTCGGCCGACGAGCCGGCGGAGCAGCGGCTGGGCGGACCGATGTTCTACACCTCCGGCACCACCGGACGGCCCAAGGGCGTGCGCGGCATGCTGTCGGGCGGGGCGAACCTGCCGCCGGAGGTGATGCAGGCGGTGGCGGCGGGGGTGGCCCAGATGGTCCCGCCCTCGGGCCGGGCCCTGCTGTGCGGGCCGTTCTACCACTCGGCCCAGTGGGCGTTCACCTTCCTGCCGCTGCTGGCCGGGGCGTCGATCGTCATGCGCCACCGGTTCGACGCCGCCGAGACCCTGGCGGTGATCGACCGCCACAAGGTGACCAACCTGCATCTGGTGCCCACCCAGATGAAGCGCCTGCTGGACGCCCCGGCCGAGGCCCGGGCGCGGTTCGACGGCGGCTCGCTGGTGGGGGTCTGGCACGGCGCCGCCCCCTGCCCGCCCGGCGTCAAGCGGGCGCTGATCGACTGGTGGGGTCCGAAGATCACCGAATACTACGGCTCGACCGAGGGTTCGATCATCTCGACCATCAGCTCGGAGGACTGGCTGGCCAAGGGCGGCAGCGTCGGCCGGCCCTCGCCCATGGTCGAGGCGATCGTGGTGGACGACAACGGCGGGCGGGTCAGCGACGGCGGCGAGGGCGTGCTCTATTTCCGCAACCTCTCCGGCGCGGGGTTCAGCTATCACAACGACGCGGCCAAGACGGCCGCGGCGCATCTGGAGCCGGGGGTGTTCACCACCGGCGACGTCGGGCGGATCGACGCCGACGGCTATCTGTGGCTGACCGACCGCAAGATCGACATGATCATCAGCGGCGGGGTGAACATCTATCCGGCCGAGATCGAGGGGGTGCTGAACGAGCATCCCGCCGTGGCCGACGTGGCGGTGATCGGCGTGCCGGACGAGGAGTTCGGCGAGAACGTCAAGGCGGTGGTGCAGCTGCGCGAGGGCGTCGCGGCCGACGCGGCGCTGCAGGACGACCTGCGCGCCCACTGTCAGGCGAAGCTGGCGCGCTACAAGGCCCCCAAGAGCTTCGACTTCATCGACGTCATCCCGCGCAGCGCCGCCGGCAAGATCCTCAAGGCCCCGCTGCGGGCGCCCTGGTGGGCCGGCCGCGATCGCAGGATCTGATCAGGACGCCGCGCGGGCGGCGGCGCCGGCGCGGATCATCTGGATCTGGCCGCGCTCCTCCAGTTCGAGGGCGGTGTCGAAGCCGGCGATCTCCAGGGTGGCGTCGAAGGTGCGCTTGGAGATGCGCAGGGCGTCCGGCGCGGCCTTCAGCATGTCGGCGGCCAGGCCCTGGCCGTGCGCCAGCAGGCCGGCGTCCGGGACCACCGAGGCGACCAGGCCGGTGCGCAGCGCCTCGTCCGCCAGCATCGGCCGGCCGGTGAGCAGCATCTCGCGGGCGCGGGAGAGGCCGATGGTGCGCTGAAGGCGCCAGCTGACCCCCAGTTCCGAGCCCGACAGGCCGATCTTGATGAAGGCCGGGTGGAAGGCGGCGGTCTCGCCGGCGACGATGATGTCGGCCGCCAGGGCGATGGCCAGACCGCCGCCGGCGGCGGCGCCGTGGACCAGGGCGACGACGGGCTGCGGGCAGCGCCGCATGGCGCGCAGCAGGTCGCGCAGGCCCCAGTCGCCGTGCGGGCCGTCCCGCAGGCGGTCGGGCTGGCCGCCGGCCTTGAGATCGGCGCCCGAGCTGAAGGCGCGGCCGGCCCCGCGCAGCAGGATCACCCGGGTTTCGGCGTCGCGCTTCTTGGCCTCGAAATGGGCCAGCAGCGCCTCGGCGAGGGGCTGGTTGAGGGCGTTGAGGCGCTCGGGGCGGTTGAGGGTGACGGTCTCGACGCCGTCTGTCAGTTCGACGGTGAGGATATCGGCGGTGGACATGTCGAGGGGCCTCAATAGCTCTTGGGCAGGCCGAGGACCTTCTCGGCGATGAAGCTGAGGATCAGCTGTTCGGTGATCGGGGCGATGCGGGTGATGGCGACTTCACGGTAGAGGCGCTCGACGTGGTATTCCTTGGCGTAGCCGAAGCCGCCGTGGGTGGCGATGGCCTGCCAGGCGGCGTCGTGCCCGGCGCGGCCGCCGAGGAACTTTGCGGCGTTGGCCTCGGCCCCGCAGGGCAGGCCGGCGTCGTAGAGCCGGGCGGCGTGCAGGGCCATTCGCCAGGCGCTTTCCAGATACATCCACTTCTCGGCCAGGGGATGCTGGATGCCCTGGTTCTGGCCGATGGGCCGGTCGAAGACGATGCGTTCGCGGGCGTAGGCGGCGGCGCGGGTGAGGCAGTCGGAGCCGATGCCGATGCCCTCGGCGCCCACCAGGATGCGCTCGGGATTGAGGCTGTGGAGGATGTAGGAAAAGCCCTTGCCCTCCTCGCCGATGCGGTCCTCCTCGGGCACGAACAGGCCGTCGATGAAGATGGCGTTCGAATCCACCGCCTTGCGGCCCATCTTGGGGATGCGGTGGACGTCGATGCGGGCGCGGTCGAGGTCGGTGTAGAAGATGGTGATGCCGTCGGTGGGCTTGGCGCAGTCCTCGAACTTCGTCGTCCGGGTCAGCAGCATGATCTTGTTGGCCACCTGGGCGGTTGAGGTCCACACCTTCTGGCCGTGGACGACGTAGCCGCTGGGGACCTTTTCGGCGAAGGTCTTGATGCGGGTGGAGTTGAGGCCGGCGTCCGGCTCGGTGAAGCCGAAGCAGCACTGGTCCTCGCCGGCGATCAGCGGCGGCAGCCAGCGGGATTTCTGGGCGCGCGTGCCCTTGACCACGATCGGGTGGGGCCCGAACAGATTGATGTGCACCGACGAGGCCGCCGCCATGCCGCCGCCGTGGCTGGCCACCTCGCGCATCATGATCGCCGCCTCGGTGACGCCCAGGCCCGCGCCGCCGTACTCCTCGGGCATGGTGATCCCCAGCCAGCCGCCGCGGGCCATGGCCTTGTGAAACTCGAAGGGAAACAGGCCGTCCTCGTCGCGGGCGTACCAGTAGTCGTCGTCGAATCCGGCGACGACGGCGCGCACGCCCTCGCGCAGGGCCTCGTGGTCCTCGTCCTCGATGTCGTCGCCCATGGCGGCCATTCCCGGAGCCCGTTGTGATTTGGCCTGGAGCCTGATCCGTTCGCACGGAACAGATGCGGACGTTGAATCAGGCTCCAAACGCTTGAAACTGGAGCACGGTGACCCCGTTCAGGTGATTCCGCCTGAACGGGCCGTGCTCCAGAGTATCGCGGATCGGCGCCGGCGCCGAAAGGGGGAGCGGCGCGGCCGCCCGGCTCATTCCAGCGCGTCGGGGTCCGGGTCCGGCGCGTCGTTCAGGATAGGTCTTCGGCTGGGGGTGGCGAAGTCTGAACAGAGGGGGCGGGTGAAGGGCGGATCGGGGATCCAGTCATCGCCGTCCCAGCGGCGCCAGTCGGGGCTGAGCTCAAGATCGGCGCAGATGTGCTCGACGATGTCGCGCGGCGGAAGGTGGTCGATGGTTCCGTAGGCCTCGTCGCAGAGAAGGCGTTCCTCAAGGGCGTCGACCAGGATGTCGTGCTCTTCCGGGTCGGACACCTCGTGGTCGATGACGTCGCGAACCAGCTCGCGCACCCGGGCCTTCATGCCGGTCTTCAGCGGGGCGTAGGGATCCTTCGCGGCCTCCTCGCGCACTCTTTCGGCCTCGGCCTTCGCCTCCGCGATCGCGCCGGCCAGCCGGGCGCTCAGGGCGTCGTCGAGCTTCGCCTCCAGGGTGATGGTCAGCCGGGTCGCGCGGGAGAGCCTGGCGAAGGCTTCGGCTGTCTCCTTGCCGCCATCGGCGTTCACCGCCTCGGCCATGGCCAGGGCCTTGTCGGACAGGCGTTGCAGCTTGGCCAGCCGAAGCTCGGCCCGGGCGGCGGCGGGGTCGCCGGCCGGTTGCGGAGTGTCTGGGGCGGGGTGAGGCGCGGACATGGAGTGGAGTCTAGAAGATTGCAAAATGCAAGTCAAGACGTCGGCGACGGCTGCCCCCTCGCGCGCCGCCGCGTCCCCCTCCGGTCAGGCCGCGGCGGTCAGGCCCTTCGTCCGCCGAAGGTAGTCCAGCACGACGTCGGGGTTGGTCACCGTATAGGGATCGTTATCCGAGCCCTCGTCGTTGATCCCCGGTTCTTCGTACCATTGCTCGATCGCGCCGTCTTCGACGACCATGACATAGCGCCAACTGCGGTAGCCGAAGCCGAGGTGGCCCTTGTCGACCAGCATGCCCATGCGGCGGGTGAAGTGGCCGGAGCCGTCGGGCAGGAATTTCACCTTCGAGACGCCCAGGTGGCGGGCCCATTGGTGGATCACGAAGGCGTCGTTGACGGTGATGCAGATCACCTCGTCGACGCCGGCCGCCCTGATCTGGTCGTAGAGACGCTCGAAGGCGGGGCACTGCTCATTCGAACAGGTAGGCGTGAAAGCCCCCGGTAGAGAGAAGACGACGACCCGCTTTCCCGCGAACACGTCGGAGGTGGTCACATCCTGCCAGCGGTAGGGGTTTTGGCCGCCGATCGACTCGTCGCGCACCCGCGTCCTGAAGGTGATTTCCGGAAGGTTGCGTCCTTGCATGTTCTGTATCCCTGTTGCCGCCGCGCGGTGGCGCGCGGTCTGGGCCCGGGGTATGGGCGCGGCCAGGACAAAGGTCCAATCGATAGTTCTTGTCGGTTCGATAGAGAAATCCAATTTCAAGCCGTGGTTCAGGCGCGAAGCCGGACGCCAACAGACTGTCTCTCGACGACGATCGAGGCTTGCCACGCGTGGAGGGGCTAACACAGAGTCGATGAGGCCGGCTGGCTACGGCGAACCGGCCCACTGGAGGAACGGCGATGGGCAGGCTCGGGGCGCTGATCGGCTGCGTTGTGGCGGGTTTTCTGCTGTTCTACGCGGGCTCCCGCACGCCCGATCCGAAGCCGGCTTCGGCGCCGGCCGACCAGTTCGCGGCTGGCCGGGCCCTGGCCGACATCGCCGTCATGGCGCGGGTTCCGCATCCGATCGGCTCGCCCGCCAACCAGCGGGTGCGCGACCATCTGATCGGCCGCATGACCACTCTGGGTCTGGCCCCGCGCGTCCAGCGCGGCGAAGGCGACATCCAGCGCACGTTCGGCAAGACCACCTTGATCAGCGGCGGCGCCGTGGAGAACCTGATCGGCGTGCTGCCCGGACGCGACCGTCGTCTGCCCGCCCTCACCCTGATGGCCCACTATGACAGTGTGCCCGGCTCGCCGGGCGCGGCCGACGATGTGACCGGCGTCGCCGCGATCCTGGAGATCGTCCGCGCCATCAAGGCCTCGGGGAGGCCGGCGCGCGATGTGATGGTGGTGTTCACCGACGGCGAAGAGCCCGGTCTGCTGGGCGCCACGGCCTTCTTCCGCGACGATCCGGCCGCCGCCCGGGTGGGTTTCCTGATGAACCTGGAGGCGCGCGGCGGCGGCGGCCGGGCGACGATGTTCGAGACCGGCGACAACAACGGCGGGGCTGTCGAGCTCTATCGCCGCACCGCGGTCCGGCCGGTGGCCAACTCCCTGACCGTGTTCGTCTACAAGCATCTGCCCAACGACACCGATTTCACGGTGGCCAAGGCCCGGGGGATCGCCGGGCTGAACTACGCCTTCATCGGCCGGCAGTTCGACTATCATTCGCCGAGCTCCACCGTGGCGGCGCTGGACCCGGGCTCGGTGCAGCACATCGGCGATGAGGTGCTGGGGACGGCGCGGGCCGTGGCGTTCTCGGCGACCTTGCCGGCCCGCACGCCGGACAGGGCCTATGGCCCGATCGTTGGCGATCTTCTCCTGGCCTATCCGGCCCGGGGCGGCTGGGTGCTGCTGGCGGCGATCGCCGGGCTGATCGGCGTGGCGGTCAGGCGCGGCGGGCCCGGCGCCCTGGGCTCCTGGCGCGATATCGCGGGCGGCATCGCCGCCGGCCTGCTGCTGCTGGCCGGCGCCGCGGCGGCTCTCTATCTGACGCGGCAGGCCACGGGCTATGGCTTCGGCTGGATGGACGGCCGGCCGCTGCTGACGCGGTTCGCGACCTATGAGGCGGCCATGGCCCTCACCGGTCTGGGCGTGCTGATGCTGATCGCCGCGGGCCTGGGGCGCTGGATGAGTTTCCTCGGCGGCTGGATCGGGCTGCTGGCGACCGGCCTTCTCGCCGCCCTGGCACTACAGCTGTGGGCGCCGACCATCGCCATGACGATCGCCTGGCCCCTGGCGGCCGGCGCGGCCTGCGCGGCGCTGATCGGGCCCGACCCGGATCGCCGGCGGCTGGGCTGGGGCGCGGCCCTGATCGTCATCGCCCTGACTTTGGCGTGGCTGGGGACGCTGTTTCACTTCCTGCTCCAGGGGCTCGACGCGCCGGCGCTGCCGGCGCTGATCGTCTGGCTGGCGGCGTTCTGCCTGTGGCCCCTGGCGTGGACCGCCCGCGGGCAGGGCATTGCCGCCGCCCTCGCGCCGGCCGGCATTCTCCTGGCGGCGGGTCTGGCGATTGCGCTCGACCTGAATCTCACCGATCCTTATTCGCCGCGCCATCCGCAGGCGGCGTCGCTGCTCTATGTCGTGGACCAGACCGACGGCCGGGCGTGGCGGGTGAGCGCGCGGGCGCCCGCGCCCTGGACCCGCGCCGTACTGGGCGCGGACGGCGGCGCGATCGTGCGGCGCAGCCTGCCCTGGTTCGACGATCAGGTCTGGGCGGCCCCGGCGAAAAGTGTGGCCGCGCCGGCCCCCGAGATCTCGGTCGCCCGAAACCTGGATGGAACCGTCTCCCTGCGCGGCCGGGCGCCGGCCGACGTCGAGCTGGGCCTGCAGGTCAGCCTCGACACGGCGATCAGCGGGGTCACCCTGAACGGCCGGCCGGCGCCCTATGCCGCGCCGCCCGGATCGCCGATCCGCATCAGCTGGGCGGCGGCGCCCGAGGGGTTTGTCCTGACCTTCCGGCCCGCCGGCCCGGGCGCGATGTCCGGGTCCTACGCGGCCTACCGGCCCGGGTGGCCCGCCGCGGCGCGACCCCTGCCGCCGCTGCCCCCGAAGCTGATGGGCTGGGACATGTTCGGCTCAACCGTCGCCGTCGGGAGGGTCAACGGGCGCTGGTGAGCGCCGCGACGCGGCGGCGGTGTTTCGCGAACGCCTCTCGGCCTGCACCGCCAGCGTCGCACGGGCGCCGAAGCGTTCGGGTCGGGCTGAGGCGCGGACATGGAAAGTCGCCTGGAAGATTGCAAAATGAGGGTAGACGGAACGAGGACGCCCTCTCTTTCCCCTCTCGGGGAAGGGGGTTTCTCGGCGAGAATTGCCTGGAGCAAAATCCGACCAGATG
>CAIXWN010000065.1 GCA_903923135.1 uncultured Caulobacteraceae bacterium | reverse complement strand
GCTGACCATGGGCGGCGGCACAATGGCCCTGGCCTTCCTCAGCCTCAAGACCACCACCCCGTCGGCCTTCGCCGTGGTGACCCAGCTCGGCGTGCCCATATCGACCATCCTGTCGATGGCCATGCTGGGCGAGCGGATCCGGCTGCGCCGGGGCCTGGGCATCATTCTCACCCTGGCCGGCGCCCTGATCGTGATGTGGAATCCGGTCGGACTGGTTCCGGGCGTGGGCATGCTGTTCGTCGCCGCGTCGGCCTTCACCGGGTCCCTGGGGGCGGTGCTGATGAAGCAGGTCGAGGGCGCCAGTCCCCGGCAGTTCCAGGCCTGGGTGGGCTTCTCGTCGGTCTGGCCGCTGGCGGCGCTCAGCGCCGTCACCGAAACGGGGCAGGGGACCGTTCTTCACCAGGCCCTTTGGCCCTTCATCGGCGGCGTGCTGTTCTCCAGTCTGGTGGTTTCGGTCATCACCCACACGGCCTTCTACGGGCTAGTCCAGAAGTATGAGGTGAACCTCCTGCAGCCGCTCACCCTTATGACGCCCCTGGCCACCATCGGGCTGGGCGTGATCGTCACCCACGATGTTTTCGGTCCGCGCATGGCCGCCGGCGCGGTGGTCGCCCTGGCAGGCGTGCTGATCATCGCCTTGCGCGGCGATCAGATCATGGCGCCGCTGCTGTTTCTGCGCCGGAGCCTGCCGTGACACCGATCGCGGCCCCGTCGCCCAACTTCGACGCCCGGCTGGCCCCCCCGGACATGCTGATCCTGCACTACACCGGCATGGTCGACGGTTCGTCCGCCCTGGCCCGCCTGCGGGACCCCGAGGCCAGGGTCTCGGCCCACTATCTGGTCGAGGAGGATGGGCGGATCTACGCCCTGGTGCCCGAGGCCCGCCGCGCCTGGCACGCCGGCCGCTCGTTCTGGCAGGGCCAGACCGACATCAACGCCGCGTCCATCGGCGTCGAGATCGTCAATCCCGGCCATGAGTTCGGCTACCGGCCGTTTCCCGACCTTCAGATCGGCGCGGTGATCGCCCTGCTGGCCGATATCCGTTCGCGCTGGACGATTCCCGACGCCCGCATTCTTGGCCACTCGGATGTCGCGCCCCGGCGCAAGACCGATCCCGGTGAAAAGTTCCCCTGGCGGCGTCTGGCCGGGGCGGGCCATGGCCTGTGGGTTGATCCGCCACCGGCGCCCGGCGCGCCGCTTGCTGCCGGCGATGAGGGGCTGGGAGTGCTGGCCCTGCAGTCGGCCCTGGCCCGACTGGGCTACGACTGTGCCCGCACGGGCCGTTTCGACGGCGAACTGACGGAGATCGTGCAGGCCTTTCAGCGTCACTGGCGCCCGGAGGCCGTCGACGGCGTCGCCGACGGCGCCACCCGCGCGCGCCTGATGGCCCTGCTGCGCGCTGCCGCCACGTGAGCACGCGCGACATCCACGCCCTGGTCTTCGATCTCGGCGGCGTCATTGTCGATCACGACAACACCGTGATGCATCGCGCGCTCGCCGCGCGGTGCCGCGCCGGCTGGACGGCCGGGCAGATTGCCGAAGTCACCGCCGACGCCCTTTGGGGCGCCGGTCGGCCGGTGGCGCAGCTTCACGAGGCGCTACGGCGCGACGCCGGATATGACGGCGATCGGGCCGAATTCACCCGCGACTTCTGCTGTCACCTCTCGCTGAACCACTCCATGCTCGTACTGGTCGAGCGCCTGGCCGTTCGACGGCGGGTGATGATCTTCTCCAACACCAATGAGGCCCATTGGGAGTCCCAGGTGGCCGCCTCGGCGGGTCGGCTTGGCGCTTTCGAACGTCACCTGAGCTTCGAGATCGGCTGTCTGAAGCCTTCGCCGGAAGCCTTCGCAATCGTAGCGCGGAGGGCGGGCCTGGCGCCCGGGGCGATGCTGTTCTTCGACGACGTGGCGGCCAACGTCGAGGGCGCGCTCAGGGCCGGCTTCCAGGCCGAGCTGTTCAAGGGGGAGACGCGGCTTCGGGATCGACTGATCGAACTGGGTCTCGACCGCTGACTCACAGGCCTGCCGCAACTTGAGAGCCATTCCCGATATGCTACCCTAGGCCGAGCGTCGGCCTGCCCTGGCGGGCGGGGGGTCGACATCGGAACCCGGTGGAGTTCGACATGGCCACGATCGCTGACACCGCGCCTCGGATCACCCCGCGGGATCACCGGTTCTTCCTGACAGGCGCCATCGCCATGGCGGTGGTGATCGCGGCCGGATTTTCCGTACAGTTGGCGATGGGACGATCGACCTTCGCCGCACCGCCGCTGGTGCATGCCCACGCCATCGTCTTCATGGGCTGGGTGGCGCTCTACACCGTGCAAAATGTGCTCGTAACGACCGGGCGCACCGCCCTCCACCGCCGCCTGGGGTGGTTGGCGGCGGTGTGGGTCCTCGTCATGCTGGCGCTGGGATGCATGGTCACCGTGGCGATGGTTCGCCGGGGGCAGGTCCCCTTCTTCTTCCGGCCGCTGCAGTTCCTGATCTTCGACCCGGTGACGCTGTTCGCCTTCGCGGGACTTACCGTTGCGGCGATCCTGCTGCGGCGCCGGACGGACTGGCATCGGCGTCTGCATTTCTGCGCGATGTCGCTTCTGCTCGGGCCAGGGTTTGGCCGACTGCTGCCGATGCCGCTACTGCAGCCTTGGGCGTGGGAAGCGACCCTCGCGGCGTCCGCGATCTTTCCCCTCTTCGGCGTTGCCTGGGACAGGCGGCGAAGCGGCAAGATCCATCCGGCATGGGCCTGGGGCCTTGGCGCGATGGCAGGGTGCCTGCTGCTGACCGAATTGACCACGGTCAGCCCGGTGGGCGCCGCCCTGTATCGGCAGGTCACCGCCGGATCCCCTGGCGCGGCTGTGGCGCCGCTGGACTTCCCCGCGCCGCCCCCGGGCCCGCCGGCGGCCAGGCCGACCACGTCGACTTGACTTCGGCGCCCCGCCCGGCGCTTGACGGGGCCGCCCCGCGCGCCCACCAGTGATCGCGGATCAGATGGCCGGACGATCGCGCTTTCGTCGTCATGACGGAGGGGAGGAAAGTCCGGGCTCCACGGTGAGAAGGCGGCGGGTAACGCCCGCCGGGGGCGACCCCAGGGATAGCGCCACAGAAAGCAAACCGCCCGGAGGCTTCGGCCCGAGGGTAAGGGTGAAAGGGTGGGGTAAGAGCCCACCGCGGACCGGGTGACCGGGACGGCATGGCAAGCCCCGCCTGGAGCAAGACCGAATAGGGGCGTCGCGGCGGCCGCAAGGCCGGCAGGGCTTCACCGGCCCAGACGCCCGGGTAGGTCGCGAGAACCGTCCGGCAACGGGCG
>CAIXWN010000064.1 GCA_903923135.1 uncultured Caulobacteraceae bacterium | reverse complement strand
GAGGACAAGGCGCGGATTGTGGCGGAGAGCTACGCGACGTCGGTGGGCGAGGCCTCGGATCGCTATGGGGTCTGCAAGACGCTCGGTCGGGTACCGGGCGCTCAGCAGGGCCGCCAGTTCGCCCTTCGGCTGGACCAGCGGGACAGGCCCAGCCCGGCGAGCCATACCGGGGCCCTTGGCCTTCGCATCGTCCACCAGAGTCTTCAGTTCCTGCGCCGGCTTGCCGTGGCCCTGGCGCGCCTCATGCGCGGCAAGCTGCATCGCGGTGGACAGGAAGCGGCCCTCGTCCCCCTCGATGTGGCTTTTCAGCAGGCTGATGATGTGGCGAGCGGTGGTCATCGAATCGGTTTCACGGGCGGATCCATCGGAGGCCTATGTCCGGGCGGCGTCCGAACGATAGCGTCAGCGAATTGCCTTGTATCGGACAAAACAGAGAACGAGCGCTTAAGATTCGGGCCAGATCGCGGGCCCGGTCCGCACGAATACCGGTGTGCAACTCACCACAGGCGAGGCTACCGACAGAGACATCGAGCGCGCCAGACCGGCCCCTGGATCACCCCCGCCATATCCACTTTCACCAGCGCAGTGACCTTCCGGCGAGCCGGGAGTGGCGACGGATTGCATCCGTGGTCTTTGGCGCGGCGCAGGCGAAGATTTCGGCGCCCGGAGGTGGGCTATGCACGGGCGGCAACGGCGCCGGACAAGACGGCCCGCCCGGCCGGGAACCCCGCGGGCTTCCGCGCATTTCCACTCTGTCGGCCCACGCCCCCCCCTCGTTGGGCTGGCGCGTAACGCCCCCCACGTTCGCGCGTGGGGGGCAATTTACCCTCCCGACGCCCCCCCAGACACACAGCGCCACACGGCGCCACAGGACCGACCCGCAAACCGGCGGCGTCGCCCGCGCGCGCCGAAGATGCGGCGGCGGGTAATCCGGCTTGACACCATGTTCGGTTTATATAACATTGTGTCATCTATTACGAACACAGGAGGGGGGTATGGCGCCGCTCGAAAGTCTCGCCCGGTTCAACCTGTGGGGCATGTGCCCCGCCTATGCGGTCTATTTCGCCATCCAGATCGGCCTGCCCACCTGGCTGACGACCACGCCCGAGCGCCTGGTCTGTTTCGCGGCCGTCACCGGCGTGCATGCGGCGGTCTATCTGACGGGCCTGGCTCTGGTGAAACGGAAGGAACAGGGCGAGGCCCTGCTGGCCGACGAGCGCGATCGCGCCATCGAGGCCCGCGCCAATCGCATCGCCTATTTTCTGCTGATGGGCGGCCTGGTGGTGGTGGGGATGGTGATGCCGTTCAACGCCGGCGGCTGGAGGATCGTCAACGCCGCGGTGTTCGCCATCGTGTCGGCCGAGACGCTGCGCAATGTGCTGATCGTGCAGGGCTATCGGGGAACCCCTCGCCTTGCCCACTGAGACCCTGACCAACGAGATACGCCTGCTGAGGTTCCTCGCCGGCGACATGACCCAGGCGGAGCTGGGCCGGCGCGTGGGCCTGACCCGCCAGACCATCGCGGCCATCGAACAGGGCCGCTATTCGCCCTCGCTGGAGGTGGCTTTCCGCATCGCCCATGTGTTCGGCAAGGGCATCGACGAGGTGTTCCGGTGGACTTCGGGCGACGGCGCCGCGCCCGGCTGACCGCCGCGCCCGGCGCGTGTTCCCGGATGTCGACCGGCGCCCGATCAGGCTCTTTTCCGCGACTGAAGAAACTGAACGGCGCCGACGATGCCGCCGAGATAGGCCGCCGCGAAACAGACACCCACGGCCATGCCGGGGAACGCCTTGCCGCCCAGGATGGCGGGGATGGTGGCGACGGTGAGCATGAGCATGAAGGCCGGGTTCACCACCCAGGGGATCCAGCCCATGACCAGGACCCAGAGCGCCACGATGACGGCCGCGAAGCCGAGCCAGGCGCCCGCGCCGCCCAGGATCGTGGGCGGCAGGGTGAAGAGAGCGGCGGCGGCGAGGCCGGCGAGCGAGCCCAGGACGGCGGCCGGCAACGCCTTCAGCTGGCCCTGGCCGACGGTGAACCAGTACCAGGCCAGGACCGAGCCCGCCCAGAACGCCTTGATGTTCAGCAGCACGGCGAGGCCGATATAGCCGGCGAGGACGGCCACGATGCCCAGCACGATGGCCAGGCCCATGAGGGGGGCGGGTCTGGCCGGCGTCGCAGGTTCGGTCCCGACAGTCGCCACGTTTCCACCTGTGTGTCCGGCGTCCCTGAGCGGGACTGCCGGCGGGACGAGCCTGTAGGCGCGGGCCCGCCCGGCCGCATCAGGCCAATCGCCGCACCCGGGGGGGCGGCCGCCTAGCACTCCGCGCGGCCGCGCGATGCGGTGAAATGGGCGAGGATGACCACGCTGGCCGCCGCGGCGAAGAAGCACCAGACCGACAGGAAGGCCCGCACATAGAAGGCCACGGCGACGGCGAAGCCGACCAGGGCGATGACGCCCAGCAGGCGGATGGCCCGCCGCGACGAGAGGATGAGCGGCAGGGCGGTGGCGGCCAGATAGGCCAGGGCGACGGGAACGGAATGCCGCTCGCCCACGCCATAGGCGATGCAGCGGCCGACGATGGCCACGTCGCGCGGGCCGGTGAGGATGGCCCACAGCATATAGGCGCCGACGCCGACGCCCAGGGCGAGGCACAGGGCGATGAGGCCCCGACGGGGCGGGTGAGGCTCGACCAGGCCGGCGGCGAGCGGCGCATAGACCGGCCACAGCGCCCCGCCGATGACCAGATAGCCCAGGGTGAGGGCGGCGGTCAGGGCGCCGTGGGGGGCGACCGGCAGGGTGAGCCAGAGGCCGCCCTCGATGGCCTGCTGGGCGCCGAGCACCAGTGGCATGGCCGCCAGGGGCGCCTGGCGCCAGTGGGTGATGCGCGTGAGGGCGACCCCGCCGACGACGGCGGCCAGGGCGGCGGTGGAGAAGCTGGCGAGCGGCGAGAAACACATGGCCGGGGTTCCGGTGGAGCGCGGCGGATGGCCCCGGCGGCGCCGGAACGCGGTCTATCGGTTCAGGGATCGGGAATTTCAGGCCCCGCCGGCCCCAGAACAATCTCCGACCAGATGGAACCATCTGGTCGGAGATTGTTCTGGATTCAAACACTTAGAGCCCGATTGACCGTCCGCATCTGTTCCGTGCGAACGGATCGGGCTCCAGGCCGACGCAGCCTTCTCGCCAGGGGATGGTGCACGGGCGGTGGCGATCTGTCGATGAGTCGCGGGCGGACAATCCGCCGCGGCCGGCGGCCGGCCGCCGTGTGCATGGAAGGTGGTAGCTGGGGGCGGGATCGAACCGCCGACCTGTGGGTTATGAATCCACCGCTCTAACCATCTGAGCTACCCAGCCCCGGGACGCGTCGGGAAGGGTCCGCGCGCGGGAGCGGCGCTTATAGGAGCACAGCGGGGCGCCTTCAAGCCTGATCGGCGCCGGCGAGGCGCGCGGCCACGGTCTGGCCGATGGCCAGGGACGAGGTGAGGCCGGGGCTCTCGATGCCGAACAGGGCGACGAGACCCGCCAGGCCGTGAACGGCCTCGCCGTCGATGCGGAAATCGGGCTGGGGCTCGCCCGGGCCGTGCAGCTTGGGGCGCAGGCCGGCGTAGTCGGGATCGAGGCTGTTGTCCGGCAGGCCCGGCCAGAACCGCCGCACATAGTCATAGAACGTCGCCGCCCGGGCCGGGTCGACGGTGTAGTCCTCGTGGTCGACGAATTCGAGATCGGGGCCGAACACCGCCTGGCCGCCGAGGTCGCGGCGATAATGGGTGCCCAGGGCCCCGGGGATCGGCAGGGGATAGACCAGCCGGCTGAAGGGGGCCCGGCCGCGCAGGCGGAAATAGACGCCCTTGCCATAGTGCAGCGCCGGAATGGCCGCCGCCGGATAGCCGTCGACCATGGCCGCCACGGCCTGGGCCTGGAGCCCCCCGGCGAGGACGAGCCGGCGGGTGGCCAGGGTGGCCGGAGCGTGGCCGCCGGTGTGGAGGGTGAAGCCGCCGCCGTCCAGCGGGGTGGCGCGCTCAAGCGGGGCGCCGGTGACCACGGCGCCGCCGAAGGCCTCGATCTCGCCCTGCAGGGCGACCATGTAGCCGTGGCTGTCGAAGACGCCGCTCTCGCCGGAGACCAGGGCGGCGGCGGCGCGCAGGGCCGGCTCGAGGCCGCTCACCTCGTCGGCGCCCAGGAAGCTGATCCCCTCGACGTCGTTGGCCTGGGCCTGATGGCGGATGGCCTCGAGCCGCTCGACCTGGTCGGGCTCGCTGGCGACGATGAACTTGCCGCACTTCTCGTAGAGCACCTTGTGGCGGTCGAGGAAGGGATAGAGGGCGCGGCGGCCGGCGACGCAGAGGGCGGCCTTGAGCGAGCCGGTGGGATAGTAGAGGCCGGCGTGGATGACCTCGGAATTGCGCGAGGAGACGCCCTGGCCGATGGCGCGCTCCTTCTCGATAACCAGCACCGACTGGCCCGCCTTGGCGAGGGCGAAGCCGCACGCCAGGCCCACCGCCCCTGCCCCCACCACCGTCGCGTCGAAATCGAAATCCATGGGGCGAACAGGTAGAGCATCCGCCGCCGGAAATGAACCGGCGAGGTGAGGATCAGGCGGTTTCCCAGCGGCGCCAGAGGGCCTGGACGGCCTCTTCGGCGGCGGCGACAGCGGCGTCCTTGACGTGGCCGAAGCCGCGGATGTCGCCGGGAACCGAGGCGATGCGGACGGCCAGCGGCAGGCGCGCCGGCGTGAGGCCGGCGATGAGGCGACCCAGCGCGGCGTCGTAGTCGGCCAGCAGCCTGCGCTCGGCCCGCCGCTCGGCGGTGTGGCCGAAGAGGTCGAAGGGCCCGCCGCGCAGGCCCTTGAGACGGGCCAGCAGGGGGAAGCCGGCGCTGAGCATCCAGCCGCCGAAGGCGATCTTGCGCGGGCGCCCGTCGGCCCCCTTGGGTCCCAGCAGCGGCGGGGCCAGCCAGACCTTGAGCCGGCCGCCGGTGAAGGTCTGGCCCAGCTCGCCGGCGAAGCGGCCGTCCGTGTAGAGCCGGGCGACCTCGTACTCGTCCTTGCAGGCCATCAGCCGGTAGAGGTTGACGGCGACGGCGCGGGTCAGGGCCTCGCCGCCCAGGGGGGCCCCGGCGGCGCGCACGGCCTCGACGCGGGCCCGGTAGCGGGCGGCCCAGGCGGCGTTCTGATAGGCGGTGAGGTCGGCGACGCGGCGGGCGATCAGCTCGTCGAGGGGCAGGGTCTCGGGGGTGGGCGGCGGCGGCCCGGCGGCGCGGCCGGCGGGATCGTGGGCGGCGATGCGGCCGGCCTCGAAGGCCTGGAGGTTTTCCTGGGCGGCGACGCCGTTGAGGGTGATGGCCCGGTAGAGGGAGCGGCTGGAGACGGGGACCAGGCCCTTCTGCCAGGCGAAGCCGAGCATGATCATGTTGGCGTAGAGGGTGTCGCCGAAGCGCCGCTCGGCGATCTCGGCGGCGGGACAGGCGTCATAGGCCTTGCAGGCCGAGGCCAGGCGCCGGGCCATGGCCGGCGCGTCGAAGCGCACGTCGCGGTTGACCACGAAATCGGCGGTGGGCTGCAGGTCGGCGTTGCCGCAGGCGACGGTGCGGTCCTTGGCATAGAGGGCCAGGGCCTCCGGACCGGCGGCGACCAGCAGGTCGCAGGCGATGAGCACATGGGCGCTGGCGGCGGGCACGCGGCCGCCGACGGCGGCGGCGGCGTCGTGGCCCAGGCGGACGTGGCTGAACACCGAGCCGCCCTTCTGGGCCAGGCCGGTCATGTCGACCACCGAGGCGGCGAGACCGTCGATGTGGGCGGCCATGGCCAGGATCGAGGCGGTGGTGGTGACCCCGGTGCCGCCGATGCCGGTGAAGACGACGTTGCGCACCCCCTCGAAGGCCTCGATGTCGGGCAGGGGCGTGGAGTCGGCGGTGAGGGCCGGCATGGGCCGGGCCTGGGCGTTGGCGGCGCCCTCGAGGGTGACGAAGGAGGGGCAGAAGCCGTCGACGCAGCTGTAGTCCTGGTTGCAGGTCGACTGGTCGATGCGCCGCTTGCGGCCGTATTCGGTGTCGAGCGGCTCGACCGAGACGCAGTTGGAGGCGAGCGAGCAGTCGCCGCAGCCCTCGCAGACGAGGGGATTGATGAACACCCGGCGGGGGGCGGGCGGCATCGTTCCGCGCTTGCGGCGGCGGCGCTTCTCGCTGGCGCAGACCTGGTCGTAGATCAGCACGGTGACGCCGGCGGTGTCGCGCAGCTCCGCCTGGACGGTCATCAGCTCGGCGCGGGGGCGGACGAGCACGCCCGGGGCCAGATCGGCGACGCCGTCATAGCGGCCCGGGTCGTCGGCGACGATGACGGTGCGGGCGACGCCCTCGGCGGCCAGCTGGCGGGTGATCTGGGGGACGGTGAAGCCGCTCTCGGCCGCCTGGCCGCCGGTCATGGCCACGGCGTCGTTGAACAGCAGCTTGTAGGTGATGTGCGAGCCCAGGGCGATGGAGCCGCGGATGGCCAGGGATCCGGAGTGGTTGTAGGTGCCGTCGCCCAGATTGACGAAGACGTGCCCCTCGGAGGTGAAGGGCGAGGCGCCGGCCCAGCTGAGCCCCTCGCCGCCCATCTGGCTGGTCAGGTCGGTGTGGGGGTCGGAGAAGCTGGCCATGTAGTGGCAGCCGATGCCGGCCAGGGCGCGCGAACCCTCCGGCAGGCGGGTGGAGGTGTTGTGCGGGCAGCCCGAGCAGAAGAAGGGCTTGCGGATCTGGTCGGCGCCCAGGGTGACGGCGGCCATGGAGGCGGCCGAGACGCGGTTGAGATAGGCGTAGACCCGGTCCATGTGCGGGCCCGGCGGCAGGCGGTCGGCGATGGCCAGGGCCACCTCGGCCACCGACAGGGCGCCCAGCTGGGAGAGCAGCGGGGCGCCGTGCTCGTCGACCTTGCCGACAACGCGCGGCTGGGCGTGGCCGGGCAGGTCGTAGAGGGCGGCGCGGACCTGGGTCTCCAGCAGGGGGCGCTTGTGCTCGACCACCATCAGGGTCTCGAGGCCGGCGGCGAAGGCGCGCAGGCCGGTGGGCTCCAGCGGCCAGGGCATGCCGACCTTGTAGAGCGAGACGCCCAGGTCGGCGGCCTCGGCCAGGCCAAGGCCCATGGCGCTGAAGGCCTCCATGACGTCGGCCCAGGCCTGGCCGTGGGCGGCGATGCCCAGGCGCGGGCGCCGCGAGGTGAGCACGGCCCGGTCGAGGCCGTTGGCGCGGGCGAAGGCCAGGGCGGCGGGCAGCTTGTGCAGGCGCAGCCGGCGCTCCTTGTCCATCGGCTGGTCCTTGAGCCGGATGCCGACGCCCCCGGCCGGGAAGGGGAAGGCCTCGGGCAGGACGAAGGCGCCGCGGTGGGGGCCGACCTCGATGGTGGCGCCCGAGTCCATGGTGTCGGCCAGGGCGATCAGCCCCACCCACAGGCCCGAATAGCGCGACAGGGCGTAGCCGAGCAGGCCGTAGTCGAGCACCTCCTGGACGTCGGCGGGGGCGAGGACGGGGATCTCGCAGTCCTGGAAGGCGTATTCAGACTGGGATGGCAGGGTGGAGGACTTGCAGGCGTGGTCGTCGCCGGCCACGGCCAGCACGCCGCCGCGGCCCCAGGTTCCGGCGAAGTTGGCGTGCTTGAAGACATCGCCGGTGCGGTCGACGCCGGGCGCCTTGCCGTACCAGAGGCCGCAGACGCCGTCGTGGAGGGCGCCGGGAAAGAGGTTGGCCTGCTGGGTTCCCCAGACGGCGGTGGCGCCGAGGTCCTCGTTGATGGCCTCGCGAAAGCGCACCCTGCGGGCGTCGAGCCACTTCGCGGCGCGGGCGGCCTGCTGGTCGAGGCCGCCCAGGGGCGAGCCGCGATAGCCGGAAATGAAGCCGGCGGTGTTCAGGCCGGCGGCCTCGTCGCGGCGCGACTGGTCGAGCAGGATGCGCAGCAGGGCCTGGACGCCGGTGATGAACACCCGGCCCTCTTCCAGGGCGAACTTGTCGTCGAGGGTCACATCGGTGTGCCGCATCGCGAAATCCTCCCTGCGCTCCAGCCCGAGCCGTGAAAGATTATAGGGATTTCCTGACAAGGCTTGCCAAATTCATGCCCGATGTGGTCAATAGGTTGGAATCAACAAGAAGTGATAAGCCGTATCAGGGGTAAATCTTGTCTGAACCACTCGACGCCGTCGGCGCCCGCATCCTGGAGCTGATCCAGCACGACGCCAGCCTCTCCGTGGCCGAGATCGCCGAAAGCGTCGGCCTCTCGTCCAGCCCGTGCTGGCGCCGGATCAAGAAGCTGGAGGACGACGGGGTCATCCTGCGGCGGGTGACCATCCTCGACCGCGAGAAGCTCGGCCTGACCTTCGAGGTCTATTGTACGGTCAAACTGTCGCTTCCGACCAAACAGAATCTGGAAACCTTCGAACAGGCGGTGCTGCGCTGGCCGGAAGTGGTGCAGTGCGCCACCGTGACGGGCGCCGCGGACTATGAACTGCGCATCGTCACCCGCGACATGCACGCCTTCGACGACTTCCTGCGCGACAAGGTGCTGTCGCTGGGGCTGGTGTCGAACATCGAGAGCAAGATCGTGGTGCGCTCGGTGAAGAACGCCACGGCCGTGCCCCTGGGCCTGGTCAGCCCCTATCTGCCGCCGCGGACGCAGGGCTGAAGCGCCTTCACCGTCGCCCCCGGCCGCGATAGGCTGCGCCCGCGCAACCTTGGGGAAGCCGCATGATCGAGCTGGTGCTGGACGCCCACCGCCGCGACCTGGGCGGTTTCGAGGTGGGGCGGGTGCTGCCGCAGGCGGCGCGGCGGATGGTGGGGCCGTTCGTGTTCTTCGACCACATGGGCCCGGCGGGCTGGGCGGCGGGGTTTCCGCGCGAGCGGGACGTGCGGCCGCATCCCCACATCGGCCTCTCCACGGTGACCTATCTGTTCGAAGGGGCGATCACCCACCGCGACAGCGTCGGCTCGGAGCTGGAGATCCGGCCGGGCGAGGTGAACTGGATGACCGCGGGACGGGGGATCACCCATTCGGAACGCTTCGAGACCCTGCGCCGCGACGGCGGGACGCTGCACGGCATCCAGGCCTGGGTGGCGCTGCCCGAGGCCGACGAGGAGACCGACCCGGCCTTCGCCCACCACGGCCCGGAGGACCTGCCCACCTATGAATCGGCCGACGGCCTGTGGGCGCGGCTGATCGCCGGCAAGGCCTTCGGCGCCGAGGCCAGGGTGAGGACCCATTCGCCGATGTTCTATGTGCACGGGCGGCTGAAGGCCGGCGCCCGGGCGCAGCTGGGCGCGGAGTATCCCGAGCGGGCCGCCTATGTGGCCGCCGGCGCGGTGGAGGTGGCGGGCCGCACGTTCACCGCCGGCCAGATGCTGATCCTGGCTCCCGGCCAGGCGGTGCTGTTCACCGGCGTGACCGACGCGCAGGTGATGCTGCTGGGCGGCGAGCCGGTGGGCCCGCGGTTCCTGGAGTGGAACTTCGTCGCCTCGCGCCGCGAGCGGATCGAAGAGGCCAAGGCCGACTGGCGCGCCGGCCGGATGAAGCTGCCCGACCTGGACAGCGGCGAGTTCATCCCGCTGCCGGGATAGGGCGGCGATGGCGAACCTGATGATGCTCGCTCTGGCGCTGGCGGTCGGGCTGACCGCTCACGCGGCGACGGCGCAGACTTCGGAGCCGCCGGACTCCGGTCCGCGGCCCCAGGGCGCCCGGCTGGATCTGACCGGGCCCTTTCACACCCGCACGCCCTGGCGCCTGGACGTCAGCGAGGGGCCGCCGACGAAGGACTATGGCGACAATGACGCCCCCGGCGCCCTCACCCTGTGCCTGCACAGGGGCCCGGACGGGCCCTGTGTATCCGCTCCGGTCACCGTCCCGCTGCGCGCCACACCCCCCGACGATCCCATCGCCTGGGAGCCGCACTATCTGCTCACCGCCCGGCCGGTCTGGCCGCGGGGGCCGAAGGCGGCGCCGCTGCTGCTGATCGTCACCGGCAGCCTCAACTCCGGCGACGGCGATCAGCTGGTGACCACCCAGCTGGTCCGCTATGACGCCGCCCGCGACGGGTTCCGGCGCGTCTACGCCAGGACCACCGGCCACAACATGAACGAGGAGGTGCGCTTCGTCAGGGCGGGGCCGCTGCGCGGGGCGGTGATCTCGGCCGAGCCGCAGTCGCGCCGGCCCTTCGGCTACTGGATCGTGGTCAGCCAGCCGACGCCGGGGGGCGACTATCGCCAGGTCCTGCGCTTTGGCAGCGCCACCCGCTACAATGACGGCAACCCGCTGGCGGTGATCGACTCCGAGATGCCCGGCATCGAGCGGCGGCTGGGCCTGTGGAAACCGGGCGCGCCCCTGCCGGCGCCACGGCTGATGGGCGACGGCAAGCCCTGTCTCAGCCCGAAACTGAAACACGGCGAGCTCTGGTGCGGTTGAGGCCGGGTCGTGGCCCGGGTGGTGGCGTAGCTCCCGACGGTGGCGGATGTTTCAGCCCGGCGCGGCCGCAGGCGAGCGGATGACGACGCCGCGGCGGGCGTGGTCCCGACGCGTCATGGATTGTCGATCTGAAGGGTCGCCTGTTGCCGGGTTATCTTGCGGACCACACCGGTGACCTTGTGGATGTGGACCCGGGTGATCGTGCCGATGTCGACGTCGACATCCTTGACCGTGCCGCCGAACTGCACGCCGCCGATGCCGTCGATGGTGCGGACGGTGAGCTTGCTGACGTCGCCATCCTCAATCCGGGCGCCGCCCGCGTCCGAGATCAGGACATGCATCGGACCCGAAACCGACTGCGCCTCGAAATCGCCGATGCCGCTCAGCGTCAGATCGAGGTCGTGGCCTATCCTGCCCGCGGTGACGTTCCCGGACCCCCACAGGGATGCGTAAAGAGACTGCGTGTCTCCCAGGGCGACGTTTCCCGTTCCCAGCAGATCGACCGACGCCGTGCGCGAGGTCGACAGGTGGAAATCCGTGCCGCCGTTTCCCTCCACCGAAACGTCCTCGCTGACCGCATCGATACGCCATTCCCCGTCGCCATTGTCGCTGATGGCGAGAGACCGGCTCGGACCGATATGGCCGAAGACATAGGCGCCGGATTTCAGCCTCACCTTCAGGGGCGTGTGAATGACGATGAGCGGGAGGTCGGAGGGATGAGTCCGCCGCACGTGCGATCGCCGCTTCATCGCCTCGACATCCATGCCGCGGTCCAGATTGAGAGAGATCCGGTAGGTCCGCTGTCCGGTCTGGATCTGGCCCTGCACCGTCACCCTGTCCCCGGCCCGGCTGACGACAGGCGGGGGATCCGCCGATCCCCGGGGCTCCACGCTGACCGCAACATCCGGGCGATCCTCCGGAATGACCTCCACGTCCGCTCTCAGGTTCTTCAGGGTGATCGATTCGGCGGCCCGGGCGCCGCCGACGGACAGCAAGGCCCAGGCTGTGGCGAAAAGCAGGGCCTTCAGGGCTGGCGTTCCTGACATGCAGACGTGGGGTCCTGTGGCGACGCGCGAGCGCGCGGGGTGGGGTGACGAGGCGGGCCCGGTCTCTGGTCGGGTCATTCTTCCCGTCAGGATACGGCCCGGACGCAGAGCCGGCCAGAGGCTGCGCCGGAACCGGGCCCTGGCCATGCCGGCCCGGAGCGTGAAACCGTCCAGGCGCGCCCGCACGACCTGACAGGCGGGAACCTTTGTTGCAGCAAAGGCTTGAGTCCGAAGACGCGGCGGGATTTCCGGTCGCGTCGGCGGTGCGTCGCGCACCCCTGGATGTTCCGATGAAAACGATGATGATCGGCGCGTTGGCGCTTTCGATCGCGGCCGGCTCGGCGGCGACCGCCCAGCCCTATGGCAATGGCCGCGGTCAGGGCCCCGGCGATCGCGGCCAGGGCGCCGCGCACCAGAACTGGGGCCGGGACTACGGCGGCGCACACAAGTGGAAGCGCGGCCAGCGGATGGGCTACAACGACTGGAGCAGCGCGCCGCCGGTGGACTATCGGGCGCACCATCTTCGCCAGCCGCCGCGCGGCTATGAATGGCGGGAGTCGAACGGCCAGTACATCCTGGCCGCGGTGGCGACCGGCCTGATCGCCTCGATCATCCTGAACGCCGGGCGCTAGGGCAGACCCCGACCAGACGGACTCATCTGGTCGGGGATGATTTGCCGTAGATTCAAAAACTTAGAGCCATTCTGATCCGGGATGATGGTTTCAATCCGCTCGGAAAAGGCTTTGGGCCGAGCCCCGGACAGGCGGCGACGCCCGGCAGGGACCGCCGGAAAGCCGGCTCGCGGAGCGGACCTCGCGTGGCGCTGAAGCGAAAGACCCTGATTGTGGCCGGCGTCGGCGCCGGCGTCGCCCTGGCCGCGCTTGCGGTCTGGCGGCTCTGGCCCCCGCCCGCGATGGCGGTGGTCGAGATCTCCCCCCGGCCGGTGGAGCGGGTGCTGTCGGTGGTGGGCCGCCTGCGCCCGGTGACTTTGGTGCCAGTGATGTCGACCAACCCGGGCCAGGTCGTCCGCATCCTGCACAATGACGGCGACATCGTCGCCGCCGGCGAGCCCCTGGCCGTCGTGCGCGCCGATGTCGAACGGACCCAGGCCGAGGCGGACCGCAGTCGCGCCGGTTCGGCGCTGGCCGCCGCCGATGTCGCCCGCCGCGACTTCGCGCGCCTCCACTCGCTGAGAGGGACCGGCGCCGTCTCGGAGATGGCGCAGGACGAGGCGCGCGGCACGATGCAGACCACCCGGGCCGACGCCGACGCCGCCGTGGCCACCGCGCGCGCATCCGCGACGCGGGCGCGTGAATTCACCATCCGCGCGCCGATGGCGGGCGTGGTGCTGTCGCGGGGGATCGACAACGGCCAGGCCGTTTCGACCACGACGACGCTGTTCGAACTGGGCTCGCTGCGCGGCGTGGAGATCCGGGCCGATGTCGACGAGGCCTATGCCGACGCGTTGCGGCCGGGGATGACGGCGCGGGTCGCCCTGACCGGATCGAAGGAATCCTTCCCGGCGCGGGTGAGCGAGGTTTCGCCGGAGGTCAACACCTCCACCGGCGGCAGGCTGGTCAAGCTGACGCCCGCGCCCGCCGCCGGCGTCGCGCCGGGACGCTCGGTCGACGTGACCATCCTGGTCGACCGGCAATCGAACGCCATCGTCCTGCCGCGCCAGGCCATCGTGAACGCCACCACCGCGCCGACGGTCTATGTGGTCGACAGCGGAGGCGTGTTGCGCGTGCGGCCGGTGACGGTGGCGAACTGGCCGTCGCTGAACGCCATCATCCAGACGGGTCTGCGGCCGGGGGAACGTGTCATCGCCGCCCCGGCCGGCGCCAGGCCCGGCGCGCGGGTGCGTCCGGTGTCGTCACCGCCGGCGACCGGCGCCTGAACCGGTGTTCGCCTTCACGGTCGCGCGCCGCTATCTGACCTCGAACCCCGTCCAGACGGCGCTGCTGGTGGCCGGGGTGGCGCTGGGCGTGACGGTGTTCGTGTTCATCACCGCCCTGATCCAGGGCCTGGCGATGTTCCTCACGGTGCAGGTGACCGCCAACAGCGCCCACGTCAGCCTGGAGCCCGCGACCCGCATCGCCCGGGTCATCGCCATCCCGCAGGTCGACACCGAGGCGGTGGCCCTGGTCTCGACCGTGCAGCGGCGGCAGATCCGCGAGTGGCGATCGGTCGTCGAACTGGTGCGCGCACAGCCGGGGGTGACGGTGATCAGCCCGCAGATCTCGGGCAGCGCCTTCCTGCTCAAGGGCGAGGCCGTGGAGCCGGTGGCGGTGACCGGAATCGATCCCGACGGGCTGGATGCGATTTCGCCGATCAGCAGCAAGGTGGTCAGCGGCAGTGCGGTTCTCGGCGGCGACGGCCTGCTGATCGGCAAGCGCCTGGCCGATGACCTGGGGCTTTCGGCGGGCCAGCCGGTGCTGCTGCGCACCGATCGCGGCGGCGAGCGACTGCTGACCGTGCGGGGCCTCTACGCCACCGGCGTGGCGAGCCTCGACGAGCGGGTGGCGTTCATCTCGCTGCAGACCGCCCGTCCGCTGTTCAGCCTGGACGAGGGGGTGACCAATATCGAGGTGAAGCTCCAGGAACCGCGCAACGCTCGCGTCCTGGCCAGCTTCCTCGGCGAGGCGACGGGCCTGCGCGCCACCTCCTGGCAGGAGAAGAACCTCAGCCTGGAGGACGGACTGACGGCGCAGGGCCAGACCGGCACTTTGATCCAGACCTTCTCGCTCATCTCGATCATCGTCGGCGTGGCGAGCGCCCTGGTGCTGTCGGCCCAGCGCCGCCGAAGCGAGATCGGCATCATGCGGGCGTTCGGCGTTTCGCGTTCTTTCGTCGCGACGGTGTTTCTGCTGCAGGGGCTGCTCATCGGGCTGATCGGCGCCCTGCTCGGCTGCGCCAGCGGCTACGGTCTGTGCGTCTGGCTGGCCGGCGTGACCAAGGCGGACGGAACCCCGGCGCTGCCGATCGCCCCCGAGCAGGGCGGCTATGTGGCGGCGGTGGTCCTGACCACCCTCGGCGCCATCCTGGCCTCGCTGGCGCCCGCCAGGGCCGCGGCGAGCGTCGACCCGCTGGTGGCGATCCAGCAATGACCGCCGTGGTCGACGCACGCGGCATCGAGATGGTGTTCCGCAACGGCGAGGAGCAGACCCCCGTGCTCAAGGGCGTCGATCTGAGGCTTGAGCCGGGCGAACTGGTGGCGCTGCTGGGGGCGTCGGGGTCTGGCAAGTCCACCCTGCTGTCGATCCTCGGACTGCTGCTTCGTCCGTCGGCCGGCCGCCTGAGCCTGGCCAGCGAGAGCGTCGACGATCTTTCGGAAGCCCGGCGGGCCGAGTTCCGCAACCAGCGCCTGGGGTTCGTCTTCCAGTTCCACCACCTGCTGCCGGATTTCACCGCCGTGGAGAACGTCGCCTTTCCCGCCGCCGCGCCGGCCGGCGGCATCTCCGCGGCGATGCGCAGGCGCGCGCGCGAACTGCTCGCGCGCGTGGGCCTGGCCGACAGGATGGATTTCCGCGCCTCGCGCCTCTCCGGCGGCCAGAAGCAGCGCGTGGCCATCGCGCGCGCCCTGATGAACCGACCGGTGCTGGTGGTCGCCGATGAGCCGACCGGCAATCTGGACCGCGCGTCCGCCGACCAGGTGCTGGCCCTGATGCGCGAGGTCAATCAACAGGACCAGGCGACCTTCCTGATCTGCACCCATGACGACCATGTCGCCCGGCAGTGCGGCCGGCGGGTGATCCTGGAGGACGGCAGGATCCAGGACCCGGCGAGCCAGGGCGAACGCGGATCCGATGGGCTCGACTGACGGGCGGCGTCAGCGGCAGTTTCACTGTCGGGCCGGGGCGCGGACGTCGATGACGTCCTGCGGCCTGGGCAGGCTGGATGAGGGCCCCGACTAGGCCTTCGGCACCGTCTGTCGCCCGTAGCCATCGGCGTCGAACCAGCCCCGCGAGAGCGTGACCAGGCCCGACGCATCCAGATCCCACTCCTCCCAGCCGACGACACGCAGCGGGTTCCCCGTCGCCGCGTGGGTCCCGGTGAAGGTCCACAGGTAGACGATGTGATCACCGGCCACGCGAAGGCCGTCGCAGACGAGCGAGAGGTCCGGGACATCGGCGACGAATCCCGCGGCCATGTCGGCGACGCCCGCCCGGCCCGTCCAGGGGGTTCCATCATTGATGATGATGCGCCCCTCCGGCGCGAAGAACCGGGCGACCGCCTCGGGCCGGCCCGTGTTCCAGGCGGCGGTGTAGGCGTCCGCCAATGCCTGCGCCTGACTCGGCTCCAAACTCACGACCATGAACCGGCGAGCCCCCCAATGGTAAACCGCCTTCAGCCTACAGGCCGCGGGATCGTCGCACGACAGGGTCGCGTGGGATCGCCCGGGCCTCGCCAGGCGGACGCCGCGGCGGCGCCTGAGGACAAGACCACAACCGCCAATGCGAACCCGCCGAGCCAACCCCGCGATCCGCCGCCCCGCCTGCGGCGGTTCACGCTGGCGATTGCCCAGATCCCGACCGCAGACGACATGGATGCAGATCCCTCGGGCGCCTTTCGCGCGGAAGCGTCGGCCGGTCTGGCGACGACCCCGAGGGTCCCGCCGAGCCAGGGCCTTGTCAATTCCGACGCTGTGTCGAGTGGATGCGATCGACGGGAACCTTCGTGCGCCGACACCCGAGCACAGCCATCGTCGGCCTGGCCTGGACAGCTTCAGAGACGCCGGCCGCGGCGTCAGGCCTGTCGTCCGGCGGCGTTGCGCTCCCACCGGACTCAAGACGCGGCCGTGCATACACACGGCCGCGCCAGAAGATGATCTGTTGAGCCAGGCTCAAAGCGGATCAGGGATAGTTCACGGCCACGGTGTAGGTGCCCGAGTACTTGCCAGCCTTGGTCTGGGCCGGGATGCTCAGCTGGCCGCCGACGGAGAAGCCGGCCGTGGTGCCGTTCAGGGCGGTGGGCAGGGTGGAGACCTTCGTCACGCCCTTGATGCCGCCGGCGAAGCCGGAGATCGAGGAGTCGACGACGACGTTGATGGCCGCGTTGGCTTCACCGGTGACTTCGAAGGCGCCGGCCTGGCCGACGTTGGCGGCCACGGCTCCGACGCCGCCGTCAACGGCGCGCGAGCCGCTGTTGGGGTCGATGGAGACATCGCCGGCGGCGCCGGAGGTGATGGCGCCGAAGTCGAGGCCCTGGGTCTGGGTGACGGTGATGGGCGTGAAGATGGTGACGGCGGCGGTGCCGGTGGCGGAGGCGCCGTTGACGTCGTCGGCCATGGCGGGGGAGACGGCGGCGAGGGCGAGCAGGGCGGCGCCGGCGAGGAAGATACGCTTCATGATAATTCTCCAGGTTTGGGTTTGTGTTTGGTTGGGTTGAGTTCCCCGTGCGGGGACTTGAGGCGGCTTCTAATCCGCGCCTTCGAACCAACCTAGATTGTAGTTATACTATTGTAGAACCCGAACCCTGATGCTGTGTTACATAACTATGTATTTCACGTGACCCTGATGATAACGATTATCACTTCATTTCACGGCCCGTATCGACTCGACATCATCGCGTCACCTTGTGGGAAATACGGACCCCCGAAGCGCCGGTTTT
>CAIXWN010000063.1 GCA_903923135.1 uncultured Caulobacteraceae bacterium | reverse complement strand
TGATCCCGCGCGGCGCCAGGCCATCGGGTCGATCGCCGAAATCACGCCGTCCCATCAATACAGGCTATATGTGGAACGAAGACGCGCCGTTTATGCGCGGGTTTTCACCGCCGCTAACAAGCTGATTTGGTTGGAGGAGGGAGCTGAGTCGTGGGCGGATGTTGGGGGCAGCAGGGGCAATTCTGCGACGGCAAGATAAAAGCGGCTCTCCGGTCGCTATCCAAGCCCTTGATCGGGCTTGTCTTTCTCCGTGCCGTCCGGTCGGGGCGTGAGCCGCCCAAGGGAGATTGTTGAATAATTTCCATCCTCTTTTCGGCACTGTGCCTTGGGACGAGGGTTTTGCCGGGAAGGGGATGTGACCCTGTCCAATGAAAATTGCTGGCCATCGGGCCGCGCGGATGATAGGTTACATGTAACCTAATTGGAGAGTTCGCTATGGCGTCGGCATCAAGCCCCAAGTCATCCCGCGTGAAGGTCCGGGAACATCGTGAGCGGCTGCGTGAGCAGGGTCTTCGCCCGATCCAGATTTGGGTGCCCGATGTGCGATCCCCGGCCTTCCGCTCCGAAGCGCATCGCCAGTCGCTGGCGATCGCGAAGAGCCATCACGCGCATGACGATCAAGCGTTCATCGACGCGGTGTCTGACTGGGGCGATGAATGAAGCGCGGCGACATCTGGACTGACGCCGGCGGCAAGGACTATGCGGGCAAGCCGCGCCCCGTCGTCATCGTGCAGGACGATAGCTTTGACGCGACGGACTCCATAACGGTCTGCGCCTTCACCACCGACGAGACCGAAGCGCCACTGTTCCGCCTGGCCGTCGAGCCGAACCAGCGCAACGGCCTGCGCGCCGCGTCTCGCCTGATGGTGGACAAGATCACCACCGTTCCCAAGATCAAGGTCGGCGCGCGTGTCGGCCGGTTGGACGACGAGGATATCCAGCGGCTCAATCAGGCCGTTCTCGTGTTCCTCGGGCTGGCTGTCTCGCCACGGGCAAGGCCGATAACCTGAAGATGGCGAGTGCCCAGATGTGTTCTGAACTGGCGGACGGGGTGGGATTCGAACCCACGGTGGGCTTCCACCCACGGCGGTTTTCAAGACCGCTGCCTTAAACCACTCGGCCACCCGTCCGGGGCGGGCCTTCTAGCAGGGGAACGCCCCCGCATTCCAGCGCCCTGAGAAATCTAGCGTTCGGCCCCGTCATAGCTGGCCGCCGCCCGCTGCTGCGAATAGTCGCCGGCTCGGATCGGCGCGTACAGCGGCGGCCGGTCGGGACCGGCGCAGCCGGGCAGGGCCTCGATCACCGCGTCGGGGTCGGGGCCAAAGAAGAAGGGGATCGAATAGCGCCGCCGGCCCGTCAGATTGATCGCCCGGTGCACGGTCGAGCGGAACCGGTCGTTGGTCCAGCGGGCCATCTGGTCGCCGATATTGATGACGAAGGCGCCGGGAATCGGGTCGGCCCAAAGCCAGCCGCCCTGGCCGTCGGCCACCTGCAGGGCGCGGTTGTCGTCCAGGGCCAGGATGGTCAGGCTCTCATAGTCGCTGTGGGCGCCGATGCCGATCTGGGCCGGATCGATCACCCCGGTCTGCGGCGGATAGTGCAGCACCCGCAGGAACGCCTGCGGATCGCCCAGCACCGGGGCGAAATGATCGGCCGGCAGGTCCAGGGCCATGGCGAAGCCGCCCATCAGGTCGCGGGCCACGCGCATCATCTGGTCCCAATAGGCGCGCATCGCCGGCTCCAGCGCCGGGGCGGCGGCGGGAAAGCGGTTGAATCCGTCGCCGGGCGAGCCGTCGTAGAGCACGCCGCCGATGTCGAACGATTCGTGCACGTCGCCCCGCGCCGTCAGGTCGGTGTTCTCCGCCAGCAGCGGGGTGTAGCCGCGCAGCACCGGCGAGCCGGCCACGTCCAGCCTCAGCTTTTCCTCCAGCGGCAGGTCGAAATAGTCCCGCGCCGCCGCGAACAGGGCGCCCAGGGCCTCGGGCGGCACGCCGTGATTGGCCAGATAGAAGAAGCCGCTGCCCGTGCAGGCGCCGCGCAGCCGCCGGGCCTCGTCCGCCCGCGCCGCCGCGTCGGCGCCGGTCAGTCGCCCCAGGTCGATGATCGGCATCGTCGCCCGGTCAGCTTCGCGCGCCCTCAGCGATTCCATGCCATTCCTCCGAATCCACAGGGTCGCCCCGCCCGTATCCGGTCCCTAGACCACGTCGGGCGTCAGATCACCCCCGGGCCGCGCCGGGCCGGGCGGATCGTCGGAGCGCCGGAAAAAGCGGCAGGCGGGGCGAGGGGAGAGCGCAGGCGAAAAACCGGGCGACGCCGTCGCGGGCGCCGCTATATCGGACGGCGTCGCGCGCGCCGCCCGGAGGACCGTCCCATCATCACCGCCTCCCCCCGCAGACGTCCATGAGCGAGATCCTCGAGACGCCGGCGGACCGGCTGGGGATCGAGAAGCGGTCCATCGACTTCATCCCCGAGCGGGAGCGCCACGGCCGCGTACGCGACCAGGGGCCGTTCTGGTTCCTGTCAAACTTCCAGTTCTTCGCCGTCGCCATCGGCTTCGTCGGCCCCAGCCTGGGGCTCTCCCTGGGCTACACCGCCCTGGCCGGCGCGCTTGGCATCCTCATCGGCACGGTCTTCCAGGCCTTCCACGCCTCGCAAGGCGCCGAGATGGGCCTGCCGCAGATGATCCAGTCGCGGGCGCAGTTCGGCTATCGCGGCGTGGTGGTGCCGCTCGTCGGCGATATGATCAGCCTGGTCGGCTACAATGTGGTGGGCACGGTGCTCATCGCCGAGGGGGCCCACGGCCTGTGGGGCGTCGACCGGACTGTCACCGCCGTCGTCGTCTCGCTCGTCGCAGGGTCCCTGGCGGTCTGGGGTCACGACTGGCTGCACCGGGCGTTCCGGCTGCTGTTCTGGATCAGCCTGCCGCTGTTCTCCGCCCTCAGCCTGGCCATCGTCCTGGGCCGGGCCGGCGGCGCGGTTCACGTCCACGGCGGCTTCAACTGGCCCGCCTTTCTCACCCAGCTGGCCTCGGCGGTCAGCCTGAACGTCACCGCCGCGCCCTATGTCTCCGACTACACCCGCTACCTGCCCAGCCGCACCCGCCGGGGCGTGATCATCTTCCATGTCTTCGCCGGGTCCAGCATCTCGGCGGTCTGGCTGATCGCCCTGGGCGGCTGGCTGGCCACCCACATGGGGGTCACCGACGGTCTGGTGGCGATCCGCATCGCCGGCGACGGGGTGCTGGCGGGCCTGGGCTCGGTGCTGGCGGCCGCCTCCATCGCCGCCCTCACCGCCACCATGGGCATGAGCACCTACAGCGGCATGCTCACCGCCTTCACCACCGCCGATTCCCTGCACCATCTGCGGCCCACCCGCGTCGCGCGCATCGGCATCGTCGTGGCGCTCACCCTCATCGGCCTGGGCGTGGCGGTGTCGTTCGGCGGCGACGCGGTCACCTGGCTCAATGGCATGCTGGTGATCGTGCTCTATTTCCTCATCCCGTGGACCGCGGTGAACCTGATCGACTATTTCTGCGTGCGGAAGGGCCGCTACGCGGTGCTCGACCTGTTCACGCCCAAGGGGGTCTACGGCGCATGGGGGGCGCGGGGGCTGATCGCCTACGCCGTGGGATTCCTGGCCAGCCTGCCGTTCTTCGTCGTGCCCAATGTCTTCACCGGGCCGCTGGCCGCGCGACTGGGGGGCGTGGATTTCGGCTGGCTGGTCGGGCTGTTCACGTCCGGCGGGGCCTATCTGCTGCTCAGCCTGGGCTTCGACGCCCGCGCCGAGGACGCCGCCGTGGCGTCCAGCCGGCAGGCCCTGACCGAGCTGGCCGAACTGGGCGACTGACAGCGATCGACCGGCTCAGTCGCCGCCACCACCACCCCCGCCGCCGCCACCCCCGGGCGGCGGGGTGACCGTGACCGTCGCGGGGGTTACGGCAGCACCGATCGCGTTGGCGACCTTGTTCTCCACTGACTGTATCCCCGAACCCAAGGTCGTCAGGCCGCTGATGAGAAGGCCGGCGATCACAGTTATGCCGAGCGCGTATTCCGCTGCGGAGGCGCCGCACTCACTTCCCAGGAAAAGGCGAAATCGTCGCACAGTATCGACCCCCAGAATGTCGCCAAGCAAGACTACCCACTTTTTGCGATCCTGAAACAATTAAATTCGAACCAAATGGCTGTGGGTTCGAACACCGTTCGGCGGAATCGCGGGGGTTAACCGGTTTTAAAAGGTTCGGGCTCAGGAATGGCAGCCCCCCCTGGACGAGCTGACGACGATGAGCAGCGATCCGACACAGCCGGCGACAGGGATGGTCAGGGTCTTGGCCGCCCTTAGCCTGGCCGCCGGCCTCACCGCCTGCGCCACGGCCCCGCCGGCCTCCGGCCCCGCCACGCGCCTGGGCGGGACCCTGGCGCCCTATCAGGTCAACGGCGTGTGGTATCGCCCCCACGCCCAGCCGGACTATGACGAGGTCGGCGTCGCCAGCTGGTACGGCGCCCAGTACCACAATCGCCGCACCGCCGACGGCGAGGTCTTCGACATGGACCGCCCGTCGGCCGCCCACGCCACCCTGCCGCTGCCCTGCATGGTGGAGGTGACCAACCTCGCCAACGGCCGCCGCCTGCGCGTTCGGGTCAACGACCGCGGGCCCTTCGTGCGCGGCCGCATCCTCGATCTCTCACGCGAGGGGGCCCGCGAGCTGGGCTTCTATGACCAGGGCTCGGCCCGCGTGCGCGTCCGCTATCTGGGCCCCGCGCCCGCGTCCGGCGGCGAACGCCTCGAGACGGCGGCCTTCGTCCCCGCCGCGCCTTCGCCGCCACCACCGGCGATGACCGCGCAGGTCGCCGGCGCGCAGGTCCCGCCGGTTTACGCTCAGCCAGCGCCGGTCCCGGCCGCGGCCGCCGCGAGGCCGGCCCGGGTCCAGGCGGGCGCCTTCGCCGACATGGGCAACGCCCGGCGGGCGGCGGCCACGTTCGCCGGGACGGGCGGCGCGGCCATCGAACCGCTCGATCGCGACGGCGGCCGGCTCTGGCGGGTGGTGATCGACGCGGCCGCCGGCGAGACCGCCGAGGCCCTCCGTCAGCGGGTGATCGCCGCGGGTTTCCCCGGCGCGCGGATCCTGTCCACGCCGCCCGGCGCCTGAGGCCCTTGCCACGGCCGGCGGAAAGCCGGTCTAAAGGCCTGCGCGGCCGCGATGCGGCGGGCCTGGGGGGCGAGGGGAAATCATGGCTGACGCGAGCGCCGACCGGTCGCCCCCTTCCGCGCGCGACCTGCGCCGCGTGATCGTCGCCAGCCTGATCGGCACCACCATCGAGTGGTACGACTTCTTTCTTTACGGCACCGCCGCCGCCCTTGTGTTCAACAAGCTGTTCTTCCCCAAGGCCGATCCGCTCACCGGCGCCATGCTGGCCTTCACCACCTACGCCCTGGGCTTCGTCGCCCGCCCCATCGGCGGGCTGGTGTTCGGCCATTTCGGCGACCGCATCGGCCGCAAGCGCCTGCTGATGCTCAGCCTGGTGCTGATGGGGCTCTCCAGCAGCCTGATCGGCCTGCTGCCCACCTACGCCCAGATCGGCGCCGCCGCGCCGCTGCTGCTCACCGCCCTGCGACTCGTACAGGGCTTCGCCGTCGGCGGCGAGTGGGGCGGGGCGGTGCTGATGGCCGGGGAGTTCGGCGACGCCAGTCGCCGGGGAACCTGGGCCGGATGGCCCCAGGTCGGCGTGCCGGCAGGCAATCTGCTCGCCGCAGGCGTCCTGGCGATCATGGCGGCCGTGCAGAGCAACGCCGATTTCATGGCCTGGGGCTGGCGTGTGCCCTTCCTGCTGTCGGCGGCCCTGGTGGCCTTCGGCTGGTGGGTGCGCTCCCGGGTGGCGGAGAGCCCGGTGTTCGAGGCCGCCGTGGCCCACACCGGCGAGCCGGAGTCGGCGCCCGCCCTGCAGGCCCTGCGCGCGCGCCCGGGCGGCATCGCCATCGGCGCGGGCCTGCGGCTGGGCGAGAACATCTCCTACTATATCGTCACCGCCGTCTCGATCACCTACGCCACGGACGTGGCCCACATCAGCCGGGGAGCGGCGCTCAACGCCCTGCTGGCCGGCGCGGCCGCCGAGGTGGTGGCCATGCCGCTGTTCTCGGCCCTCTCCGACCGCATCGGCCGGCGGTGGATCTACGCCATCGGGGCCGGCGGCATGGGGATCTGGGCTTTCGCCTTCTTCCGCCTGCTCGACACCGGGGCGACCGTGCCGGTGATGGCGGCGATCATTGTCGGGCTGATCCTGCACGGGGCGATGTACGGACCGCAGGCCGCCTTCATCTCCGAGCTCTTTCCCACCCGCTTCCGCTATTCCGGCGCGTCCATCGCCTATCAGCTGACCAGCGTCTTCGCCGGATCCCTGGCGCCGATCATCGCCCTTTGGCTGCTGCACGAGACCCACTCGACACTGGCGATCTCCATTTATGTCGCCCTGGCCTGCGCGGTGAGCGTCTTCGCCGCGCTGCGGGCCCGGGAGACCAGCGGCGACACCTACGCCGAGATCGACGCCCGCTCGCCCCGCTGAGGCGTCGCCGCGCCAAACCCGGGGCGGTATTGTCACCCCGATGACGTATTCAGGGCGGGCTGGCCCGGTGTGGGAACCTTTGCCGGCGCCGCGGGCTATCTGGTTCACCCCGGACGCGCTTCGTCCCGCGGACTCTGGAAGGGCCACGGCCAGGAATGCCCGACAACCGCCTGCTGGTGATCGACGACGAACCGGACGTCGCCGCCACGGTCGGCAGGGTTGCGCGGCGCGCCGGCTTCGACACCATCGTCACCACCGACGGCGCCGATTTCCTCGAACGGGCCTGGTCCTGGGAGCCCACGGTGATGGTGCTCGATCTGGCGATGCCGGACGTCGACGGCCGCGAGATCCTCGCCGAACTGGCCCGTCGCTCCAGCAAGGCGCACATCCTCATCGTCAGCGGCTTCGAACGCCCCGAGATCGAGGAGGCCATGGCGGCGGGCCGCGCGGCGGGCCTGAACATGGCCGGCATTCTGGAAAAACCCCTGCGCATCGACAGTCTGCGGGCGGCGCTGCGGGCCATCTACGACGACGCCGAACTGATCTCCGCCGAGGACACCCGCGCGGCCCTGGAGCGCGGCGAGTTCTTTCTGCACTACCAGCCGAAGGTTTCTCTGCGCACCCTGCGTCCGGCCGGAGTCGAGGCCCTGGCCCGCTGGCGCCACCCCCAGCGCGGCCTGATCTCGCCCGACAGCTTCATCCCGGTGATGGAGGCCGGCGGCGTGATGGACCGTTTCACGCCTCACGTGATCGGCCAGGCCGTCGCCCAGGCCCGAACGTGGCGGGATCAGAACCTGGATATCGGTATCGCCGTCAACGTCTCCGGCGGCTCGTTCGACCGGCTTCGACTGGACGACATCATCGGCCAGAGGTGTCGGGAACAGGGCGTCGATCCGGCCTGCCTGACCGTGGAGATCACCGAGACCGCCGCCATGGTCAACGTGGCCGAGGCCATAGACGGCATGCGCCGGCTGCGCGCCATGGGGGTGCGCATTTCCATCGACGACTTCGGCACCGGCTATTCGTCCCTGGTGCAGCTGCACCGCCTGCCGTTCTCCGAGGTCAAGATCGACAAGTCGTTCGTGCTCGACTGCGACATCAACCCCGAGAGCCAGGTCATCGTGCGCACCATCGTCTCCCTGGCCCACAATCTGGGCCTGAAGGTGGTGGCCGAGGGGGTCGAGACGGCCGGGATCAGCGACCAGCTGCTGGCCGCGGGCTGTGACATCGTCCAGGGCTACCACTACGGCAGGCCGATGGCGGCGGACGCGCTGGGCGATTGGCTGCGGGGCTTCGGCCGTCCGGCCCGGGACATCCCAGCGCGCATCGGCGCGGCCCCATGACCGGCGCGGCCCGCCCCGACGCGCCCTCGCAACTGAACCGCTTCATCGAGGCGGCGCCGGACGCCATGATCGCCCTCGACGGCCGCGGTTGCGTGGTGTTCGCCAACCGCCGGCTTCGGGAGATGTTCGGCTTTCCGGCCGGAACCCTGCTGGGCGAACCCGTGGAACGCCTCATCCCGGAAACCTACGGGACGCTGCGCCCGAATCCCATCCGCGATTCCCTCAACGCGCCCCATGCCCAGCCTCTCGAGCGCGGCCTCACCTGCGTCGGCCGTCACGCGGACGGCGGGGAGTTCCTGGTCGAGGTCAGCCTCAGCGCCATTGACGGCGCGGGCGAGGCGGTAGCCCTGGCGGCGATCCGCGACGCCTCCGCGCGCGTCGCCGCCGAGAGCAAGGTCCATCGCAACGAGCAGCTGCTGAGCTCGCTGATAAACGGCATCGTCGACTACGCGGTGTTCATGCTCGACGCCGGCGGCTGCGTGCTGACCTGGACGAACGGGGCCGAAACCATCAAGGGCTACAGCGTCGACGAGATCATCGGGCGCAACGTCGCGGTGTTCTTCACCTACGAGGATCAGATGGCGGGCGTCCCGCAGCAGATCCTCGAGACCGCCCGGCGCGAGGGGCGTTTCGAGGGCGACGGCTGGCGCGTGCGCAAGGACGGCAGCCAGTTCCTGGCGCACGTCACCATGGACGCCATTCGTGACGAGACCGGCGCGATCAGCGGCTTCGCCAAGCTCACCCGCGATATCACCGCCAGCCGCCGCTCGGAGAACCTGGCCAGGGAGGCCGAGCGCTGGGCCCTGGAAACCGCGCGCCTGGCCGAGGAAAAGGACCGGTTGCTGCTGGAGACCGAACGTCTGCGGGCCATAGCCGACGCCCGCGAACAGGCCGCCCTCAATCTGCTGAAGACCAGCGAGACCCTCAACGCCCTGATCGCGGCCTCGCCCCTGGGCATCTGCATGCTCAACATGGACGGGGTGTTCGAGATCTGGAATCCGTCCTGCGAACGGATCTATGGCTACGACGCCGAGGACGTCATCGGCCGCGACCACAAGGCCGTGAGCGACGGGCTCGCCATCGCCGGGGAGGCCGGCGTCGACGAATTCTGGCCCTCCGGGCCGTCTCACGAACGCGTCGACCGCGAGGTGCGCCGCCGCCGCCGCGACGGCTCCATCGCCACCGTCATCGTCTCCCTGGCGCCCATCCAGGAGGCCGGCGGCCAGCCCATCGGCTATGTGCTGATCATCAATGACGTCACCGAGCGCAAGTTCGTCGACCAGCAGTTGCTGCACGCCCAGAAGATGGAGGCGATCGGCCAGCTAACAGGCGGCGTCGCACACGATTTCAACAATCTTCTCAGTATTATAATCTGTAATCTTGAATTTCTCATCGAGGACGCGCCGCCGCAGTCGGAGACACGCGAGTGCGGACAGATGGCCCTCGACGCCTCGCTTCGCGGCGCCGAACTTGTGCGGCACATGCTCGCGTTCGCTCGCAAACAGACCCTCGAGTCTCGGATTGTTCAGGTCAACGACCTGGTCATGGGCATGACCAACATGCTGCGTCGCAGCCTTGGCGAGCATATCGACATCGTCCTGAAGACCGATCCGGAGCTGTGGCCGAGCATCCTGGACGCCTCACAATTGCAGACGGCCCTGGCCAATCTGGCCACCAACGCCCGCGACGCCATGCCCGGCGGCGGCAATCTGGTGATCGAGACCGCCAACGCCACCCTTGACGAGGACTATGTGCGGCCGTTCCCGGACGTGGCCGCCGGCGACTATGTGATGGTCTCGGTCAGCGATTCCGGTCGCGGCATGGCCCCCGACGTGGCCGCCCGCGCCTTCGACCCGTTCTTCACCACCAAGGGCGAGGGGCAGGGGACCGGCCTCGGCCTGAGCATGGTCTTCGGCTTCGTCAAGCAGTCGTCGGGCCATATCGACGTCTACAGCGAGCCCGGACACGGCACGACGATCAAGCTCTACCTGCCCCGCGCCGCGCCGGGCCCGGAAGAGCCGGCGGCGCCGGCGGAGGGCGCCCAGCCGCGCGACCGCTTCGAGACGATCCTGGTGGTCGAGGACAACGTCGATCTCGCCCGTTCGGTGGACGCCATGCTCCGCTACGCCGGCTATGCGACGATCGTCGTCAAGGACGCCGCCACGGCCCTGCAGATCATCGACGGGCCCGATCGCGTCGACCTGCTGTTCACCGACATCATCCTGGCCAGCGGCATGAGCGGCATCGACCTGGCCATCGAGGCAGCGGCCCGGCGACCCGATCTGCGGATCCTGTTCACCTCGGGTTTCGCCGAAACGGCGCTCACGGCGAACGGCAAGACCATTGTCAACGATCGCCTGCTGCCCAAGCCCTACCGGATGAACGATCTGCTCAACAAGGTGGCCGCGTTCATCGACGCCCCCTGAGGGCGATTGACCCTCCGCCCGAACCGGACAATGTGCGCCCATGGCGCGCGGCTTTT
This sequence comes from uncultured Caulobacteraceae bacterium, assembly GCA_903923135.1. Taxonomy (GTDB): domain Bacteria; phylum Pseudomonadota; class Alphaproteobacteria; order Caulobacterales; family Caulobacteraceae; genus Acaudatibacter; species Acaudatibacter lapponiensis. The sequence goes on along the minus strand of CAIXWN010000063.1, from coordinate 84 downwards.
TCATCACGTTCGAAGGCGGGGAGGGGGCCGGCAAGTCCACCCAGTTGGCCCGGCTGGCCGAGCGCCTCGGCGCCGCCGGCCGCG
>CAIXWN010000062.1 GCA_903923135.1 uncultured Caulobacteraceae bacterium | reverse complement strand
CGAACCCGGGGCGCCATCGGACGAATCATCCGCGCCGGCGACCGCGAGGTCGCCAACGCCGGTGACGTGACCACGGCCGTGGGCGACTGGAAGAAGGCGGGACGCACCAGCATCCCGCTGGAGATCACCCGCGGCGGCGTCTCGCTGTTCGTGCCGATCAAGATCGAAGGCTAATCGCGGCCCGCAGTGCGCCGCCTCTCCCGGTCGGGAGGGACGGCGCATAGCGGTGGAGGGGGCTCGCCTGCCGGCGGGGACGTGGAATGAAACTGCTGATCGTCGAGGATGACCTGGAGGCGGCCCGGGCCATGGTTACGGGCCTCTCCGAGCGTGGCCACGAGTGCGTCACCGCGCCCGACGGCGAGGCCGGGCTGAAGACCGCCCGGGACAACCGCTTCGACGTGCTCATCGTCGACCGGATGATGCCGCGCATGGACGGGGTGACCATGGTCGAGACCCTGCGGGGCGGCGGCGACCAGACCCCGGTGCTGTTCCTCTCTGCGCTCGGCGAGATCAACGACCGCGTCGCCGGCCTCAACGCCGGCGGCGACGATTATCTGGTCAAGCCCTACGCCCTGGCCGAACTGCAGGCGCGAGTGGAGGCGCTGTCGCGCCGCCGCGAGATGGGCTCGGTGCAGACCGTGCTCAAGGTCGGCGACCTTGAGATGGACCTGATCTCGCGCGAGGTGCGCCGGGCCGGGGTCGAGATCGACCTGCAGCCGCGCGAATTCCAGCTGCTGGAGTTCCTGATGCGCCATGGCGGTCAGTCGGTCACCCGCACCATGCTGCTGGAAAAGGTGTGGGAATATCACTTCGATCCGCAGACCAATGTCATCGACGTGCACATCTCGCGCCTGAGGTCGAAAATCGACAAGGGCTTCGAGCGGGCGATGCTGCAGACGGTTCGGGGCGCAGGCTACCGGCTGGAAGCCTGAAGGCCGACCGGGCATGCGCCTGCCCCGGCTGTTCCGCACAACCCCGTTCAGGCTGACGCTGCTGTTCCTGGCGCTGTTCGCGGCGGCGGCCAGCGCCTTCCTGGCCTACATCTACATCGCCACCGCCGGCGAGGTGACCATGCGCGCCGAGGCGCGGGTGACCCGTGAGATGGCCTCGCTGGAGGCCGTCGATCGCGCCGGCGGCCTCGCGGCGCTCAACCAGGCGGTGATCGAGCGCTCCAGTGTCGACCATCCCCTGCTCTATCTGCTGATGAGCCGTGACGGGAGGCCGATCAGCGGATCCATCGGCGCCTCGCCCACCATCGGCTTCACCGGCGATCGGACCTGGACCAGCTTCCAGCTCACCGACAAGGGTCCCGACGGCGGCTCTGTTCGTCAGCCCGCGCGCGGTCTGGAGGAGCGCCTGCCCGACGGTCTTCGCCTGTTCGTCGGCGCCGATATCGGCGAATCGGAATTCTTCGTCAGCAAGATCCTGCGCGCCCTGTGGGGAGCCGGCGCCCTGATGATTCTGCTGGGCCTGGGGGGAGGGCTGATGATCAGCCGCGACGTCAGCCGCCACATCGCCAGCCTGGTCCATGTGATCGACGCCGCCCGCGGCGGCGACCTGCATGTGCGGGCCAAGGTGCGCGGCTCCGGCGACGAATATGACGAACTGGCCGCCGGCCTGAACGACATGCTCGACCGCCTGGAGCGTTCCGTCGGCGGCCTGCGACACGCCGGCGACGCCATCGCCCACGACCTGCGCTCGCCGCTCACCCGCCTACGGGCGCGACTGGAGGCGGCGATGATCGACGCCGAGGCCGGCCGAACCGACGCCAACGCCGCCCTGCACCAGGCGCTGGAGGACGCCGACGGCGTGCTGCGCACCTTCAACGCCGTGCTCGCCATCGCCCGGCTGGAGGCCGCCGGCGACGCGCCGGCCCAGACGGTGTTCGATCCTTCCGACCTCGCCGCCTCGGTGGCCGAACTGTACGAGCCGCTTTGCGAGGACAAGGGCCTGGAGTTCCAGCTGCAGGCCTCTCCCGGACTCAGGCTGAAGGGCAACCGCGAGTTCATCGCCCAGGCCCTGGCGAACATCCTCGACAACGCGGTCAAGTACACGCCGGCCGGCGGAGCGATCATGCTGCGTGTCCGCCGGCGCTCCTCCGGCGACGTGGAGATCTCGGTCACCGACACCGGCCCCGGCATTCCCGGGCACGACCGGACACGGGTCGTCGAGCGCTTTGTGCGCCTGGAAAACAGCCGCAACGCCCCCGGCGCGGGCCTAGGCCTGTCGCTGGTGGCTGCGGTGGCTGGCGCACACCGCGGCCAGCTGGAGCTTGACGAAGGCCCCGGAGCGGTGGACGGCGGGGGCCCGGGCCTGCGCGTGGCCCTGGTGTTTCCCATGGCCTCCTGAGGACGCCCGCCCGTGACCAGCCTTGCCGAGCAGATCGTCGCCTGCGGCCCGGTGGTCGACGCCAAGGCCGCCGGGAGGGCGCGCGAAAGGCTGGGCCCGGCCGCCGAGGCGGGTGGCTGGGTTGATCTGCTACGCCAGGCCTGGCCGGCCCTTGAGCCGGTGTTCGCCGCTTCGCCCTATCTGGCCGGGCTGAGCAACCGCGCCCCGGACCGCCTGCGCCGCGTTCTGGCCGAGGCCCCGGAGGCGCGCCTGGCGGCGGTGCTGGCGGCGACGGAGGAGCTGGCCCAGGCCGATCCAAACAGGATTGAACCCGGGCTGCGCGAGCTGAAGGCCGAACTGCATCTGCTCACCGCCCTTGCCGACCTCGGCGGGGTCTGGGACCTGAACGCCGTGACCGGCGCGCTAAGCCGCTTCGCCGACGCGGCGCTGACCTGCGCCATGACCCTGGCCGCGCGCGAACAGGCGTCCACAGGGCGCCTTATTGACGTGGCCCGGGGGCCGCAGGGGCCTGTCCCCGGCCTGTTCGCCATCGCCATGGGCAAGCACGGGGCCTTCGAGCTCAACTATTCCAGCGATATAGATATCTGCGTGTTCTACGAGCCCGACCGGCTGCCACTGGCCGCCGGCGTCGAGGTCGCCCCGTTCGCCAGCCGCTTTGCCGACCGGGTCAGCGAGATCCTGCAGAAGCGCACCGCCGAGGGCTATGTTTTTCGGGTGGACCTGCGCCTGCGTCCCGACCCGTCCTCGACGCCGTCAGCGGTCTCGGTGGCCTCGGCGATGCACTACTACCAGACCGTCGGCCAGAACTGGGAGCGCGCCGCCTTCATCAAGGCCCGCCCGGCGGCCGGCGACCTGGCCCTGGCGGCGGACTTCCTCGACGAACTCAAACCCTTCATCTGGCGGAGGAATCTGGATTTTGCGGCGATTTCGGACATCCACGCCATCAAGCGGCAGATCCATGTGTGGAAGGTGGACGACCGTCTGACCGCCCGCGGCGCGGACCTCAAGCTCGGCCATGGCGGCATTCGCGAGATCGAGTTCTTCGTCCAGACCCAGCAGCTGATCCTCGGCGGTCGGCAGCCGGACCTGCGATCGCCGCGCACGCTGGACGCCCTGGCGGCGCTGCAGGCCGCCGGCCGGGTGTCGGCCGCCGCCGCCGCCGAGCTTGCCGCCGCCTATGACACCCTGCGGCGGCTGGAGCATCGCGCCCAGATGCTGGCCGACGAGCAGACCCATCGCCTGCCGGAATCCGACGCGGACCGCCGCCGCATCGCCGCCCTGGCCGGATTCGAGCCGCTGCGCGCGTTTGACCTGTCGGTGGGCCGTCTGCTGCGGCGGGTGAACGGAATTTATGGCGAGCTGTTCGCCGGCGAGGAGCCCCTGTCGTCGCGCTTCGGCAGCCTGATCTTCACCGGCGTCGAGGACGACGAGGAAACCCTGACCACCTTGCGCCGCATGGGCTTCACCCAGGCGCCCGCGGTCTCGGGAACCATTCGCCGCTGGCACCACGGCCACATCGCCGCCACCCGCACCGAGCGCGGTCGGGAGGTGTTCACCCGCCTGGCGCCGCGCCTGCTGGAGGCCGCCGCCGCCACGGGCTCGCCGGACGCCGCCTTCGCCCGCTTCGCCGACTTCTTCGTCGGCCTGAGCCTGGGGGTGCAGGTGCAGTCGATGTTCCTGGCCCAGCCCCGCCTGCTGGAGCTGGTGGTGCGGGTGATGGCGTTCGCGCCGCAGTTCGCCCGCACCCTGGCCAAGCGCCCGGCGGTGCTTGACGCCCTGCTCGACCCGACCTTCTTCGGGCCCATCGAAGCCCCCATCGACGTCCCGGCCCGGCTGGTAGCCGCCCCGGGGTTCGAGGCGGCCATGGACGACGCCCGCCGCATCCACGCCGAGGCCTCGTTCCGGGTGGCCGTGCAGGTTCTGGGCGGAGTGGCCTCGGCCGAGGCGGCCGGCGAGGCCTTCGCCGCCCTGGCCGACGGTCTGATCGGCGGCCTCTCCCACGCCGCCCTCAGGGAGGTCGAGCGCACCGCCGGCCGGTTCGACGGCGAGGTGGCGGTGATCGCCCTGGGCAAGTGCGGTTCGCGCGAGATGACCGCCAAGTCGGATCTCGACCTGATGACGCTCTATCGCCCGGCCGAACCGCACGGCGAGTCGGACATCAAAGGCTGGAGCGCCCAGACCTTCTACGCCCGATTCACCCAGAGGCTCGTAGCGGCGCTCTCGGCGCCGACCGCAGCGGGCGAGCTCTACAAGGTCGACCTCCAGCTGCGCCCCTCGGGCACGGCCGGACCCGTCGCCGTCAGCTTCGCGGCGCTCGAGTCCTACTACGCCGGCGAGGCCGAGACCTGGGAGCTGCTGGCCCTGTGCCGGGCGCGGGTGGTCTGGGCGACCTCGGACGCCTTCGCCGACGACGCCCGGAGCGTGATCGAGACCATCCTGCGTCAGCCTCGCGACGCCTCCGCCTGCGCCAGGGACGTGCTGGACATGCGCGCCCTGATGGCCGCCGAGCGGCCGCCATCCGGTTTCTGGGACCTCAAGCTCGGCGAGGGGGGCATGGTCGACATGGAATTCTGCGCCCAGCACCTGCAGCTGATCGGCGCGGCGGCGGGGGGGCCGCTGAGACAGAACACCAGCGAGGCGGTGGAGGCCCTGATCGCCGCCGATCCCTCACGCAGGCCCCTGCTCGCCGGCGTCCTGCGCGCCTGGCGCCTGCAGCAGCACCTCTCGCAGCTGTTGAAGATCGCCCTGGACGACGGGATGACGCCGGACGACGAACCCGCCGCCTTCCGCAGCCTGCTGGCCAGGGCGGGCGGCGCGAAGACCTACGCCGCCCTGATCACCCGTCTGGCCGCCTCGCGCACCGCGGCGCACCGGGCCTTCGAGAGCCTCGTCGCGCCCTGAAGCCGCCGTGACCGTGGCGGTCAGGCCAGAGAGCGGGTGACCATCTCACCGACATTGGCCGACAATTGCGGCGCCGCGGCGATACGCTCAAGCTGCTGGCGCATCAGCGCGCCCAGGTGTGGGGCGTAGCGGCTCCAGGCGCCCAGGGGCTCCACCAGACGGGCGGCGATGTTGGGGTTGATACCGTCGACGATGAGGATCTGGTCGGCCAGGAATCGGTAGCCCGCGCCGCTCGGGTCGTGGAAGCGGTTCGGATTCATCGCGCAGAAGCCGGCCACCAGGGCGCGCAGGCGGTTGGGCGTGCGGTAGTCGAAGGCCGGATGGGCGGTCAGGCCCATCACCCGGCCGAGCGCGCCTTCCGAGGGGTCGCGCGCCTGGACATTGAACCATTTGTCGATGACCAGGGGCTCGTCCTTCCAGCGTTCGTAGAAAGTCGTCAGGGCGGCCTCGGCGTCCTCGCCGCCCAGCTGGATCAGGGCGTTCAGCCCGCCCATGGCGTCGGTCATGTTGCCAGCGGCGGCGAAGTGACCGCGGGCGCGCTCCCGGTTGAGCACGTGGGGATCGGCGGCCAGAAGTTCGAGCGCGGCGTTGCGCAGGGCCCGGCGGCCCGCCGACTCGGCGTCGGCCGAGAAGGTCCCGGCGCTCTGCAGGCCGCCGTGCAGGCGGCGCAGGCTCGTCCCGAGATGCAGGGCCATGCGCCGGCGCAGGGCCTCGCGGGCGTCGCGGATGGCGGCCGGGTCGGCCGGCGAGGACAGCACACTCAGGTCCCCCTCGGAAGGCAGGGCGAGCAGCAGGGCCTTGAACGCCGGTTCGGATGACTGGTCGTCCAGGGCGCGGCCCACCGCCTCGGCGAAGCGCTCCTCGCCCACCTCGTCGGGCCGGCCGGCCGCGCGGGCGAGGATCAGATCGCGGGCCAGGGACTGCCCCGCCTCCCATCGGTTGAACAGGTCCGGATCGCCGGCCAGCAGACCATAGGCGTCGCGCGTCGGGGCGTCGCTGGTCAGGTTCACCGGCGCTGAGAAGCCGCGCAGGGCCGACAGGATCGGCGTCTCCTCCACGCCCTCCAGACGCACCTGACGGGTGGCTGTGTCCAGCACGAGAACCTCGGTCTCGCGGATCGAGCGGCCGTCCTGGTCGAGCAGGCCGAAGGCGACCGGGATCGGCAGGGGCCGCTTCTCGCTCTGGCCCTGGGTCGGCTCGGTGTGCTGGGTGAAGGTGAGGTCCAGGGCCTTGGCCGTCTCGTCGTAGAGCGCCTCGATGGAGACATTGGGCGTGCCGGCCTGTTCGTACCAGCCGAAGAAGGCCGACAGGTCGCGGCCGGTGACTTCGGCGAAGCAGTCGACGAAGGCCTCCACCGTGGCGGCGCAGCCGTCCCAGCGGGCGAAATAGAGATCCATGCCCTTGCGGAAATCGGCGTCGCCGATCAGCAACTTGAGCATGCGGATGACCTCCGCGCCCTTCTCATAGATCGTCGCTGTGTAGAAGTTGTCGATCTTCTGGTAGCTCGACGGCCGCACCGGGTGGGCCACGGGGCTGGCGTCCTCGGAGAACTGCCGCGCTCGAAGGGTCTTGACCTCCTTGATCCGCTGCACGGCGTGGCCGCGCTGGTCGGCCGAGAAGGCCTGGTCGCGGAAGACGGTCAGGCCCTCCTTCAGGCACAGCTGGAACCAGTCGCGGCAGGTGATGCGGTTGCCGGTCCAGTTGTGGAAATACTCGTGGGCCACCACCCCTTCGATGCGTTCATAGTCCAGGTCCGTGGCGGTTTCCGGATCGGCCAGGAGCAGCGAAGAGTTGAAGATGTTCAGCCCCTTGTTCTCCATCGCCCCGGCGTTGAAGTCGCGCACCGCGACGATCATGAACAGGTCAAGGTCGTACTCCAGCCCCCACTCTTCCTCGTCCCAGCGCATGGCGCGCTTGAGGCTGTCCATGGCGTAGGCGGCGCGCGGGGCCATGCCCGGATCGACGAAGATGCGCAGGTCCACCGTGCGGCCGCTGCCGGTGACGAAGCTGTCCTCCAGCACATCCAGCTCGCCGGCGACCAGGGCGAAGAGATAGCAGGGCTTGGGGAACGGATCGTTCCAGACCGCGAAGTGACGGCCGTCCGGCAGCGGCCCGGAGTCCGCCAGATTGCCGTTCGACAGCAGCCGCCCGAACGCCAGCGGCGCCTCCAGGCGCACGGTGTAACGGGCCATCACGTCCGGCCGGTCGGCGAACCAAGTGATCTTGCGGAAGCCTTCGGCCTCGCACTGGGTGCAGAACCGGCCGCCGGAGACGTAGAGGCCTTCCAGCGCTGTATTGGCCGCCGGATCGATCTCCACCTCGGTCTCCAGGATGAAGGCGCCGGGGACGTGCGGGATCGTCAGCCAGGCCTCGTCGATTGTGTGCTCACCGGGTCCGAGCGTTCGGCCGTCCACGGCCACCGACACGGGCTTCAGGCGCTCGCCGTTGAGCCGCAGGGGCTCGGCGTGATCGCCGTTGCGGCGGATGACCAGGCGGGCCTTCACCCGCGTGGCGTTCAGGGCCAGGGCGATGTCGAGGCTGACCTCGTCGATGAGGAAGGCCGGCGGGCGGTACTCGGACAGCCGCACGGGCTGGGCGTTTTCGGTGCGCATGGATCCTGTTTAGCCCCTCCCTCCGCCTCTGGGGAGGGTCGACGATGCGATGGCCGGAACAGGGCCGGAACGATGCGCGCCGCCGGCATCCGGCGACCGTTCGCCGCTTGACGCGCGGTCAGTCTTTCCCCGCCGCCAAAGCCCGCTATCCTGTGGCGAAAGACATCAGGCAGGAGGACGCGTTCCCCATGGATTTCGATTTTTCCGACGATCAGAAATTCCTCAAGACCGAGGCCCGCAAGTTCCTCGACGCCCGTTGCCCGGTGGGGGTGGTGCGCGGCGTGCTCGACAACTCCGGCAAGTCCTATGACGAGGGCCTTTGGAAGGCCGTGGCCGAACAGGGCTGGCTGGGCGCGGCGATCCCCGAGGAGTTCGGCGGACTGGGCCTGGGCGGCATCGACCTGTGCGCCATCGCCGAGGAACTCGGTCGCGCCCTGGCCCCGATCCCCTTCTCCTCCACCGTCTATTTCCTCGCCGAGGCCCTGATGCTGGCCGGGTCCCAGGCCCAGAAAGCCAGGTGGCTGCCGAAGATCGCCGCCGGCGAGGTCATCGGTTGTTTCGCCACGACCGAGCGGCCGGGCACGCTCACCGACGCCCAGGTCCAGGCCCGCGTCGAGAACGGCAGACTGACCGGCGTGAAGATTCCGGTGACCGACGGTGACGTCGCCGATCTGGCCGTCGTCCTGGCGCGGGAATCGGGGCGCACCGGCATTTATCTGGTGGAACTGGCCGGCGCGGGCGTCGAGCGCGAGACGCTACAGACGCTCGATCCGACCCGGGGCGTGGCCAGACTGACCTTCACCGGGGCCGCCGCCGAGCGGCTGGGCGAGGCCGGCGAGGGCCTCAGCCTGGCCGAGGCCGTGCTCAACCGCGCCGCGGTGCTGCTGGCCTTCGAGCAGGTCGGCGGCGCCGACCGGGCTCTGGAAATGGCCAAGGCCTACGCCCTGGAGCGCTACGCCTTCGGCCGGCAGATCGGCAGCTATCAGGCCATCAAGCACAAGCTGGCCGACATCTACATCAAGAACGAACTGGCCCGCTCCAACGCCTATTTCGGCGCCTGGGCCCTCGACGCCGGCGCGGGTGAACTGCCCGTGGCCGCCGCCGCCGCCCGGGTCGCCGCCTGCGAGGCCTTCTGGTTCGCCGCCAAGGAGAATATCCAGACCCACGGCGGCATGGGCTTCACCTGGGATGTGGACTGCCACCTGTTCTATCGCCGGGCCCAGCAGCTGGGCCTGGTCGCCGGCGGCGCCAAGGCCTGGAAAGAACGCCTGGTCAGCCAGCTCGAACGCCGCAACGCGGCCTGAAGACTTCAGGAAGGACCGATTCATATGGACTTCAACGACACCGCCGAAGAGGCCGCCTACCGCGCCCAGGTGCGCGCGTGGCTTGAGGCCAACGCCCCCAGGAGCGTGGCCACCTCCACCGACCCCCTCGAGGATTCCACCGACCTGAAGGCCGCCCGCGCCTGGCAGAGAAAGAAGGCCGAGGCCGGCTACGCCTGCATCACCTGGCCCAAGGCCTGGGGCGGCGGCGGCGGCGCCTCATGGCAGTCGGTGATCTTCGGCCAGGAAGAGGCCAAGTTCCCCAACCCGGGCAACCCCTTCGCCATTGGCCTGGGCATGTGCGTGCCCACGGTGATGACCGCCGGCAACGACGCCGACAAGGAACGCTTCGTCAAGCCGGCGGTGCTGGGCGAGGAGATCTGGTGCCAGCTGTTCAGCGAGCCGTCGGGCGGCTCCGACGCGGCGGCGGCCCGCACCCGGGCGGTGCTCGACGGCGACACCTGGACGATCAACGGACAGAAGGTGTGGACCTCCGGCGCCCACTATTCCGACTTCGGCCTTCTGCTGGCGCGCACCGATCCGGATGTGCCCAAGCACAAGGGACTGACGATGTTCTGGATCGACATGAAGGATCCGGCGGTCGAGGTGCGGCCGATCCACCAGATGTCGGGCGCCTCGAATTTCAACGAGGTCTATTTCACCGACCTGAAGATCAAGGACTCCCAGCGCGTCGGCGGCGTCGGCGAAGGCTGGCGGGTGGCCCTGATCACCCTGATGAACGAGCGGCTGTCGGTAGGCGGCGGCGGCAGCGGCTCGGGTCACGCGCGGGTGCTCAAGCTGGCCAGCGACATCTCCACCCTGGCCGGACCGGCGGCCAAGGATGCGGGGCTGCGCGAGAAGATCGCCGACTGGTTCGTCCAGGCCGAAGGACTGAAATACACCACCTTCCGCACCATGACCGCCCTGTCGCGGGGCCAGACTCCGGGCCCGGAAAGCTCGATCGGCAAAGTGGTGTCGGCCAGTCTGATGCAGGACATGGCCAACACGGCCCTGGAACTCGAGGACCAGTTCGGCATCATCAGCGATCCGGCGATGGCGCCCCTGGCGGCGGCGTTCCAGAGCGCCCTGATGGGCGCGCCGGGCATGCGCATCGCCGGCGGCACCGACGAGATCCTGCGCAACATCATCGCCGAACGAGTGCTGGGCCTTCCCCAGGACGTGCGCCTGGACAAGGTCGTGGCGTTCAAGGATATCCCGAGCGGTCGGTGATCCCGGCCGCCGGGGCGCGCGCTACTTCAGGGGCACGGTCAGCTTGGCCCCGAAGGTCGACTCGGGCCGGTCCAGATGCAGCGACGAGGCGAGGCCGCGGCTGGCGTCCTGCGATTGCCCCCACGGATCCATCGCCGGGCGCTGGAACCCGACCGATCCCACAGGGCCCTCGCGAGCGATCTGGTAGGTGAAAGCCGTCGGTACGCGGTCCGGCGCATAGACGGCCGGGGCCAGCACCTTCTGGTCTTGTCGCTGCAAGGCGACGGTGGTCGGAGTCATCAACCCTCCCGACCGATGCGCGTAGTGCGTCGAATGGCGCAGCGAATGATGCGCCCGGACGCGCGTCGCCTTCGCCTCGAGAGGGCCGGCGGCGAGCAACCCGACGGCGCACACCGTCGCGAAACCGGCGAGGCCGTGGACAAGGGCGGGCAGGACGGTGAGCGGGCGCATGATGGATCAACACATCGCCCGCGCCGATGTTCCGTGCGCCCGGCCCGGGCTCCACGCCTAGAAGCGATAGCTGATCCTGCCGCCGACGACGACCTCGGGGCGGACGAAGCCCATCGAGGCGGCCGGGTTGAGGAAGGCGCGGTCGACATAGGGCGCGCCGTCGCCCGCCGGAAAGCCGATCGACCCGACCGGCCCGTTGGGCGACATGCGGTAGTCGAGGGTGGTGGTCAGGGCGCGTTGCCGCGCCGGCGAAAGGCTGATGGCGTAGTCATGCGAAGCGCCGGCCGCAGCGACAGCGAGACGCAGGGCGGGCCCACCGGTGTCGGCGGGGCCCGGTGGAACGGGAATCGCATAGTTCGGATGGACGCGAACGGGCGCCGGCGGAGACTGAGCGTCGACGGCGCAGGGGCCTGAGACCAGGGCCATTGCCGAGACCAGAAGGCCGGACACGCGAAAGAACGTCCACGTCCGGGTTTTCACCCTATGAAAACGGCCCAAGGTCGCTGATGTTCCGGCCCGTCCTCAACCGCTGCTGGAAGATCTGCCGCCCATGAAACTCCTCGGCGCCGCCGCCTCTCCCTTCGTGCGCAAGGCGCGCGTCCTGGCCCTGGAACTGGGTGTCGATCTGCCCTTCGAGACGGTGGCCACGGCCACCAGCGTGGTGCTGCCCCAGGCCAATCCGCTGGCCAAGATCCCCACCCTGATCCGGGACGACGGTCCGCCGATCTATGACTCCTCGGTGATCTGCGGCTACCTCGACGCCCTGGCCGGAGGCCGGCTGATCCCGGCGTCGGGCGAGGCGCGCTGGCGGGCCCTGACCCTGGAGGCCCTGGCCGACGGCCTGTGTGACGCGGCGGTCTGGCGGCGTGGCGAGATGGCCCGGCCGGCCGGCGACGGCCATTCCGACGCCCTGGCCAAAGCCGCCCGGGCGGTGGAGCGCGCCCTCGACGCGCTGGAGGCCCAGGCCGGAACGTTCGCCGGCTTCGACATCGGCGAGATCGCCGTGGCCTGCGCCCTGGGCTACCTCGACTTCCGCTACGCCAATGAGCCCTGGCGGCCGACCCGGCCGAAGCTGTCGGCCTGGTTCGCCGACATCAGCGAACTGTCGTCGATGAAGGCCACCCAGCCCGCCTGAACCAGGCGGACGGGACGTGCGCCGGCGTCGTCAGGCTCAGGTCCGCCACGCGGCGCCGCCGGGAAAGGCGTACTCGGCGAGGCTCTCCGGCTTCATCTCGACGCTGAACCCTGGCTGTTGCGGCGCCAGGTAGCGGCCCTGAGAGACCCGGATGGGATCGACGAAGTGCTCGTGCAGATGGGCGGCGTGCTCGATCATCCGCCCCTCGTCAGACGGGCGCACGCAGGCGGCGTCGAAGAAGGCCACATGCTGGACATATTCGCACAGGCCCACGCCCCCGGCGTGCGGGCAGACCGGCCGCTCGAAGGCGGCGGCCAGCAACAGCACCGCCAGCACCTCGTTCACCCCGCCCAGGCGACAGGCGTCGATCTGCACCACGTCGATGGCGTCGGCCTGCAGGAACTGCTTGAACATCACGCGGTTGTGGCAGTGTTCGCCGGTGGCCACCCGGATCGGCGCCACGCCGCGCTTCACCCGCGCGTGGCCGAGGATGTCGTCCGGACTGACCGGCTCCTCGATCCACCAGGGATCGACGCCCCTGAGCGCGCCCATCCAGTCGATGGCCTGGTCGATCTCCCACACCTGGTTGGCGTCGGTCATCAGCAGCCTGTCCGGACCGAGGATCTCGCGCAGCACCCCGGCCCGGCGGATGTCGTCGGCCAGATTGCCGCCCACCTTCATCTTGATGGCGCCCCAGCCGTCGGCCACCGCGCCGCGCGCCAGGGCGCGGATCTTGTCGTCGTCATAGCCCAGCCAGCCGGCCGAGGTGGTGTAGGCGGCGTGACCGTCCTGCTCCAGGCGGGCGATGCGGCCAGCGCGCCCCGGCGCCCGCTCGAGGAGGATCTCCAGGGCCCGCTCGCGCGGCAGGGCGTCGCTGATGTGGCGGAAGTCGATGGCCGAGACGATCTGTTCGGGCGACATCGCCGCCAGATAGCGCCACAGGGGCAGCCCCGCGCGCCTGGCCAGCAGGTCCCACACCGCATTGACCAGGGCGGCGGCGGCCATGTGGATGATGCCCTTCTCCGGACCCAGCCAGCGCATCTGGGTATCGCCCACCAGATCGCGCCAGAAGCCGAAGAGGTCGTTTTCGATGCCGTCCAGGCTGCGCCCCACCAGCTTCGGGGCCAGGGCGTCGATGGCGTGGACCACCAGATCGGTGCCGCGACCGAGGGTGAAGGCCAAGCCATGGCCGGTCAGGCCCGGCTCGGAGGTCTCCAGGATCGCATAGGCGGCCGAGTAGTCGGGATCGGGGTTCATCGCGTCCGAGCCGTCGAGGAAGCGTGACGTGGGGTAGCGGATGTCGAGCGTCCGCACCGCAGTGATGGCGATTGTCATGCCGGCAGGCCCATGATTTGAACGTTTCCAGACGCGGGTGATGAAACCATGAAGCACAGGGGACGGACCTTGTCATGACAGCTTCGCCCGGCCCATCGGTGGGCCGCGTCCTGCCCGCCGCCGGCCAGACGATTCCCCGCCTGGGCTTCGGCTGCGCGGGCCTGGGCAACCTCTATGCGCCGGTCAGTGAGGCTGACGCCGCCGCCGCCCTGGCGGCTGCGTGGGACGGCGGCGCCCGCTATTTCGACACCGCGCCCTACTACGGCCACGGCCTCAGCGAGCAGCGCCTGGGCGCCTTCCTGGCCGCTGCGCCGCGGCCAGGCGTCCTGGTGTCCAGCAAGGTCGGACGCAGCCTGAGACCAACCGGCGCCAGACCGCCCCCGGACACCGGTTTCATCGGCGCCGCGCCGTTCGAGCCCTATTTCGACTACGGTCGCGACGCGGTTCTGCGGCAGGTGGAAGCCAGCCTGACACGGCTGGGGACCGACCGCCTCGACCTGGCCTTCGTCCACGACCTCGGCGTCCTCACCCACGGATCGGCGCACGAGGGCCGCTTCGCCGAGGCCCTGGCCGGCGCCTTCCCCGCCCTGCGTTCGCTGAAGGACCAGGGCGTGGTCAGAGCCATCGGCGTCGGCGTCAATGAGGTGGCGGTCTGTCTGCAGACCCTTGAGCGCGTCGATCTGGATGTGATCCTGCTGGCCGGGCGCTACACCCTGCTCGACCCCTCCGGGGGCGAGGTCCTGCTGCCGCTCTGCCGGGCGCGCGGTGTCGGGGTGATCATCGGCGGCCCCTACAACTCCGGCGTCCTGGCGGGCGGCGACCATTACGACTACGCCGCCGCGCCTCCGGCGGTGACGGGGAAGGTGGCGCGCCTGAAAGCCGTTTGCGCCGCGCACGAGGTCGATCTCGCCGCGGCGGCCCTGCACTTCCCCCTCCTGCACCCGGCGGTGACCAGCGTCATCCCCGGCGCGCGCAACGCCGCCGAGGCCCGGCTCAACATCGCCCATCTGGAGGCGCCGCCACCGGACGCCCTCTGGCGGGCGCTGCGCGCCGAGGGCCTGATTCCGCGGGCGGCCGCATGATCATCGATGCGCACCATCACCTCTGGCGCCTGGACCGCGGCGATTACGACTGGCTGACCGCCGACCTCGTCCCGCTGCACCGCGATTTCACAGCGGCCGACCTGGCGCCGCTGATGGCGGCGGCCGGCGTGGAGGGCGGCATGGTCGTTCAGGCCGCGCCCACGGCCGCCGAGACCGACTACCTTCTGGCCCTCGCCGCGCGAACACCGACGATCCTGGGCGTTGTCGGCTGGACCGACCTGACCGCGCCCGACGCCGGCGAGGCGATCGCCCGGCTGGCGCGCGACCCCGCTCTGAAGGGCCTGCGCCCGATGCTTCAGGACCTGCCGGACGACGACCACATCCTGCGTCCGCCGGTCGACGCCGCCCTCGGCGCCCTGGCGGCGTCCGGCCTCAGGTTCGAGGCCCTGGTGCGGCCCCGTCACCTGCCCCGCCTGCTGGCCGTGCGCGAGCGCCACCCGGACCTTGCGATGATCGTCAATCACGCCGCCAAGCCCGACATCGCCGGCGGCGGCTGGGAGCCGTGGGCCAGCGACCTGAGGCGGCTCGCGGCGGACGGCCTGACGGTGTGCAAGCTCAGCGGTCTGGTCACCGAGGCCGGCGCCGAGTGGGATGTCGAGCGGCTGCGCCGCTATGTCGACCTGGTCCTCGACGCCTTCGGCCCGGACCGGGTGATGTGGGGCAGCGACTGGCCCGTGCTGCTTCTGGCCGGAACCTACGGCGGCTGGCTGGAGGCGGCCGAACGGCTGCTTGGCGGATTGACGGGTCCTGAGCGGGCGGCGATTCTGGGCGGAACGGCGCGGCGGGTCTACGGCCTGGGCGCACCGGCGGAGAGCGAAGCCTGATGCAGCGCATGGCCATGGTGATCAATGTGCGGCCCGAAATGCTCGAGGAATACCGCCGCCTGCACGCCGAGACCTGGCCCGGGGTGCTGGCCGCCCTGCGACGCGCCCATGTGCGGAACTATTCGATCTTCCTGAAGGACCACACCCTGTTCGGCTATCTGGAATACCACGGCCAGGACTGGGACGCCGACATGGTCGGGGTCGCCGCCGACCCGGCCACGCAACGCTGGTGGGCGCTGACCGACCCCTGCCAGGATCCCTGGCCCAGCCGCGCGCCGGGCGAATGGTGGGCGCGGATGGAGCCGGTGTTCCTCATGGAATAGAGCGCGGCCGGACGAACTTCAGGGCGTACTGGTCGGTATGGCCGTGCATGCCCGGATCGAAGATCGACTTGCCGTGGTCGTCGTCTGCACGGCTGAGGAAGCGGCCTTCCCCCGCCAGGCGGAAACCGGCGGCGGTGACCTCGGCGATCACCCGCGCCTTGTCGATGCGGTGCAGCCTGGCGATCTCCGCGTCGGTCAGCCCCGAGGCGCCCTGGTGGTCGATGATCATATAGACCCCGCCCGGCTTCAGCGCCGCGAACACCCGGCGGTTGAAATCGGCCATGTCCACCGCGCCGTACTTGGCGATGTGCAGGTCGTGATAGTTCTGGGTGATCCAGAACAGGTCGACCTTCTGCGCCAGTCTGAACTGGCCGAAGGGTTCCACGTCCAGCGAGACGTTGCCGCGCCCTGACTCGGCGAGCAGCTTGCGGTCGGCCTCGACCGATTCGCCCCAGCCGGCGTTCTCCAGGCCCAGAACCTTGCCCTTGGGACCCACCACATCGCTGATCAGGCGGGTGAAGTAGCCGCCGCCGGGAAACAGTTCGCCCACGACCATGCCCGGCCGGACGCCGGCGAAGGCCAGGGTGGCGGCCGGATCGCGCGCCGGGTCGTCGGCGCGATCGTCCTTGGGGCGGGCCGGGTCGGCGATGGCCGCGGCGATGGCGGCGGCTTGCGCGCCGGCCTGCGCGGTTGAGGGCGGGGCGGCGACGGCGACGGCCACAAGCGCCAGGGTGGGGAAAAGGGCGTGTCTCATGGGCGTCACCCTAGCACAGCGCCGCGCCGCTGGCCTCCGCGCCGCTCTTGGTGTTTACCGATCCTATCAGCGGACAGGAGAGATCTGGCATGGGGCGACTGACAGGCAAGACCGCTCTGGTCACGGCGGCGGGCGCCGGCATCGGTCGGGCCACGGCCCTGGCCTTCGCGGCCGAGGGCGCCCGGGTGCTGGCTACCGACATCGACGACGCCGCGCTCACCGGCCTCAAGACCGAACAGCCCGGCCTGGACACGGCCCTGCTGGACGTGCGCTCGGACGCGGCGGTGACCGCCCTCTTCGCCGGCGACTTCGCCCCCGATGTGCTCTTCAACTGCGCCGGCTTCGTCCACCACGGCACCATCCTCGACTGCACGCCCGACGACTGGGCCTTCAGCTTCGACCTGAACGTCACCTCCATGTACCGCGTCATCCGCGCCGGCCTGCCGGGCATGCTGGGCCGCGGGGGCGGATCGATCATCAACATGTCCTCGGCGGCCTCCAGCATCCGCGCGGCGGCCAACCGCTGCGTCTACGCCGCCACCAAGGCCGCCGTGATCGGCCTGACCAAGTCGGTGGCCCAGGATTTCGTCACCCAGGGGATCCGCTGCAACGCCATCTGTCCGGGAACGGTTCAGTCGCCCTCGCTGGACGGCCGGATCAACGCCAACGCCGATCCGGCGGCGGCCCGCGTCGCCTTCATCGCTCGCCAGCCCATGGGCCGGCTAGGAACCCCCGAGGAGATCGCCGCCCTGGCGGTCTACCTGGCCTCGGACGAATCGAGCTTCACCACCGGCGTCGCCCACGTGATCGACGGGGCGTGGAGCAACTAGGAAAACGAGCGCTGAACCGCTTCAGGACCGACAGCCTCTGCAAGGGCCCGGCCTGACGGCTGATGGTCAGGGATCAAGGAGACTCCGGCGCAGCGCCTCGCGGCGGGCGGCGTCCACGCCGATGGAATCGAGCCAGGCCTCCATGCCGCCGGCCCGGGTCTCCACCGTGTCGAAGAACCGCGGCAGATAGGCCGGCTGGACCGAGATCATGCGATCGAGGACGGCGGGCGATACGTCGAAGCCGAAGTAGCCCCTCACCCGCGCCAGAACGGCCGGGTCGCCGGCGCCGAAATCATTGGCGACACCCGACAGCAGGAAATCGGCCATGATCGCCTCGCGCGGCGTTCCGAGCACGTCGAGGATCACCCCCGCGAGCATGCCGGTGCGGTCCTTGCCGGCGGTGCAGTGGATCAACAGCGGACCTTCCAGCCCGGGCAGGGCGTTGAGCGTCTGGGCGAACACCCGTCGGTAGGCCGCATCGAAGGGCAGGGTCTCGTAGAGATCGAGGTAGAAGGCGTCGATCTGCTCGATGTCGCGCGGACGCAGAGCCAGAAGCGCCTCGTGCGGCGCCTGCAGGCCCGCCTCTTCCATGCCGTGGCGCGCGATGCGGCCCGCCCAGTGTTCGGGCCAGGGCGAGGGCGAGGCCGCCTGCTCGGCGGGATGGCGCAGGTCGGCGATCAGGCCGAAATCCAGCGCCACGGCCCGGGCCAGGGTCTCTGCGTCGACGCCCGCCGGTTGGGCCGAGCGGTAGAGACGGCCTCGTCGCACCCGTCCGCCCAGGTGCGAGGGCCCGCCGCCGAAGTCGCGGAAATTCTTCAGCATGAGCTCGTTGCGGCGGCCGCCTCGGCCTCGAAGTCGCCCCCGGCCCGGGGGCCGTCGATATTGAAACCGGGGTAGACGGTCCGGAAGGCGGCCAGGATCTCGTCGTAGGGCACGTCGGCGTAGACGCCCCGGTCGCGGACATACTCCATGTGGCGTTGGCCCCGGGCGTCGAAGGGATGGAAGACGGAGTCCTCGCGGCCGTCGAACTCGAGCGGCAGGACGCCGAACTTCGCGCACAGTTCAATGTTGAACGCCGGCGTCGCCTTCACCCAGCGGCCGTCCAGCCAGAGGTCGGTGTAGCCGTGGAAGATGAACAGGTCGGTGCCCATCTGTTCGACCAACCGGGGCGTGGCCAGATGGTTGCGCACGTCGGCATAGCCGAGCCGGGCCGGAATGCCGGCGGCGCGGGCGACCGCCGCCAGCACGGCGGCCTTGGTGACGCAGAAGCCCCGCCCGCGTTCGAGGGTGGCGCTCGCCGAGAACCCCCTGGGCGAATAGTCGATGTCATAGGGATCGTAGCGGAGGTCGTCCCGCACCGCATAGTAGAGGCGGCAGGCGCGCTCGATGTCGCTGCCGCCGCCGGCGCGGGCCGCAGCATAGGCGCCGATCGCCGGGGCGTCGGAATCGACGAAGCGCGACGGGGCCAGGAAGGCCGCAGGATCTGGCGTCTCGGACATGGAAACCCTCCTGTCGGGCGTTCACGCGCCCCTGACCCGCGCCCGCAGGGGGATCGGACGCCAAGGCTAGACCATGTCGGGCGGCCTGTCAGGCCGGCCCGTCAGGTGACGCGGAAACCCGGCTCCGCGCGCCGCTCATGTCGGGGATGCGACAGGCGGCGTCATATTCGGCGATGAGCCGCGCCACCAGTGCAGCCACGGTCGGCACGTCGTGGATCAGGTCGATGCCCTGGCCGGCGCTCCACAGGTTGCGCCACGGGGCGACGCCTTCGGGAAGGTGATCGTGGCGCATCCCACGGCCAAGGGGTTCGGGCAGATTGTCCGGATCGAGGCCGGCCCTGCGCAGCGATTCCACCAGCCAGTTGGCGGCGACGCCGGCCACTTTCGGCGTATAGCTGAGATCGGAGGAGGTCTGGCTGACCAGCAGGTCCTTGTAGGCGGCGGGCGCCTCGGACTCGACCGTGGCGATGAACCGGGTGCCCAGATAGGCCAGGTCCGCCCCGAGCACTTCGGCCGCGCGGATCGTCGCCCCGTCGCTGACCGCGCCGGCCAGAACGATGATGCCGTCGAATCCGGCCCGGACCTGGCGGACCAGCGACAGGTGGCTGATCGTCCCCGAATGGCCCCCACCCCCGGCGCCGATGCAGATTACCCCGTCCACCCCTGCCCCGATGGCCTTTTCGGCGAAGCGGATCGAGGTGATGTCATGCAGGACCGTCATGCCCGCGTCGTGGGCCCGCGCCACCATAGGGGTCGGATCGCCGCCGACGGTGATCAGCAGTTTCACCCCGTAGCGGTCGAAGAGATCGAAGTGGGCCTTCAGTTCGGCTTCGGGAAAGCGCGTCGGCAGGTTGACGGCGATCGGCGCGGTCGGTCGGCCTGTGAGGCGCTCATGGGCTTGGAGGTCGGCGCGGATCGATTTCAACCAGGCCTCGAAGGTCTCGAAGTCCCGGGCGTTCTGCCGCGGCAGCGCGCCGATCACGCCGGCCTTGCAGGTCTCGCGGATCAGGTCGGGACCGGTGACCAGGAACATCGGTGCGCAGATCGCCGGAAGGCTGAGGCCGGCGCGCAGTTCGGGAGTGAGAGCCATCGTCGAATGCTGCCTGGGCTGGAGTTCCGGTCGGCGCCCTGAAGGCCCGGCGCGGGGCCGCCTGTCAACCGTCCCCCGGCGTCGCGCGTCGCGGGGTTCGCGGCCGCCTGGCGCCTGTCCACCGCCGCGGTGGCGTCAGCCCCGCGCCTCGGCTAGGATTCCCCATCAGACCTCCCAGCTGGCGTCCGGGGCCATGAACCCGGGCAGGGAACCGCCGCGGGGAGGAACGGCGGGAGGGATGATGGGCGAGCGTGGAACGGCATCGGTTCGGCTGAGGTTCGAGGCGAGCGTCATCTACTGGCGAGGCCCCGCGCCCTTCTTCTACGCGCCGTTGCCGACGCCTGAGGCTGACGAGATCCGGCGGCTGTCCCGACAGGTCACCTATGGCTGGGGAATGATCCCGGTCGAGGCGACGGTGGGTGGCGTGGTGTTCACGACGTCGCTGTTCCCCAAGGATGGCGGCTATCTCCTGCCGCTGAAGGCCGACGTGAGGCGCAGGGCCCGTGTCACGGCGGGCGACACGATCGTGGTCGACCTGGCCGTCCAGGTCGCTCAGCGATAGACCCCGCCGCGCCGAACCGGCAGGCGGCGGCGGCCCCACAGGAAGAACGGCTTGATGCGCTCGCCCCGGCTCTCGAGCACGAGGTCGGGAAAACGGGCCGCGAGCGCCCTTAGCGCGATACGAGCCTCAAGCCTGGCCATCTCCTGGCCGATGCAGACGTGAACGCCGATGGCGAACGACAGGTGCTTTCGCGGCGGTCGGTCCAGGGAGAAGCGGTCCGGGTGCTCGAACACGGCCGGATCGCGATTGGCGGCGGCGTAGTGCAGCATCACCTTGCCGCCCCTGGGGATGTGGACCCCGCGAACCGTGACATCCCGCGTCGTCGTCCGGAACAGCCCGAGCACCGGTGGATCGAAGCGGAGGCTCTCCTCCACCGCCCGGTCAATCAGCGCCGGTTCGGCGACGATGTGCTCCCAGAGGCGACGGTCCTCAAGCAGGCGCCAGACCACGTTGGTGATCAGCGACGTGGTGGTCTCGTTGCCGCCGACGAGCAGTTGGCTGACGAGCCCGAGGATGGCCTCGTCCTCGAGCCGCACGCCGTCGCTCTCGGCCAGCACCATACGGGTGATCAGGTCGTCCGGCGGGTTGCTGTCGGCGCGGCGCGCGCGGATCTGCCCGAGGATGTAGGCGCCCAGCGCCTGAAGTTCGGCGAGCCAGGGTGTGGGATCCTCCGCACCCATCGCCTCCACCGACGCGTCCGACCACAGCTTGAACTGCTGGATGTCCTCGCCCGGCACGCCGAGCATCTCGGCGATGATCACCACCGGCAGGGGAAAGGCGAAATCGTCGTGGATATCGAAGCCCGCCTGGCCGGCCACTGCGTCGAGCAGCTCCGCCGTCTGTGCCTCCACCCGCGGGCCGAGGGCGCGGATGGCCCCCGGGGAGAAGGCCTGCTGCACTAGGCTGCGGTGCAAGGTGTGCATCGGGGGGTCGCAGACCATCCCCGAAGGCGGTGTGTAGCGCGGCCCCTGGCCCTGGTGACTGGAGAACACCTCGATATTGCGCAGCGCCGCCGAAACGTCGTCGTAGCGACTGAGGATGTGGAATGGCGGATCGTATCCCTGAAAGAGACTCACCGGCTCCTCACGCAACAGCCAGCCATAGTCGTGGTCGTGGTCGCGCAGCGTGGCGTTGTCGAACGGACTGTAGCCGACCATTCTGAAATCCCCCTGACGCGCCACCCGAAGGGCGGTCGCATGCCTCCGCGACCGGAGTTTAGGCGCCGACAGGCCGGCTGGCAAAGCGCCCCCGGGCGGCGACCCTCTGGCTTTCGCCGCCCGGCCTGATAGAGGCCAAGAACAGCCGGGTCGGGCGCGCGTCAGTCGCCGCGGCGCACGCGCGGCGAAATCCGATCGCAGGAGCAGGGTCGATCATGAAACCGCCCATCAGGCGCCTCGCCGACCTGGGGTCGCCCAGCGGCCGCACCGACGCCTATGCGCGGCCCACGTCGAAGGTGTCGAGACAGAAGACGGCCAGGGTTCTCACTGACCAGGAACGGGCGGCCTTCCTCGCGTCGCGGCCGGATCTCGGCCCGAAACGCTGAACGGCGGCCGGCTGACCCCGGGCTTCAGCGCACCGCCAGACGGAACCTCCCGGCGGCGAGCACAACCACGATGGCCGCCTCGATGGCGATCGACGGCGTCGCCCTGGGCTCCAGACCGTCAACGGCCGCGGCCAGCAGGCGCCCGCAGAGGGCCAGGGCGATCATCGCCAGGGGCGCGGTGAGCAGGCGCGCATTGTTGCGCCAGGCCGCAGCCGCGGAGAACAGACCCGCGGCGGCGAAGAAGCCGCCGACGTCCGCGCGCAGTGTCGCCAGGCCCAGGGGCCCGTGCCCGGCCAGGCCCATGACCGCGCCGACGGTGGAGGGGTCCATCCACAGGCGTGCGGCGGTCAGCACCGCCAGGGCGCCCAGAAGGCCAAGCAGGGCGCGAAGTCCGAAGTTCAGCATGGGGCGGCGATTCCTGGTCGGCTTGAAATTGGCGGTATCAGTGCCATAAGATCGGTGGGAAGCCAAACGGGACCCCACCGGCCATGACACTGTCCTACGATCTCTACTGGTCGTTCCGCTCGCCCTATTCCTACATGATCACCCCGCGTCTGGTGGCGCTGGAGCGGGAGTTCGATGTCGTCGGCCGCATCCGGCCGGTCTATCCCCTGGCGGTGCGCACGCCGGAGTTCTTCGAGACACGCGATCCGCTGTGGTTCAGCTATTTCCAGGTCGACATCCACCGCGAGGCGGCGTTCCTGGGCCTGCCATTCCGCTGGCCCAGGCCCGACCCGGTGAAAATGGACTTCGCCACCCGCTCCTATCCCAAGGACCAGCCCTACATTCACCGGCTTACCCGGCTGGGCGCCGCAGCCGCTGAGCGCGGCAGGGGCCTGGCCTATCTCGACGAGGTCAGCCGGGTGATCTGGAGCGGGGCGGTGGACAACTGGCCGGAAGGCGACCATCTCGATCAGGCCGCGTCCCGGGCGGGGCTGGACCCGGACGAACTGAACGCCGCCGCAGAGTCGGACTTAGACCGCCTTCACGCGGTGATCGAGGAGAACCAGGTCGCCCAGCGGGTCGCCGGCCACTATGGCGTGCCGATGATCGCCTTTGGCGGCGAGCCCTTCTTCGGCCAGGACCGCTTCGATCAGGTCAGATGGCGGCTTGAGCAGCACGGCCTGCAGCGACGGGCCGACTGACCCGTCGCACTAGCGGCATTTGAACTGTCAATATATCATCGGCCGCAATGCGGACGAGGCGGGAGGCGACCATGAGAGTTCTGGCCTGGCTGGGCGGCATAGCCCTGGTGCTGGCGGCGATCCTCGGCGTCGCCGTGATGAACCGCGAGGCGATCTTCATGATGATCGCCCATTCCCAGCTGCCGCACGTCGAGCCGAACCACGAGGTGACCTGGGCCGAGGGCCCCGCCGCCGCGCCCGCCGGCCCGCGGCCGCCGAACATCGTCGTCATACTGGCGGACGACATGGGCTACAACGACATCACCTTCAACGGCGGCGGCATCGCCGGCGGCGCGGTGCCCACCCCCAACATCGATTCCATCGGCCACGAGGGCGTCGACCTGGCCAACGGCTATGACGGCAACGCCACCTGCGCGCCGTCGCGCGCGGCGATCATGACGGGCCGCTACGCCACCCGCTTCGGCTTCGAGTTCACCCCGGCGCCGGTGGCGTTCGAGCGCATGGTCGGCACCGAGAGCCAGCCGGGCGACGTGGTCGCGCCGCGGTTCTTCAAGGACCGCCTGAAAGACATGCCCCCCGGCGCCACCCGGCCGGGCGTCAATGCGGTCAACATGCTGGCCGTCCCCCCCGGCGAGACGTTCATCGGCTCGGTGCTGAAGGCCCGTGGCTATCACACCATCCATTTCGGCAAGTGGCACCTGGGCGCCGCCCCGGGCACCCGCCCGGAGGAGAAGGGCTTCGACGAGAGCCTGGGTTTCATGGCCGGCGCCTCGATGTATCTGCCCGAGAAGGACCCGGATTCGGAGAACTCCAAGCAGACCTGGGATCCGATCGACCGCTTCCTGTGGCCGAACCTGCCCTACATGGTGCAGTTCAACGGTTCGAAGATGTTCGCTCCCAGGGGCTACATGACCGATTATCTGGCCGACGAGGCGGTGAAGTCGATCAAGGCCAACCGCAATCGCCCCTTCTTCATCTACTTCGCGCCGAACGCGATCCACACACCCCTGCAGGCGAAGAAGGAAGATTACGACGCCCTGCCCCAGATCCACGACCACCGGCTGAGGGTCTATGGGGCGATGATGCGCAATCTTGACCGCAACGTCGGGCGCATCCTGCAGACCCTGAAGGACGAGGGCTTGGACAAGAACACCCTGGTCATCTTCACCAGCGACAATGGCGGCGCCGGGTACATCGGCCTGCCGGACGTCAACAAGCCCTATCGCGGCTGGAAGGCCACCTTCTTCGAAGGCGGCATCCACTCGCCGTTCTTCATGCGCTGGCCCGGGGTGATCCAGCCCGGCACGAAGTTCGCCTATCCCGTGGCCCACGTGGACATCTTTCCCACCGCCCTGGCGGCCGCCGGCGGCGCGGCGCCGGCCAATCTGAAGCTGGACGGGGTCAATCTGCTGCCTTTCGTCACCGGCAAGGCCCAGGGCCGGCCGCACCAGACGCTCTATTGGCGCTCGGGCCAGTACAAGGTGGTGCTGGACGGCGACTGGAAGCTGCAGTCCAGCGATGCGGTGAAGAAGGTCTGGCTCTACAACCTCGCCGCCGACCCTACCGAGCAGCACGACCTGTCGCGCTCGCAGCCGGAAAAACTGCAGGCCATGAAGACCCTTCTGGCCGCCCAGGACGCCCAGATGGTGAAGCCGCTCTGGCCCTCGCTGCTGCAAGGCCCGATCTTCGTCGACCATCCGTCCGGCCGGCCCCAAAAGAGGGGCGAAGAATACATCATGTGGGACAATTAGAGGGCGACACTCGGTGTCTCGTCGTCCAGCCGCCGGCGGCGATGTCGTCGGGTGCGACCCGACCTCGCGCGGCAGTGCGCTCGTGCCGGTGATTCTCCAGCCCGCCGTTGGATCGAAGTCGTCGCGTTAGCGTTCCCGGGAGGCCGACACCCGGTGTCTTGCAAGTTGGGGAATTGAATCCCAGAACATAACCGGAATGGCGAATGGTGCGCGCCGCGATTGGGCCGGTGCATGCACAAGGGACGACATTGAAAGAAATCGGCCTTGAGTGGAGCGATCTGGAGACGATCGAGAAAATCATCGAGATCTTCCCGATGCCGGTCGCCGTGCTCGACGAGATGGGCGCCCCGTTATTGCTGAGCGACGCGTTCAGGCTGCGATTTGGCCCGGAGGCGCTGAGCTGGCCGTCAATCCGAGAGATTCTGGACGGACGGGCCGGAGGCTGGACGACGATCCACAGACCGGGCGACGCGGACGGCCTGGACCTGCTTCTGGCCCGTTCGGTCCGTGTGAACGGCGTCCAGACCCTGGTCATCGACGATGGCGCAAGCCCGGATCTTCTCAAGAAAGTCGACGATCTGCAGACCCAGGTGGGCGCGTTGCGCAAACTCTCCTCCACCGACGCGCTCACCGGCGCCTGGAACCGCGCCCACTTCGAGCGGATCATTGAATCGGAGGTGAACCGCAGCCTGAGGTTCCGGCAGCCGGTCTCGCTGATCTTCCTGGACGTTGATCACTTCAAGACGATCAACGACACCTTCGGCCACGCGGCGGGCGACGCCGTCTTGCGCGAACTGGTCCGGGTGATCGGTTCCGCCACCCGGGCGAGCGACATGCTCTTCCGGTGGGGCGGCGATGAATTCGTCATCCTCACGCCGCAGACCGGCTACCGACAGGCGGCAGGGCTTGCCGAGAAGGTGGCCGGCGTCGTCGCCGGGAAGCCCTTGACGGAAGTCGGACCGGTCAGGATCAGCCTGGGCGTGGCCGAGTTCTCCGGCGATGAAAGCCATGAAGTCTGGCTGGGCCGGGCCGACGCGGCGCTCTATCGCGCCAAGCAGTCCGGCCGCGGCCGGGTGGCGGTCGACGAACGCGGAGCCTCGGACGCCTGGGCGGCGCAAAGCGGCCTGTCGGCCGTGCGTCTGGTCTGGCAGGAGGCCTACGAGTGCGGCGAGGCGAGGATCGACCGCCAGCACCGTGAACTGTTCGACCTTGGAAACAGGCTGTTCGAGGCGGCCACCGCCGAACCGCGGTCGGCCGGGGATGTGGCCACCGCCCTGGACAGCCTGCTGGCCCACATCGTCACCCATTTCGCCGATGAGGAAGCCATTCTTGCAGAGCAAGGTTACGCGGACTTTGCGGCTCACAAGCGCGCTCACGCCCGATTGCTGGAGCGGGCGATGACCCTGAAGGCGGCTGTCGCCGAAGGCCGTTCGGGCCTGGGGGACCTGGTGGAGTTCCTCGGCAACGCCGTGATCGCCCAGCACCTGTTCAAGGCCGATCGCGCCTATTTCCCCCTGTTCGCAAACGCGGCGAGCGTCGACCCCCATCAACCTGCGGGCTCGACCGATCCGGTGCGGCGGCCGGACGACTCCTTGGGGGCCGTCAAGTGACCGCCGACGACAGCCCTCCGCCGGACGCGTTCGACGGCCGGTCCATCGAGGCGCTGAGGCGCGAGAACGCGACGCTGCGCGCCACCCTCCAGAGCAACGAGCGTCTTGCGCGGTTCAATCTGTTCCTGAAAAACGTCAACGCCGCCCTCGTCGAGATCAGCGAACCGGGGCCGCTGCTCAAAAGAGTGTGTGAACTGGCCATCGACGACGCCGGCCTCGCCCTGGCCTGGGCCGGGATCCAGGACGACGCACTCGGCCGGATCCTGCCGACGAGCGCCTGCGGTCCCCACGCCGGCTACGCCAGCGAAATCCTTATCACGACGGATCGGACGCTCGCCACCAGCCACGGCCCCACCCGGCGGTGCATGATCGATCAGAAGATCGTCTATGTAGACGACTTCCAGAACGACGCCGTCACTGCCCCTTGGCATGACATCGCCAAAGAACACGGCATCAACTCGTCAGCCTCGGTGCCGGTCATCATCCTTGGGCGGTCTCGTCGTGTTCTGACTTTCTATTCCTATGTCAAAGCCTATTTCGACCTGGACATGCGCGATATGCTTGAGGATTGCGCCAGGCGTCTGTCCCTGACCATGACAGCCAACGAGGCCGAAGTCGAACTTCACTCCACGAATGAGCTGCTCAGTCAGATGAGTACGATGGCGCTGATCGGCGCCTGGGAGATGGATGCCAAGACCTTCAGGATCACCGGCAGCGATGAATCGGCGAGCATCCTTGATGTGGATCAGTCGGAATCATTCGATGATTCCAAGGTCTTGGGGTTCTTCCCCGACGCCGAGGCCGTGAAACGAAGCCTCAGCGACGCCCTCAAACATGCAAAGCCGTTCGATCTGGAGCTTAGACTTACATCAGGGACCGGCCGCCACAAGTGGGTGCGGGTGATCGGGCATGCGGATGTCGCTGACGGCGAGGTCGTCAGGCTTTACGGGGCCGTTCAGGACATAACCCGGAGCAAGCAGGCAGAGGCCGAATTGAGACACTCCGCGCAGCGACTCGGCCGCACTTTCCTCCAGACGGTGGGCCTCGCCACCACACTGAGCGAACTGCGCGATCCGTACACATCGGGCCACGCGCGGCGGGTCGGCGAAATCGCCGAGGCGATCGGCCGGGAACTGGGGCTGGATGAGAACATGCTTGAGGGCCTGAAGGTCGGCGGCTATCTGCACGACGTCGGCAAGATCAATGTTCCGGCCGAAATCCTGAGCTACCCGGGGAAGCTCTCGGCCATTCAGTTCGAGCTGATCAAAGGCCATGCCCAAGCCGGTTTCGACGTGCTCAAGGGTGTCGAGTTTCCTTGGCCGGTGGCGCAGATCGCCCTGCAGCATCACGAACGCATGGATGGCAGCGGCTATCCGCGGGGGCTTAGAGGCGGCGAGATTATCCTTGACGCCCGCATCGTGGCGGTGGCCGACGTGGTCGAGTCGATGGCCTCAAGCCGGCCCTATCGCCCGGCGGTCGGCCTCGGGCCGGCGCTCGCCGAGATCGAGCAGAACCGCGGCCGCCTCTACGACATCCCGGTGGCCGACGCCTGCCTCAGATTGTTCAGGGAGCACGGCTATCCGGTACCGTCCTGATGCGCGCGCCTGGCCTGTGGGCGCAGGAACACGCCCGGCGCGCCAGGACGGGAGAGGAGTTCGATGATCGTCGTGCTGAGCCGCTTCGTCATCGCCAACGACCGCTCGGAGGCGGTGCGCGAGGCGTTCCGCGGCCGCCCCCGCCTCGTGGATGAGGCCCACGGATTTCTGGGCCTTGAGGTCATGAACCCGGTCGAGCATCCCGAGGAAATCTGGCTCGTGACCCGGTGGAGCGACGAGTCGAGTTACCACGACTGGCACCGCGGACATGCCTATAGCGCCTCTCACCGGGGCATCCCCAAGGGGCTGAAGCTGGTGCAGGGAAGCGCCAGGATCACGGTCTTCGAAGTGTTCGCGGACTAGAGGCGAAGCTGAGGGAACTGGCATGACCATCGACACAGCGGTGCTTTCGCCGGAGGGTCTTAAACGATTCGCGGCGCTGGAGGCTGACGCCGTCCGGGCCGTCACCGACCGTTTCTACTCCGCTCACGGTTCGGCCTATCAGCGCTTCGGCGAGCGTGGGCGCGCCGCGTGCAGCGAGGACCTGGCTTTCCACCTCGATTTTCTGCGGCCGGTCCTGGAGTTCGGCCTTCTGCAGCCGATGGTCGACTACCTGGTCTGGCTGGGCGCTGTGCTCTCATCGCGCGCCATACCCACCGAACATGTCGTCCAGTCGCTGGACTGGCTGGGCAAGTTCTTCGCCGACAACATGCCCGCAGGCGACGGACAGGTGGTGGCCGCCGCGCTCAGCATGGCCAAGACGGGATTCCTGTCGGCAGAGCGGGATGATCAATCGCCGCGGACGGCGATCCACGCCTGGCCTCAGGTCACAGGCTTCGAAGCGGCGTTGCTCTCGGGCCAGCAGCAGGCCGCCCACGATATTGCGCTTGGCTGCCTGAATGAGGGCCACACGCTCATCGATATCGAACAGCATATCATTCAGCCGGCGCTCTATCGGGTCGGCGAGAAGTGGCAGGCCAATCAGGTCACCGTTGCACAGGAACACCTGGCCACGGCGATCGCGCAGTCGGTGATGACGGTAGGCCTGGAGCGTTCTCAGATCCCGCCTTCAAACGGCAATCGCGTGCTGCTCGCCTGCGTGGCGGGAAACAGCCATGCCCTGGGCCTGCAGATGGTGGCTGACGCCTTTCGGCTGGCCGGCTGGGATGTGCAATATCTGGGCGCCAACACCCCGACTCCCGCCGTGGTCGCGCAGGCGGTTGCCTTCAGGCCCGATCTGGTCGGCCTGTCCGTGTCGTTCGCCCAGCAACTCCCCGCGGTGCGGGACATCATAGCCCAGTTGAAATTACGGCTTGGCGACCGGCGACCGGCGGTGATGCTCGGAGGCCTCGCGGTGAACAGGTCCAGTCAGCTGGCCACGCTCGTTGGGGCGGACGCCTTTTGCACGGACGCCCAGACCGCGGTGGCCTACGCGGCCGAAACGACCGCGCGAAGCTAGCCGCCCTGGCCCGACCTCCGCGACAGGTTGAGAGATGAGCGTCATGCGCGTTCTCTTCGTGTGCAGCCAGAACCGGCTGCGGAGCCCGACGGCCGAACAGCTGTTCGCCGCCTGGCCGGGCGTCGAGGTGACCTCGGGGGGCCTCAATCACGACGCCGAGGAACCGCTGACCCTCGAGATGGTCCGCGACGCCGACATCATCTTCGTCATGGAGAAGGCCCATCGCCGGCGGCTGTCGGCGCGCTTCGGCTCCGCGCTGGGGGCGGCGCGGGTGATCTGCCTCGACATCCCGGACGACTACGACTTCATGGAGCCGGCTCTGGTCAGGCTGCTGCAGGCGCGCGTGCCGCGGCATCTGCCGTAACTTTGGCGCCGGCGTTGGTCAGGACCTCTTGCAGACGCCGCCCCAGCCCGCCTTGTCGGTCGTCCATTTCAACGTCGAGCGATCGATCGTGACGTGGAAGTCCTGCTGCAGGGTCGTCCGCGCGGCGGCAACGTCGAAGGTGATCCTGCTGTCACTGACCGCCAACTGATCGGAGACCATGTCGCCGGAGGCCCTGTGCCGGGCGTAGCTCACCGTGAAGGCGATGCTGCCGTTGTCGTAGTGGCAGAAGAGGTCCCAGGTCAGCGCCTGGCTGTGCGCCGCCGACGCGGAGGCCAGGGCGAGCCCCGTGGCCAATACGGCTGTCGCAAGTCTCATCCTCGTCGTCCCATGTTCGAGGGGTTCGCCGCGGCCCTCCCCGGGCGCCACGTGGAACCGCCGGAGCGTGGCCACCGACCCGGAAGTATACAGAAAGTCCGCGGGAAGTGCGGCAGCGAGGTTTCTCACCTGCTGTCTCCGAAGTCCCGCTCCGCCGCCGAACGCCGCCTTTCGAGGCCGGGACGAAGAGCGAAGCGCCGCCCGAAGGGGACCATGGATTGACTTGATCCGTCCCTAACCTGAATCCTGACGCGACGAGAGACTGAGGACGTCAGGCGACTGAGGAACTCCCGTTGAAGCGGGCGGACTCTTCGTCACAGGAATCGGTTTCGGCGTCGTTTTCGCCACCACACTCCGTGGGCGAGGTCCCCCCTATGTCCCCAGTCTCGTCATGGTCGCCGTGTTTTCGCTGGTATTCGTTCGGCGTTGTACGGCGGCGTGATCGATATCCGGCCTCCGGAGGCGCTCCGTATGCCTGCCCCCCTCGTGGTGGGAGCATGCCAACCGCGAGAGCGCGTCGCGGCGCCCAGGGGCTGCTGGCGCTGGAGCCGCACGCGTACGCCCGGTCGGCGTGGCGGCTGTCGAATCCGCGCGCGGAGCCGGCGCACGGGAATTTTTCGCCCATAGCCAGACCGTTCCCGGGGTGCGGCGGGCCGCCGGGTCCGGTAGATGACGAGGGATGCGGGCGGGGAAGGGCGTTCTGAATGCCGGGTCTGAAACGAGCGGTGCTGGCGGCGCTGTTGCTGGTCGCTGGCTGGGCCCGGGCCGCCGGGTCACCGCCCGCCCCGCCTGCTCCGACCACTCCCGTGGCGTGGTCCGCCGCCGCCAGGGCCGATATCGACTACGCGTTCTCGACGCTGCTCGAGAACCATCCCGGTGTCTTCGACCGTTCGAACCCCGGCTTCACGGCGAGGCTGCGCGCCGCGCGGGCGGCCGGCCACGTTCTTGCCGCGAAGGCGCGGAGCGCCGCCGGCTATGCCGCGGCCATCTCCCGCTTCAACACCGTGATCGGCGATGGCCACGCGGGTGCTGTCGCCACCCTGAACGAGAGCCTGGCGCCCGCCGCCCGCTGGCCGGGCTTTCTGGCGGTCTGGCGCGGCGATGGCCTCTTTGTGTACGCCACGGAACCCGGCGGGCCGGCGGCGGGATCACGCGTGCTTGGCTGCGACGGAAAGTCGGTCCGACGTCTTTTGCTGACGAATGTCTTCCGCTTCATCGGCCGGTCCGCGGAGCCCGGCAACTGGTGGACCCGTTCGGTCAACCTCTTCGTCGATGACGGCAACCCGTTCGTCAGGCCACCCCGCCGCTGTCGTTTCCAAACTCCCGGCGGGATGGAAACCCGCGTCCTCGCCTGGACGGCGGTCAACGCCGACTACCAGGCCTGGCGCCAGAACGCCTACAACGGCGACAGCCACCCCGTGGGAGAGACCGAACCGGCCAGGGGCCTGGTCTGGATCGCCATGCCCACCTTCGAGCCGGATGCGGCCCAGCGCGACGCCTATCGGGCCATGATTTCGGCGATCAGCGACGATCGCGGCAAGGTGCTGAACGCCCGCGCGGTGGTCATCGATCTGCGGGCCAACCAGGGCGGATCATCGGACTGGAGCCTCGACCTGGCCGGCGCGCTCTGGGGCCGGGGCCGTGTGGACCGGGCCATGGGAGCCTACAATCGGGGCGTCCAGATCTGGTGGCGCGCGTCCCGGGACAACGCCGACTACGCCGCTCATCTGGTCGATATCCTGAAGGCCGAAAAACAGATCCGCATGGCCGAGGAGTTCGCCCCCGTCGCCCTCGGCCTCGCCACGGCGCACACCAGGGGGCAGCCCTACTTCGTCGAGCCGCCCGACCCGCCGGCGGCGCCCCTGGGCCGTGACGAGCCGCCTCCGCTAACGACGCCCGTCTATGTGATCGTGCCCGGTCAGTGCGCCAGCGCCTGCCTGGACGCCCTCGACACCTTTACCCGCTTCCCCAACACCCGCCTGATCGGCGCGCCCAGTTCGGCCGACTCCGCCTATCTGGAGGTCAGGCCGCAACCGGCGCCCTCCGGCCTGTCCGTTGTCATCATCCCCAACAAGATGTGGGTCCGCCGTCCCCGTCCCGCCGGGGGCGCCTACCGACCCGGGATCGAGGTCACCACGCTGAAATGGTCGACCGCCGATTTTCAGGCGGTCATCGAGGCGGATCTGGAGCGGGGTGGAAAGGCCAACCGTCAGCCGGTACGCCCGGGCCTGGCCGGAGGTTGATGTCGCCCCGCGCTACTGGCCCAGAACCAGGCCGTCCAGGGTCCCCTTCGCCCGCCAGGCCTCGATCAGGTCATTGAAGGCGTTCAGCCCGGGGGCGTAGGTCTCGGCCCCCAGCGAGCCGGGGCGCTCGGAGCCCTCGTTGTTGTAGTAGCCCGGCGTGCAGGCCTCCAGGAAGTCCCGGTTGCTCACCGACAGGCGGCGGATCTCCGCCACCCAGGCCTCCTGGGCCTCTTCGCTGGGCTCGACGGTCAGGGCCTGGCGCTTCTGGGCCTCGGCGATGATGTAGGAAATGTGCCGGGCCTGGTCGTCGAACATCGCCGTCATGTTCACGGACAGGGCGTTCTGCGAGATGCCGATCCAGAACCAGTTGGGAAAGCCGTTGGCGGTGAACCCGTGCAGGGTGCGGAAGCCGTTGGACCAGTAGTCGACCAGCGAGCGGCCGTCGCGACCGGTGATCGGGAAGCCCAGACGCCGACGAAAGTCGGTGCTGATCTCGAAGCCGGTGGAATAGATGATGCAGTCGACGGCGTATTCGACGCCATTGGCCACCACACCATGGGGGGTGATGCGCTCGACGCCCTTGGTGGCGCTGGTGTCGACGAGGGTGACGTTGGGCCGGTTGAAGGTGGGCAGATAGTCGTCGTTGAAGGTCGGCCGCTTGCAGAACTGCCGGTACCAGGGCTTCAGCGCCTCGGCGGTGACCGGGTCCTGAACCGTCTGGTCCACCCGGGCGCGAATCTGGTTCATCTTGCGGAAATCGGCCAGTTCGGCCCGTTCCACCGCCTCCTCCACGCTGGTCGGCGCCTTCTGGTTGAAGGCGCCGGGGCCCTGCAGGCTGCGGAAGATGTCGGTCCAGGCGTCGTTGACAAGATCGACCTCGAAGGGCCGGCCCATGACGATATCGGCGAAATTCTGCCGCCGCGCCCGCTGCCAGCCGGGCTGGAGGCTGGCCGCCCAGTCCGGGTCGGTGGGCTTGTTGCCGCGGAAATCCACGGACGAGGGGGTGCGCTGGAACACGTAGAGATGCCCGGCGCTGGCGCCCAGGTGGGGGATGCACTGGATCGCCGTGGCGCCTGTGCCGATGATCGCCACCCGCTTGTCGGCCAGCCTGTCCAGGTTCCCGGTCGTGTCGCCGCCGGTGTAGGCGTAGTCCCAGCGACTGGTGTGGAAGCTGTGCCCCTCGAAGGTCTCGATGCCGGGAATGCCTGGCAGTTTCGGCCGGCTGGCCGGGCCCAGGGCCATGACCACGAAGCGGGCGCGGAGACGGTCCTTGCGGTCGGTAGACAGAATCCAGCGCTTCTCGCCCTCGTCCCAGTCAAGCGACTTCACCCGCGTCTGGAACAGGGCCAGGTCATACAGGCCGAACTGCCGGCCGATGAACTGGGAGTGCTGGAAGATCTCGGTGACG
Organism: uncultured Caulobacteraceae bacterium; assembly: GCA_903923135.1. Lineage (GTDB taxonomy): Bacteria > Pseudomonadota > Alphaproteobacteria > Caulobacterales > Caulobacteraceae > Acaudatibacter > Acaudatibacter lapponiensis. Next base: position 19,277 of record CAIXWN010000062.1, on the reverse strand, counting down.
TAGGAATACTTCTCCTTCGGCAGGACGCCGAGTTCCTCGAGCAACGGCAGGTAGCAGTAGGATTCGATGTCGCACTGGGCGCCCGGATAGCGGTTCCAGTACCAGGTGCCCCCGAAGTCTCCACCCGCCTCCATCAGGCGGATATCGGTGATTCCGGCCTCTTTCAGGCGTGCCGCCGCCAGCATGCCGCTGAAGCCGCCGCCGATGATCGCCACGTCGACCGCGTCGGTCAGGGGTTCGCGGGTGAAATCGGGGTCGGCATAGGGATCGGTCTCGGAGAAGCGGGCGAAGCGGCCGGCGAGCTCGACGTACTGGTCCTCGCCGTCCGCTCTCAGACGCCGGTCGCGCTCCTCGCGATATTTCCGGCGAAGGGCGTCGGCGTCGAAATCGACAGACGGCGCGGGCGGTGAGGCGTCATCCATGGTGTCTTGCTCCCCCGAGGCGGCGGCCTTGGCCGCAGAATATTAGAACACGCTCTAAGGAAACCATCTTCGCCGCCGCCGATCAAGCAAGGCGCGGCCGCCCGGACGTCAGAACAGGGCCCTGAGGCGGTTCGTTCGCCGGATCTCAGCGGTTCCCGCGGGCAGGGTGAGGAAATCGCCGTCGTGGCCCACGCGGATGGGGCCGTGGAAAATCTCGCGGGAGCGGCCGAGGAACGGGCCTTCCAGCGCCGCCATCGGCAGCGGCGGGATGACATGGGTGAACAGCAGATAGTGGACGTGCGCGCGCTCGGCGATCGCCGCGGCCTGCTCGGGGGTGGTGTGATAGTCGAGGATATCGTGGAAGATCGCCGCCAGGTTGGTCCGGCCATGGGCGAGGGCCGCCTGACGCTGCAGGGCCACAAGATCGGGCGAGAGACCCTCGTGCACCAGAACGTCGGCGTCCCGGGCCGCCGCCTCAAGCCTTGCCGACGGAGCCGTGTCGCCGCTGACCACCACCCTGCGGCCCTTGTAGACGAACAGATAGCCCACCGCCGGCTTCACCGGACCGTGGTCGACAGGAAAGGCGATGACCTTGAGGTCTGGCTGGTCGATCACCACGACGTCCGGCGAGGCCGCGTCGGTGGCGAAGGCGTGCGGCGCGCCGCCGGAGCCGCCCGGCGGCACGACCTTCGGGCCGTGGTGTGCGACCCGATAGCCCTTGTCCAGGGCGTAGGCGGCGTTCAATCCGTTCACCACCTGATCGACGCCGGTGGGGCCATAGACGGGCACGGGGCTTGTCGCCGCCCCGCCGCCCCAGCGCTGCAGCATCAGCTCGCCCAGGTCGGCGATGTGGTCGGAGTGGAAGTGGGTGAGGAGGATCGCCGAGACCCGCGCCGGCGGCAGATTCATCAGCGACAGGGTCTTGGTGCTTCCCGTGCCGCTGTCGACGACGAACAGCTGCCGGCCGGCCACCACCACGGTGCAGGGACCCGCCCGGGTCGGGTCGGGCATGGGCGAGCCGGAACCGCAAAGACCCACGTGCAAACCATCGGGAAGCGCGCCGAGCGGCTCGCTGGCCATGGCCTGGTCGAAAACGCGCGCCATGACCTGCGCGGCGATCCGGCCTCGAAGGGTCCAGCCGACGACGCCGAGACCCACAACCACCGCCGCCGCCGCCATAGCCACCCGAAATCTCTTCATCCCGCCGGCTCCGCCTTGACCACCACGACCACTAATGGCACCTATATTGTCATTACATGCGCCCGTAGCGCGGACAAGGGCGACGGCGGAGGATCGCAAGATGCAGGTTCTGAGGACCCCGGACGACCGCTTCGAAAGCCTGCCCGACTGGCCGTTCGCGCCACACTATCGCGACGTCGTCGACGCCGACGGCACGGCGCTCCGGTTGTGCTGGGCCGAGGCTGGCCCGGCCGACGGCCAGCCGGTGCTGCTGATGCACGGCGAGCCCTCCTGGTCCTATCTCTACCGCAGGATCATCCCGGGCCTGGCCGGGAAGGGCTACCGGGTGCTCGCCCCCGATCTCATCGGCTTCGGCCGGTCGGACAAGCCGGCGGCGCGCGGCGATTATACTTTCGAGCGGCACGTCGACTGGATGAGCCAATGGCTCGCCGGCCTGGACCTCACCGGGGTCACCCTGTTCTGCCAGGACTGGGGCGGGCTGATCGGCCTGCGTCTGGTGGCGGCCCTTCCGGATCGCTTCGCCCGCGTCGTCGTGGCCAACACCGGCCTTCCGACCGGAACGGGACTTTCCGAAGGATTCGAGGCATGGCTGAAGCTCAGCCAGACCATCCCGGTGTTCATGACCAGCGGCATCGTCAACATGGGCTGCGCGCGTGAACTGAGCGAAGGCGAGAAGGCGGCCTATGACGCGCCGTTCCCCGAAGAGACCTTCAAGGAGGGCGCCCGCCAGTTCCCGACCCTGGTGCCGGTGACCCCGGAGCACGCGTCGGTGGCGGAGAACCTGGCCGCCTGGACGGTTCTGGAGACCTTCGACAAGCCCTTCCTGACGGCCTTCAGCGACGCTGATCCGATCACCCGGGGCGGCTTCGCCATCTTCCAGGCCCGCGTCCCCGGAACGAAGGGTCAGGCGCACGTGACCCTGCCCGGCGGTCACTTCCTGCAGGAGGACTGCCCCGACGCGATCGTCGACCTGCTCGACCGCTTCATCCAAGCCAATCCCTTAACGGAGAGCCCGTCATGAACGTCGTCAACGCGGTCTATCCGCCGTCCGACCAGATCGTCTCCTTCTTCGGCTCACCCGAGGATGGCCCGTTCGTCATGGTCAACCTTCTGAAATTCAAGGAAAAAGCCGAATACGCCGACGGCTCGGACGCCCACATCACGGGGCGCGAGGCCTATGAGCGCTACGGCGCCGAGGTCTCCAAGCTGGTGGTCGCCCTGGGCGGCAGGATCCGCTTCACCGGCGCGGTCACGGGCATCCTGCTGGGCGAGGTCGACGAACTCTGGGACATGGTCGCCCTGGCGGAGTATCCTTCGCTGGAGGCCTTCCGGAAGATGGCGGGCTCGCCCGAAATGCACGCCATCGAGCACCATCGCACCGCCGGGCTCGCCGGGCAGCTGAACATCCGCACCAAGCCGCGGGACTGATCCCCGCTCGGACAGTCCCGCCATGAGCCTTCAGACCACCCGCGACGGCGTCACCTTCCTGCGGACGGCCGAGACAGCCTTCGAGGATCTGCGGGGCTTCACCTTCGCCCCCCGCTATCTGACCGTCGAGGGCCTGCGCCTGCACTACATCGACGAGGGACCCCGCGATGGCCCCGTCGCCCTGCTGATGCATGGCATGCCGACCTGGAGTTTCCTGAACCGCCATATCGTCTCGGGCCTGACCTCGGCCGGTTGGCGCTGCATCGCCGCCGATCACCTGGGCTTCGGGCGATCGGACAAACCTGCCGACCCGGCCTGGTATTCCATCGCCCGCCATACGGCCGCGCACCGGGCCCTGATCGACCATCTGGACCTGAGCGGGGTCACCCTGTTCTGTCAGGACTGGGGCGGGCCGATCGGCCTGGCGCAGGCGGCGGAGAATCCGGATCGTTTCGCGCGGCTGGTGATCATGAACACCTGGCTGCATCACGACGGCTACGACTACACGCCGGCGCTACGCCAGTGGAACCAGCAGTGGCAGGCCGGCGGTCTTTTCGAGGCCAGCATTCCCGACAAACTCTCCGTCGGCTGGTTCATGCTGCTGTCGAACGGCTACATCCAGCCGAAGGATCTGTTCGCCATCATCAACGAAGGCCGCTATCCCGAGGTGTCGGAAGACGCTGACGGCGTTCGTCGCGGCTATGACGCGCCCTTCGCGGGACTGGGAAGCCCCGGCCTGGCCGGCCCCAGACGCTTTCCGCTGAGCCTGCCGTTCCATGACCCGCTGGCCGGCGCGGCGGAGGATCAGGCCCGGAATTTCGAGACGCTGAAGGCCTGGGCCAAACCCGTCCACTTCATCTGGGGCGGAGCGGATGCGGTGTTCACCGAGGCCTGGGGGCGACAATGGGCCTCGCTCTATCCCCAGGCGACGTTCGATCTGCTGCCGGACGCCCGCCATTTCCTGCAGGAGACCCACGGCGCACGGATCGCCGCGATCTTTCTCTCGCGCCTTGCGGGCTGACGCCGCCGCCATGAGCCTGATCCCGCCCTCGACCAATGCTCACTACAGGGGTTCGAACGCCGCCGTGGCGTTTCTCGGACTGGTCAGCGTCCTGACGATCCTGCCGGGGCTGATCCACAGTTTCCTGCCCGATGGCGGAGCGGGGGTGATCGCCCATCTGGACATGGGTGACCGGGCCGAGCTGGTTCGCGGCGTTTTCGCCTGGGAGGGGGCGACCCAGCTGGCCTATGGCGCGGCCATGGCCATGGTCGCCTGGCGCTATCGGCCGCTGGTCCCCTTCTTCCTGCTGCTGATGATCCTGGAGCGTGGACTGATGGCTCTGGACGGCTGGGTGCTCCTGCCGCCCGGCGGCGGACGCCACCCGCCCGAACACTTCGCCAGCCTCGTCGCCGTCCCTCTGTCGATCGTCTTCCTGGTCCTGTCGTTGCGACCGCGCCGGGGCGTATAGGCGGGAGCCATGCCGCTTCCTCGCCTGTTCGCCGCACTCGCCCTGTTCGCCATCGCCGCCTGCGGGCGACCCGGCGGGCGCGAGACGGAACGGACGGCCGCCCCGGCCGCCCCGTCGATCTGCCTGAAGGACCGCGCGGCGCCCGAACCCGGCGGCTCCACCGCCGGCATGGTCTGGCTCAGAGGCGGTCTCTTCCAGATGGGCGCACGGCCAATGCGCGCCGAAGAAGGGCCTCCAAGGCCGACGCGGGTCAACGGCTTCTGGATCGACCGCACGGACGTGACCAACGCCGACTTCGCCCGCTTCGTGAAGGCCACGGGCTATGTCACCCTGGCCGAGCGCCCCCTGGATCCGAGGGCCTATCCGGGCCTGAAGGGCGAGCAGCTGAAGCCCTCGGCCATCGTCTTCGTCGGCGCTGACCGGCCGGCCGGACCGGACCCTGGCCAGTGGTGGCGGGTGGTCGCCGGCGCGGACTGGCGACACCCGGCGGGGCCCGGCAGCTCCATCGCGGGACAGGACGCCCTGCCCGTGGTGCAGGTCGCCTGGGCCGACGCCATGGCCTACGCGCGGTGGCTGGGTCGCGACCTGCCCACGGAGGCGGAGTGGGAATATGCGGCCCAGGGCGGACGCGGACCGACACGCTTCGTCTGGGGCGACGACGGCTTCGATCCGAAACATCCCCAGGCCAATGTCTGGCAGGGCGTCTTTCCCAGCCTGGACACTGCCGACGACGGCTACAGGGCCCAGGCCTCCCCGGTGGGCTGCTTCCCGGCCAACGGTTTTGGCCTCTACGACATGGCCGGTGACGTCTGGCAGTGGACGAAGGACGGGTATCGCTCCAACCTCGACCTGGACGACCGCGACAATCCCCGTGGCCCGGATCCTGCCGCGGCGCCGGGGGATCCGGGGCCGAGACGGCATGTGATCAAGGGCGGATCGTTCCTCTGCTCGCCGGATTATTGTTTCCGCTATCGCCCCGCGGCGCGCGAGGCGGGACCGACCGACACCGGCGAGAACCACATTGGCTTTCGCACCGTGCTGCGCGCGGGGCCGGACGGCGTCATCCGCCATGCCGGCTGACCCGCCGCAGCGTCGCCGGACGATCGGCGCCCTGGCCCTGGCTCTGGGGGTCGCCGCGGCCTACCCGACCGGCTGGATGCTGGGAGACTGGGTGCTGTTCGGCGGCGAGGGGGCCCTCGACGGGTTCGCCCGCCACTGGCTGATTGCTCCGGGCCTGCTGCTCGTGGCCCTGTCGATGGGCGCTGGTGCGAGGGTCTTGCGGGGGTGGGCGCCGGCGCTGCTGGCGGCGCTGATCTTCGCCACCCTGGGTCTGGGCGCGTGGCGTGGCGCGGCCGACCGAATCGAAGCCTACCGGTCGGGACCTCTGAACGCGGCATTGTGAGCGGCGCGTGACGGGGCTAAGGCGCCTGAAAAGCAATACGGGGAGAAATCGATGAGGTCCTGGCGCACCCGGGCCTGGATTCTGGCGCTGGCCTCCGCGACCCCGGCGCTGGCGGGAGATCCGCCCTCGGCGACAACCCTGGCGGCCCAGGCGCAGGCCCGGAAGACCCTGCCCCTCGCCGACCGCCAGGACTTCGACTTCGCCAGCCGCGGGTTTGTCGCCACCCGGACGGACCCCAGAATTCTGCGGGCCGGCGGCGGCGTCGCCTGGGACCTGTCAGCCTATGACTTTCTGGCTGGCGACGCCCCGCCGACGGTGAATGCGGGGCTTTGGCGACAGGCGCAGCTGCTGTCGAAACATGGTCTGTTCAAGGTCGCCGACCGCATCTGGCAGGTGCGCGGCTTCGACATCGCCAACGCCACCTTCATCCAGGGCGACAGCGGCTGGATCGTCATCGACACCCTGACCAGCACCGAGACGGTCCGCGCGGCCCTGGATCTGGTGAACGAGACCCTGGGCGCCCGGCCCGTGGTGGCGATCCTCTACACCCACAGCCACTCCGACCACTTCGGCGGCGCCCGCGGCCTGGTGAGCCAGGCCGACGTGGACTCCGGCAAGGTGAAGGTGATCGCCCCGAAAGGCTTCCTGGAGGAGGCCGTCAGCGAGAACGTCCTGGCGGGCGTGGCGATGAGCCGCCGCGCCGTCTACCAGTTCGGCTTCTTCCTGCCGCCGGGCCCCGACGGCCAGGTGACCAGCGGCATCGGCCAGGCGGTCTCCAAAGGCAGCCTCAGCCTGATTCCCCCGACGGTGACGATCGACCACACGGGCGAGACGATAATGGTGGACGGGGTGAAGCTGGAGTTCCAGATGACGCCCGGCGCCGAGGCGCCGGCGGAGATGAACATCTTTCTCCCCGATCTGCGCGCGCTGTGCATGGCCGAGAACGCCAACGTCTCGATGCACAATGTGCTGACCCCCCGCGGCGCCCTGGTGCGCGACGCCAAGGCCTGGGCGGACGATCTGACAGAGTCCATCCGCCTGTTCGGCGACCGGACCGACGTCATGTTCACCAGCCATGGCTGGCCCCGCTTCGGCCATGCGGCGGCGGTGGCGTTTCTCGAGGATCACCGCGACGCCTATGAATATTTGCACGACCAGTCGGTGCGAATGATGAACGAGGGCCTCACCGGGCCGGAGATCGGCGACCGCATCGCCCTGCCCGCCACCCTGGCGAAGGACTGGTACAACCGGGGCTTCTACGGCTCGATGAGCTTCAACGCCCGGGCTGTCTATCAACGGTATATGGGCTGGTATGACGCCAACCCGGTCAATCTGGCCCCGCTGGAGCCGGCGCAGGAGAGCGCGCGCTATGTGGAGGCCATGGGCGGCGCGGCGCGCGTCATCGCCCTGGCCCGGACCGCCGCCGGCAAGGGCGACGACGCCTGGGCGGCCACCCTGCTCAACCGGGTCGTGCTGGCCGACTCCACAAACACCGCCGCCCGGGAGGCCCTGGCCGGGGTCTACGACCAGCTCGCCTATCGTTCGGAGAACTCGCTGTTCCGAAACGAGTATCTCACCGCCGCCATGGAACTTCGCGGGGTGGTGCGCAGCGGCCCCGGGACGGCGGCGCTGGACCTGATCCGCAACATGCCAAGCCGCATGCTGTTCGAACTGGTGGGGGTCCGGCTGAACCCGGACAAGGTGAAGGGCGCCACGCTCGGCCTCGCCCTCTCCTTCCCGGAGCGGGGCGAACGGTTCTATGTCCGTGTGCGCAACGACGTCCTGATCGCCGAACCGATCGCCGCGCCCGGCCCGGTCGACGCCAGCCTCACACTCCCGCGCTCGGCCTTCATCCAGGCCCTGTTCACCGGCGCGTCTGTGAAGGCGGCGGTCGCCGCAGGGACTGTGAAGGCGGACGGCGACGCCGGCGCGGTGGACCGCCTGGTGAGTTGGCTCGACACCTTCCACGCGGACTTTCCGATCGTGACTCGCTAAGACGGCCTGAGGCGGGGAGCGACCATGCCCGGAAGCGCACTGGAAAGGCTGACGGCGGCGGCCCGCACGGCGTGGCTGTTCGGTCTGCCGCTCATCGAGATCGCCACGACCCGCAGGCGCCTGACCGGCGTCGGCGCCCCGATGAACAGCTTCGTGCATCCGCCCAACCTGGCCGATCACAGGGCCCGGGCGGTGACCACGCCCAACAACGACACCCTCTACGCCTCGGCCCAGGTGGATCTGGCGGGCGGCCCGGTGACCATCACCCTACCGCCCTCCGGCGAGCGCTATGTCTCATTGGCCCTGATGGACGCCTACACCAACAACTTCGCGATCCTGGGCACGAGAACGACCGGGCAGGACGGCCTGACCTTCACCCTGGTGGGCCCCTGCGAGGCGGCCGACGGTCCTCACGTCGTACGGTCGCCCACGCGGCACGTCTGGGCGCTGGGGCGGATCCTGGTGGACGGACCGCATGACCTGGCGGCGGCGCGGGCGGTGCAGACCGGCGTGTCGATGCAGGGCCCGGCGGCCGCCCCCTACCCCGCCACCGCGACGCGCGGCTCTTCGTGGGCCGACTATTTCGCCAGCGTGGCCCGGCTGATGGCCGACAATCCGCCGCCGCTGACCGATCGCGCGGCCCTGCAGACCATGGCGCCGCTGGGACTGACGGCTTTCGACCCGGCCCGTTTATCGCCGTCCCAGGTGGAGGCCATCGAAGCGGGTGTGGCAGAGGCCCGAGGACTTCTGCGGGGCGGCGGCCTGGAGGCGACGGGGTTCGCCGACGGCTGGAGCTACCCCGCCGCCCGGCTCGGCGATTTCGGCGAGGACTATCTCTACCGCGCCGGCGTGGCCCTGGGCGGCCTGGGCGCCCTGCCGCCGGCGGAGGCCATGTACATGCGCGCAAAGGGCGATTTGCCCCGGGCGCTGTTCGACGGCGCGACCGACTGGCGGCTGCATTTCGCCGCCGACGGGCGGATCCCGGTGGACGCCTTCTGGTCGCTCAGCCTCTACGAGGCGACCGACGACGGCCAGTTCTTCTTCGCCGACAATCCCCTGGACCGTTACGCCATCGGTGACCGGACACCCGGCCTGCAGGCCAATGCGGACGGCTCTCTGGACATCTGGATCGGCCACGCGGACCCGGGTCCGGAGCGGCGCGGCAACTGGCTGCCGGCGCCGCAAGGGCCCTTCGCCCTCTTCCTCCGCGCCTACCTGCCCCGGCGGGAACTGCTGGACGGCGCCTATCGCCTGCCGGCTGTGACGCGGGCCTGAGCGCGTGGGCGAACGGGCATGACGGCGCTGGGCATCGAGACCCGGTCAATCGATTTCGTCCCCGAGGGCGAACGCCACGGGCGGCTGGCCCACCAGGGCCAGTTCTGGTTCCTGAGCAACTTCCATTTCTTCGTCATCGCCATCGGCTTTGTCGGGCCGAGCCTGGGCCTGTCGCTTGGCTATACAGCCCTGGCCGGGGCGGTCGGGATCCTCATCGGCACCACCTTCCAGGCCTTCCACGCCGCCCAGGGGCCACAACTGGGCCTGCCGCAGATGATCCAGTCGCGCGCCCAGTTCGGCTATCGGGGCGTGATCGTGCCGCTGATCGCCACCATGGTCTGTCTGGTCGGCTACAACGTCGTCGCCGTGATCCTGATCGCCGAAGGCGTCCACGGTCTGTGGGGACTCGACCGCGGTGTGACCGCCATCGGCGTGTCGCTCGTCACCGCGGCCGTGGCCATCTGGGGGCACGATCAGGTCCACCGGATGTTCCGGGTGATGTTCTGGATCAGCCTGCCGTTGTTCGTGGTGCTGAGCGGGGCGATCGTTCTGGGTCACGCCGGCGGAGCGGCCGCGCCGCCGGCGGGAGGTTTCAACTGGCCGGCCTTCGCCACCCAGGTCGCCTCGGCGGCAAGCTTCAACATCACCGCCGCGCCCTATGTCTCCGACTATACCCGCTATCTGCCCAGCCGCACCCGGCGCGGCGCGGTCATCCTCAGTGTGTTCGGCGGCTCGGGCCTGTCGGCGGTCTGGCTGATCGCCCTCGGCGCATGGCTCGCCACCCGCATGGGCGCAACCGACGGGCTGGTGGCCCTGCGGCTGGCGGGCGACGCCGTGACGGTCGGCCTGGGCTCCCTGCTGGCGGCGGCCTCGATCGGCGGATTGATGGCCACCATCGCCATGAGCGGCTACAGCGCCATGCTCACCGCCTTCACCATGGCCGATTCGATTCGGCCGATCCTGCCAGGGCGGGGACTGAAGACGGCGATGATCGCGGCCCTCGCCGCGGCCTGGACCGCGTCGGCGATCTGGCTCGGCGGGGATGCGGTGAACCGGGTCAACGCCCTTCTGGTCATCCTGCTCTATGGCCTGGCCCCGTGGAGCGCGGTCAATCTTATCGACTACTTCTTCCTGCGGCGGGGCCGCTATTCCCTTCCCGACCTGTTCACGCCCAAAGGGGTTTATGGGGCGTGGGGCGCGCGGGGCCTGATCGCCTACGCCGCCGGATTCCTCGCCAGCCTGCCGTTCTTCACGGCGCCGGGCGTCTACACCGCCCCCCTGGCGGCGAGGCTGGGGGGTGTGGACGTGGGCTGGCTGGTCTCCCTGGCGGTGGCGTCGGCTGTCTATCTGGCGGCGAGCGCGCGGTTCAGCGCCACGGACGAGGCCGCGGCTGTGGCGATGGAGACGGATCGGTGATCAGAGACTGCACAGGGATCCTGCTGGGATTGGCTCTGGCGCTCGTCCTGGGGGCGTGCCAGGGCCGGAATCCGCAGCCGTCTCCGGCCCAGATCGCGGCCCGGGCGGCCGCCATGACCCCGGCCGACGCGAAGCTGGCCGACCTCTACGTCCACGCCTGCAAGTCCTGTCACGCCGCGCCGGGAACCGGAGCGCCTCAGGCCGGCGACCGGGAGACCTGGGCGCCCCGCGCGCGCAAGGGCATGGCCGCCCTGATGAAGAGCGTGGTGACCGGCTACAAGGGCATGCCGTCGGGGGGGCAATGCTTCTCCTGCACGACGGATGACTACCGGGCCTTGATCCACTTCATGGCTGACCAGCCGGTTTCCTGATCGACAGCGACCCTTGGAGGACCGGCCATGGTGACCAGACGGACGGTGATGGCGACGAGCGCCGCGACGGCCGGAGTCGGCGTGGCCGGGGCTGTCGGGTATCGACTCTGGAGCGACCAGGAACCGGCCTCACCCCCGGAGACCGACCCCAAGGGTCGGCTGCTCTGGCGCAACTGGTCGGGCATCCAGTCGGCCTATCCGGCGGCCCGCGCGGCGCCGGCGGGCGAGGACGAACTGGCCAGCCTGCTCAAGACGGCCCAGGGGCCGATCCGCCCGGTTGGCGCCGGCCACAGCTTCATGCCCCTGGCCACGACCGACGGCACGCTTCTCAGCCTGGACAGGATGAGCGGCGTCATCGACCACGACCCGGCGACGCTGACCGCCCGGGTGCGGGCGGGCACGCGCCTGGGCGATCTGGGTCCCGCCCTGGCGGCGATCGGCCAGGAGATGCCCAACCTGCCCGACATCAACAAGCAGTCCCTGGGCGGGGCCCTGGGCACCGGCACCCACGGCACCGGACGAGGCCTGAAGGCCATCCATGGCGAGGTGCTGTCGTTCCGCCTGGCGACGGCGGCCGGCGAGATCCTCGACTGCGATCCGGAGAGGAACGCCGACATCTTCAACGCCGCGCGGGTCAATCTGGGCGCCTTCGGCGTCGTCACCGAGGTGACCCTGAAAAACCGGCCCCTGACCCGGATCCACAAGCGGGTCGAGATCCGCGACTTCCACGACACCTGCGACGACTGGCCGAGGCTCAAGGCCGTGCATCGGAATGTCGAGTTCTACGCCATCCCCTTCACCGGAAAGGCCGCGGTCATCACCGCCGACGTCACCAACCTGCCGCTAAAGCCGCGAGGGCCGGACACCGATGCGTCGGCGACCATGGAGTTGAAGAGCCTGAGGGACGTTTTCGGATGGTCGGCTCCGCTTCGCCGCTGGGTCGCCGAGCGACTCATCGCCGATATTCCGCCCCAGGACATGGTGGACGACGGATGGAAGCTGCTGTCCAACGACCGGCCGATCAAGTTCAACGAGATGGAGTTCCATCTGCCGCAGGAGACCCAGATCGAGGTTCTGAAAACCGTCGTTTCGACCATCGAGGCGCGGCGCAGCGACGTCTTCTTCCCGATCGAGGTGCGCACCATCGAGGCCGATGACGCCTGGCTGTCGCCCTTTTTTCAGCGCTCCTCCGGGTCGGTCGCGGTCCACGCCTACTACAAGGACGACCACCAGTTCCTCTTCGACCTGATCGAGCCTATCTTCCGGCGATACGGCGGGCGCCCGCACTGGGGCAAGCTCAACACCCTCGGCGAATCCGACTTCCGCGGCCTCTACCCTCGCTGGGCGGAGGCCATGGCCGTGCGCGCGCAACTGGATCCAGGCGGACGGTTCCTCAATCCCTATCTGCGCAAGGCGCTGATCCCGTCCTGACCGGCCGGGTCAACTGGCGGCGCGGACCGGATTGGCGTCTCGCGCTGCGATGAGGTCACGGACCAGGGGGATAAGGTCGCGGCCGTAGGCGATGGCGTCATCCAGCGGATCGAAACCGCGGATCAGGAAGGTCGACACCCCCAGATCGTAGTAGTCGAGCATGGCGTCGGCCACCTGTTCGGGCGTGCCCACCAGACCCGTGGAGTTGCCCTGGGCCCCGGTGATGGCGGCGACGCCGGCCCACAACCGCTTGTCCAGGCGTGAACCCTGGGCGGCGGCGGCGAGCAGGCGCTGGGAGCCGGCGTTCGGCGGCGTGTGGCCGGTGGTCTTCAGGCCGGCCTTCTCGCGCAGGGCGCGGGTGCGGTCCTCGATCTCCCTGGCGCGCTGCCAGGCGCCCTCCTCCGTGTCGGCCAGCACCGGCCGCAGGGAGAGGCTGAAGCGCGGGCTACGTCCCCATTTGGCGGCGGCGGCGCGGACGCGCGAGATGGTCTCGTTCACCTGGGCCTGGGTCTCGCCCCACAGGGCGTAGATATCGGCGTGCTTTCCGGCGACGGGAATGGCCGCGTCGGAGGAGCCGCCGAAGTAGACCGGCAGATGAGAGCCGTTGAACGGCTTCACGGCCCCGAACGCGTTCTGCACGTCGTAGTATTTTCCCTTGTAGTCAAAGGGCTTGTCGCTACTCCACTCCAGCCGGACGATGTCGAGATATTCGTCGGTGCGCGCGTAGCGCTCATCCTTGGTCAGATGGTCGCCGTCCTGCCTCAACTCCTGGTCGGAGCCACCGGTGATGATGTGCACGGCGATGCGGCCGCCGGTGAACTGATCGAGCGTGGCGAACTGCCGGGCCGCAAGCGTCGGGGCGGTGAAGCCCGGCCTGTGGGCGATCATCAGACCGAGGCGGTCAGTGACCGAGGCGGCGTGGTTGGCTACCAGGATGCTTTCCGGCGAGGTCGAATGGAAGGCGATGAGGGCCCGGTCGAAACCGCCGGCGTCGTGGGCGCGGGCGATGGTCTCCACATAGGCCCGGTCTATGACCGGCCCCGTGTGTGGATGGATTTCCGACGCGGGGTTGGTGCCGATGAAGCCGATGAATTCGACGGGCATGGGGCAGATCTCGCAACAGGGAACGAAATGAGGCTGGAACGGATACGCTTCGCAGGGCGGCTCACTAAGTGAGTTCTTCTGAAGGCGTTGATAGGCGAGGCTCAAGCCCGCGCCGCGAAGACGTCTCAGATCACGAAGAAACCATGCGTTCCATCGCGGGCCAACTGGTCGACCAGGCCATATTCCCAGTCGAGATAGGCCTGCATCGCGGTGGCGGCGTTGTCTGTTCCCTCATAGGGACGTTTGTAGACATCATCGGGCGCGCTGGCGGCGCGGATCAGGCCGGTCTCCAGGGGCAGCCCGGCGGCGATCCAGGCGGCGGTGCCCCCCTCGAGCACCCGCACCGCCTGACCCGTGATCGCGGCGACCTCCGGGGCCGCGAACCGGGCCAGCAGGCCATCGGGCGAGGTCAGCGCCACGGTGCGATCCTGCGGAACATCCGCCAGATCCTCCGACAGACGGGCGCGGATGGCGAACCAGGCGCCCGGAATGTGGCCCCGGCGATGGACAGGCCCCGCCCCCAGGTCGATGACCGTCAGGTCGTCGGCGTCGAGTCGGGCTGCGAGAGCCTGCGCGGTGATCACCTGGGCCGCGGGGGGCTCGGGCGTGCGCCGCGGGGCCGGTCCGTGGGCGGAGAACGCCGCCTCGGCCGCCTCCAGGACATAGACCTCCCAGCCCATCTGGGCGAGCCAGGAGGCGGTCATGTCGGCGCGTACGCCCCGCGGATCGGCCAGGACAATGCGGGCGCCGCGCACCGGGGCGACGTGATCGGTTTCCTGGACCAGTTGCCCGCCAGGAGCGTTGCGGAAACCCGGCAGATGCCCGGCCTCGAACTCCTCGGGCTGGCGGGGGTCGAAGCGGTAGAGCGTGCGATGGGCGTCGGCCACCAGCGCGGCCAGATCCGCCTGATCGAGGCGGCGCACGCCAGCCCGGTAGGCGACTTCCCGGGCGGCGCGGCGGGCTTCGGCCTCCGCCTCGGGTGAGGGCTCGCCATAGCGGCGCGTCTGGCCGTGATCGAGCGTCTGGCCCGCCAGCGTCCAGCCGATCGAGCCGTTGCGCAGGGCGACCACCGGGTTGGGAACGCCGGCGTTGATCAGCGACTGCGCGCCGATCAGGCTGCGGGTCCGTCCGGCGCAGTTGACGATGATGGTCGTGGCCGGGTCCGGCGCCAGATCGCGGGCGCGCAGGACAAGTTCGGCCCCCGGCACGCTGACGCCGGTGGGGATGCTCATGGTGCGATATTCGTCGAAGCGGCGGGCGTCCAGGACAACCGTCGGCGCCGGCCCGTCGATCAGCGCCCTGGCTTCCGGCGCGGGCAGGGACGGGGTGTGGCGACGCGCCTCGACGAGTTCACCGAAGGCCTTGCTGGCCGAATTGACGTCCTGGAACAACTCGAACCCGGCCGCCGCCCAACCGGCCAGACCGCCGGTCAGGGCGCTCACGTCGCTGTAACCGAGGGCCGCGAGTCGCCGGGCCGCGCGGTCGACCAGACCCTCGCCGTTGTCGTAGAGGACGATGCGGACGTCCCGGCGCGGCAGACGCTCCCAGGCCTCAAGCTCCAGGCGGCTGAGCGGCAGGTTGGCGGCGAACAGGGGATGCGACCGGGCGAACGGGTCCTCTTCACGCACGTCGAGGAGGGCGATCTCCCGACGGGTGAGCAGATCGCGGCGGACATCGGCCGGGGCGATGGGACGGGCCATGCTCATTCGAGGATACCATTCCAGAGATTGGGCGTCACGGTATTGGAATAGCCGGACATGAAGGGGCGTTGGCGACCATCGAGGTCGAAGACGGACCGCTGCACGCCGCCGATATTGCCGCCATAGACGTGGATGCTGATCGAGGATCGGTCGGCGAGTGCGTTGGTGACGCTGTGGACATCGCCGACGCGCGGGGACACCGCCACCACTTGGCCCGGGGTCAGGCGCGTGCTGTCGCCCGGCAGAAGGCCGCCGGGGCCCGCCTCATAGGCCTGAGCGATCTCCGCGCCGCGCAACATGCCGATCAGGCCCCACACCGTATGATTGTGGATCGGCGTTCCCTGGCCCGGCGACCAGACGAAACTGACGACGCTGAACCGTTCGAGAGAGTCGCAGTGGAGCAGATACTGGGCGTAGCGGCCGACCGGCTGATCGAAGGGTTCCGGCAGCCAGTCGTCCACAGAGACCAGCTCGGCCAGAAGATCGCCGCCGCGCCGGAGAATTTCCGGCTCGTCCGGATGGGAGTCGAGAAGCAACGCCAGACCGCCGACGAAGCGGCGCAGGCGCGCCAGATTATCGCGGCGCACCGGGTCAGTCGCGGCGGGCGGCGGCGAAGGCGCTCTTGCCGGCGGCGGACAGGACCACGTCGGCCTGAGGCGTGTGGATGCGGCCGCAGAGCACGTCACGATAGTGACGCTGCAGCGGGTTGTGGCGGGACAGACCGGGATTGCCCGATGCCGCGATCGCCTTTTCCAGAGCGGCAATGGCGTTCTCGGTGACCAGGTGCTTCACCAGGGCCGCCTCCGAGAGGGGCAGTCGCCCCTCTGCGGCGGCGTCGAGCAGGACGCGGTTCTGCAACAGCAGGGCGTCGATCGTTCCGACCAGTTCCTGGAACCGCGGCAGGGTGGACAGATGAGCGCCAAGATTGGCCGGCTTGCGATCGTTCAACCATCCCACGAGCCAGTCCCGGCCCGCCCGGGCCACCGAGTCGTAGATCGCCGCCGTCAGCACCGAGGACCAGACGACGAATTTCGGATCGATCTGCGGCGGGGCGCCCGGGGCCTGCGGCGACAGGGCCCGGTCGAGCGGCACAATAGCGTCCTCGAAGATCACGTCATGGCTGGCGCTGGCGCGCAGGCCGGTGTGGTCCCAGGTCTCCTGGATGCGCCACCCAGGGGTGTCCCGGTGAACCAGCCACGAGCCCACCAGGGGTTCGGGGTCGTCGGTGCGGGCCCAGACCACGAACCAGGTCAGGGCCGGCCAGCCCGTGGCGTAGATCTTGTGGCCGGACAGGCGCCAGCCGTCCGGCGTGCGGCGGGCCACGGTGGCGGGCAGGCCCCCGCGGGCCGGCGTGCCGAGGTCCGGCTCCACGCGCAGGGCGTTGATCAGGCCGCCGTTGCGCACCGCCTCCTCGGCCACCAGGGCCTTGAGATGGGCCGGCCAGCCGGAGCGGCCGTCGAGGGAGCCGAGAAAAAGGTACTGCATGACCAGCACCAGGGCCGTGGCGGGCTCGCCCCTCGCCACCGCGCGGATGACCTTCAGGGCGGTGGGCAGGTCGGCGTCGTGGCCGCCCAGATCGGACGGCGCGGTGAGGGCGAGAAGGCCCGCCTCGCGCAGGGCGGCGAAGTTCTCGAACGGAAAACTCGACGCGCGGTCGTGAGCGTCGGCGGTGGCGGCGAAACGGGACGTGAGGTCGGGCAGGATGGCGTCGAGATTCGCCAGTCCCGGAGCGATCCCGCCCGGCCGGGTGACAGACAATTGACTCAAGACACGGCCTCGCCACCCGGGAAGGCGATCAGCTCAGCCGCCTGCGCCGGAGCCGGCGGCTCCAGACCGAGACGGCCCAGCAGGCGCTGACGGATCGACTGGAATTCGGCGCTGGCCTGCCGCGGGCGGGCCAGGCGGATGCGCTCGTCGCCGGCGATGCGCCCCTCATCGAGCACCAGCACGCGGTCGGCCAGGGTGATGGCCTCGTCCACATCGTGGGTGACCAGCAGAACCGCGGGCCTGTGCGCCCGCCATAGCGAAAGCACGAGGTCATGCATGCGAATGCGGGTGAGGGCGTCGACCGCCGCGAAGGGCTCGTCGAGCAGCAGAAGTTCCGGTTCGCGCACCAGGGCCCGGGCGAGAGCGGCGCGCTGCGCCTCGCCGCCGGACAGCGTCGCCGGCCACACGTCCAGGCGGTGACCGAGGCCCACCTCGATAAGCGCGGCCCGGGCACGGTCGCGGGCGTCGCCGCCCGGCAGCCCAAGAGCGACGTTACGCCAGACAGGCTTCCAGGGCAGCAACCTCGGATCCTGAAACACCACCGCCCGGCGGCCTGGGGTGACGACGTCCTGGCTCTCCGCCGGGTCGAGGCCCGCCAGAGTGCGCAGAAGCGTCGTCTTGCCCGACCCGCTGCGCCCCAGAAGGGCGACGAACTCTCCCGGGGCGATGTCCAGGTCGAGCTTTCTGAGCACGGTGGTGTCACCGAACTGTCGGCTGAAATTCCGCAACCTGACCGCGGGACCGCACGCCGGCTGGGCGGACTCGGTCGGCGCGGTGTTCAGCGAATGGATGGTGGCCTGGGCCATGGCGGGTCTCCGGGATCAGGACTTGATGAAAGAGGGACGCCAGGCCAGCGCATGACGCTCCAGCGCTCGCACGATGGCGTCGGCCGCGAGCCCCAGAAGCGCATAGACGATCAGGCAGACCACGATGGTGTCGGTGCGCGAGAAATCCCGGGCGTTGTTGATCAGATAGCCCAGGCCGGCGGAGGCGTTGATCTGCTCGGCCACGACGAGGATCAGCCACGCCCCGCCGAGGGCGAAGCGAAGTCCCAGCAGGAAGGACGGCAGGGCGCCGGGCAGGATGACATGGCGCACGAGGTCCCAGCCGCCCAGGCCGAAACTGCGCGCCGCTTCGATGAGCTTGGGATCGACGCCCCGAATGCCGTTGAAGAGGTTCAGATAGACCGGGAACATGGCGCCCAGGGCGATCAGGGCGACCTTCGGGGTCTCGCCGATGCCGAACCAGACAATGAAGAGCGGGGTCAGGGCGAGCGAAGGTAGGGTGCGAAGCATCTGGATGGGTGGATCGAGGGCGTTCTCTCCGGCGCGGGTCAGTCCCGAGATGACGGCCAGGGTGGAGCCCAGGACGACGCCGATCGTCAGGCCGGCGGCGGCGCGGCCGAGCGAGACCAGCATGTTCGAGGGAAGCTCGCCGGAGACAATCATCGCCCACGCGGTCCCGATCACCGCGGAAGGTGCGGCGAGGATGTGACCGGGAATAATCCCAAGACGAGATCCAAACTCCCAGGACAGGATGAGCACCAGTGGAGAAATCCACCGCGGACCGGGCAGGTTCAGGGCCCGAAAGCCGACTTTGTTAGATAAACTCACGGACGAAACGAGAGACACTATAGGCCCTTTCACCTGAATTCGGTGCGTGTTGCGATTGCGATTGCCAGGACCCAAAAGGGCTCTTATGCCCGTTGTTTCAATACACTTATCTTCATCGATAAGATTAGAATTTCTCATACATCGGAGCCCGCCATGGCGGTCAATCTGCCCACCGAGCTGCTGCGGAGTTTCGCGGCCATCGTCGATTCCGGATCGATGCTCCGGGCGACCGAGCGGGTGTTTGTCACGCAGTCGGCGCTGAGCCTGCAGATGAAGCGTCTCGAGGAGACCCTGCAGACACCGCTGTTTCATCGCGATGGCCGCCGCCTCACCCTCACTCCAGCCGGCCAGACGCTGCTGACCTTCGCGCGGGACATCCTGAACACCAACGACCGGGCGGTGGCGACGCTCACCGGCGACGCCCTGGCCGGTCCGGTCAGGGTTGGACTGGTTCAGGACTTCGCCGAGACCCTGCTGAGCGGGGTGCTGTCGCGCTTCGCCAAGCTGCACGAAGAGACACAGCTCCAGGCGCGCGTGGCCGGGTCGGCCGAACTGCTGGAGCTGCTGGCTTCGGATCGGCTCGACGTTGTGCTGTGCATGGGCGCCGGCGACGACCCCGCGGCGGTGAAGACGGTGCCGATGGTCTGGCTGGGCGATCCTGAACTGGCGAGGCTGCCGGTGCTG
>CAIXWN010000061.1 GCA_903923135.1 uncultured Caulobacteraceae bacterium | reverse complement strand
GGACAACCGGCCCGCGCTCCAGGCCGCTTTCTGCATCGACGTCCGGTCGGAAGTGTTCCGGAGGGCGCTGGAATCCGGAAATCCGCATATCCAGACCCTGGGGTTCGCAGGCTTCTTCGGCCTGACGACCTCGCATCGCCGCTTTGCGTCCGATGTCCAGGAACTGCGGTTGCCCGTGCTCCTGAACCCCGGCCTGACCACCTGTTCGGGCGGCCCTGAAGATGCCAATGCGGACCAGTCGGCGCGGTTCAAGGCGCGCGCGAAGCGGGCGTGGGGTCGCTTCAAACTTGCAGCCGTGTCCTCCTTCGCCTTCGTCGAGGCCACCGGACCGGTCTATGCCAGCAAGCTCGTGAGCGATGCGTTGGGACTGCATGGCGCGCGCGCGCCGAACGATCCCTCCCCCCGGCCGGATCCCACCCTCGATCTCGGTTCGCGGACAAAAGCGGCTGAGACGGTGCTCCGTGCCATGTCGCTGACGACCAACTTCGCGAGGCTCGTGCTGCTGGTCGGACACGGGGCGAACGTGGTCAACAACCCTCATGCCAGCGGCCTCCATTGCGGGGCCTGCGGCGGTTATTCTGGCGACGTCAATGCGCGGCTTTTGGCGTGTGGTTAGCACGTGATGTGTCCGGAGCTCGTAGCTCGTGAAGTGACCGGTCCTATGTCTCCTTGGAACGGGAGACGCGGATGGACCGGGCACGCATCAACGAGGGCGTACGACGGATGCGATTTGAGGATTTGCTGGGCCGCCACGAGAGGGGCGAGCTTGGTCAGGAGGCGGCGGCTGAGATGCTGGGGATCAGCGATCGGACCTTTCGGCGCTGGCGGGATCGGGTTGCCGACGAAGGTGTCGCGGGGCTCTGCGACCGGCGTCTCGCGCCCTCGCCACGGCGGGCGGACGCGGCCGAGATCGCGCGGATGCTCGATCTTTATCGGACGACTTACAGCGACTTCAACGTGAAGCATTTCCACGAGCAGATGGTGAAGCGGCACAACTACACACTCGGCTACACGGTGACGAAGGTTCGCCTGCATGCCGCGGGTCTGGTGCGGCCGGCGACCAAGCGCTCATCGCATCGCAGGAAGCGGCCTCGGCGGCCGATGGTGGGGATGATGCTGCACCAGGACGCCTCGACGCACGCCTGGCTGCCCGGCGGCGCCCTGCACGACCTTGTGGTGACCATGGATGACGCCACCAGCGAGATCTATTCCGCCTTCCTGGTTGAAGAGGAGGGCACGGCCTCGACTTTCCAAGGCTTGGCGGAGGTGGTCGCGGCTCACGGGCTGTTCTGCTCTTTCTACACCGACCGGGGGAGCCACTATTTCTACACCCCCGAGGCTGGGGGGAAGGTCTCCAAGACCCAGCTTACCCAGGTAGGCCGGGCGCTGAAGCAACTGGGCATCGAACATATCGCGGCCTATTCGCCGCAGGCCCGAGGTCGCTCGGAGCGGGTCTTCGGCACCCTTCAGGGCCGGTTGCCCAAGGACCTGGCCCTGGCGGGCGTCACCACCGTCGAGGGCGCAAACCGATGGCTGGCCGATACCTACATCGCTCAACATAACGCCCAGTTCGCCGCCCCGGCCGAGCAGGAAGGCTCGGGCTTCGTTCCCGACCGCGCCGGCCTGTGGCGGGAGATCCTCTGCGTTCAGGAGGATCGCACGGTCGGCAACGACAACACGGTCAAATGGCGCAACCGGAGCCTCCAGCTCCCAGCCAGCCCATTGAGGCCGCACTTCGTGAAGGCCAGCGTCCGGGTTCACGAGTACCCTCACGGCCACCTCGCCGTGTTCTTGGGGCCCCACAGGCTCGCAGACTTCGACGCAGAGGGGGCCGTCATCGACACCACCAAAATCGCCGCATGACAAGCTTCCACGCAGACGATTTTTTCCTGGGCATGCCCAGGAACACAGACAGAACGAAGCGGACAGATCACGCGCTACAAAATCCGGACATCTTTACGAGCTAGCGACAGGCCGGCGGCGAAACCGCCTTGGCGTCGCGGGCCGGGGCGTGTTGTATGGCGCGACAACAAGAAACCGCCGAGGAGACGAACGTGGACGACGCCAGCGCGCTACCGGGTCTGAGCACCCGCCAGATCCCCGCCAAGACCCTGCCCATCCCGACCACGGTCAGCCCCGCCTTCGCCCAGTCGATCGCCACCCTGACCGCGGCCCCCAGCCTGAGCTGGGACCTGGCGCCGTCGACGGCGGCGGAGTGGCGCGCGGTGGTGAGCAT
>CAIXWN010000060.1 GCA_903923135.1 uncultured Caulobacteraceae bacterium | reverse complement strand
GGGCGGCAATCTTCTACGCAGAAACGCTCACCCGTGAGTTTCCAAACGGACTCTAAGCGAGGGATACCATCGCTCCTGATTTGATCTCAAACCGCGAGTTGGCCATCGGCGGAACCTACACACCTTGGTTACGACTGCAATCCACCCACGGCGCGCATCGCGAATGTCCGCTCCACCGCGCTGCGGCAATGGCGATCGACGAGCCCCCCGCCCCTTGGCGGCGGCGGGGGCGCCAAAGGTCAGAGTCTATCCACCAGACCTCTGGCGTCAGCCGCCCTTGCCGCGACGGCCGCGGAAGAAGCTGCGCAGCAGCGCCGCGCTCTCGTCGGCCAGCACGCCTCCGGTGACCATCGGACGCCAGTGGCACGTCGGCTGCTCGAAGAACCGCGGGCCATGAACCACGGCCCCGCCCTTGGCATCGCCGGCGCCGAACACCAGCCGGCCGATGCGGGCGTGGCTGATGGCGCCGGCGCACATGGCGCAGGGTTCCAGGGTCACCACCAGGGTCAGGCCGGTGAGCCGGTAGTTGCCCAGGGCGGTCCCGGCGGCGCGCAATGCCAGAATCTCCGCGTGGGCGGTGGGATCGTGACCGGAGATCGGGGCGTTGGCCGCGCGGGCGACCACCGCCCCGGTGAGCGGATCGAGGATCACCGCCCCGATCGGCGCCTCGCCCCGCGCGGCGGCGGCTTGCGCCTCGGCGAGGGCGATGCGCATGGTGGGAAGATCATGGTCGGCCATCCCAAGCACCCAAGAGGCCCCAGGCCCTCCCGTCAACCCGCGCGCCCCTCGCCTCCCCAGGCGGCGGCCCCGCCGGCGGCGTCGCCCGCCGTCACCCCCGACCGCGCCGGAGACCGGGTGGCCAAGGTGCTGGCGCGCGCCGGCGTCGCCTCCCGGCGCGACGTCGAACGGCTGATCGAGGACGGCAAGGTGGCGCTCAACGGCCAGCTGCTGACCACCCCCGCGGTCACCGTCCAGGCCGGCGACATCCTCACCGTGGAGGGCCGGGTGGTGAACGCCCCCGAGCCGACCCGCGTGTTCCGCTATCACAAGCCCGCGGGTCTGGTGACCAGCCATAACGATCCGCAGGGCCGCCCGACGGTGTTCGACGCCCTGCCCGCCGGTCTGCCGCGGCTGATTTCGGTGGGCCGGCTCGACCTCAATTCCGAAGGCCTGCTGCTGCTGACCAACGACGGGGGCCTGTCGCGGGCGCTGGAGCTGCCGTCGAGCGGCTGGCCCCGTCGCTACCGCGCCCGCGCCTGGGGCCGCATCGACCAGGCCCGGCTGGACACGCTCAAGGA
This sequence comes from uncultured Caulobacteraceae bacterium, assembly GCA_903923135.1. Taxonomy (GTDB): domain Bacteria; phylum Pseudomonadota; class Alphaproteobacteria; order Caulobacterales; family Caulobacteraceae; genus Acaudatibacter; species Acaudatibacter lapponiensis. The sequence continues at coordinate 42,823 of CAIXWN010000060.1, read as the reverse complement.
CGGGATCTCGGTCGAGGGGGTCCGCTACGGCTCGATCGAGGCGAGGATCGACAAGTCCAGGGACGGGCCGACCGGGGCCAATCTGTGGATCACCCTGACCCTCGCCGAAGGCAAGAACCGCGAGGTGCGTCGCGTGCTGGAGGCGCTCGGCCTGACCGTCAACCGCCTGATACGCCTGGCCTACGGCCCCTTCGCCCTGGGGGCGCTGGAGCTGGGCGCCGTTGAGGAGGTGGGGCCGCGGGTGATCCGCGAACAGCTGGCCGGCCTGGTGGCGCCGGAAAACATGCCCCAGACCGACCGGCCGCTGTTCAGGGCGTCGCCGCATGGCGGCGGCCGGCGCGTGGCGACGGGCAAGGCCCTGGCGGCCGAGCGCATCGCCGCCGGCGAGCCCCCACCGCCGCCGAAGACCTACAAGCCCGGCTGGGCCAGACCGAAGATCAAGCCCCAGACCGGCGGGCCGCCACGCGCCCGCAAGGCCAAGCCCGACGCCGCGCCCCTGGTCGCCCGTCCGTCGCGGCCCTTCCGCCCGGCCCGGCCGCCCAAGCGCCCGAAGCCCTGACGATCCGGTCTCAGCCGAAGTGGGCGGAGACGTCGTGCGATGGGCTGATCTCCTCCATCCTCACCCCGGCCAGGCGACGCAGGGCCGGCAGCCGGGCCACCAGTTCGGTGATCAGCACATAGGTCCCGACCAGGGCCATGTCCTGAACCAGGGAAAAGGCCGAAAAGGCCGCGCCGGCCGGCTGGTCGTAGTCCAGCGGCTGCAGGAACAGGGCGATGACCATGTTGTTGACCGCATGGACGCCGGTGGCGAACTCGATGCCGCCCAGGCGCAGGGTCATATAGGCGAAGCCCGCGCCCATCAGCGCCCGGGTGAGGAAGGCGTCCGGCGTGAAATCGAGGTGCGCGGCCGAGAAGACCAGGGCGGTGACCGCGACCAGCACCGCCGGGCGACGAAGCAGCACCGACGTCTGGCGCAGCAGCCAGCCGCGAAAGAACAGCTCCTCGGCCGCGGCGGCCGGAATCAGCAACAGGGTCGACAGGGCGTAGAGAACGCGCGGGCCGGGCAGCGGCGAGACGGCCAGGACCGGCGCCGCCGTCTGGGGGCCCAGCAGCCATTCGGCCACGACCAGCGGGGCCAGGGCGGCCGCCGACAGGACCATGGCCACCAGCAGCAGCCGCCAGCGCACCTGCGCCGCGACGGTGACATAGAGCAGCAGCGGCAGGCGCATCATCAGGGCCACGGCGGCGACGAACACCACCCAGAAGCCGCCGTCCACCACGGCCGCGATCACCAGACGGAGAATCGTCAGGCCGGCGTCGGCGGAACGGCTGTCGACGAAGGCGGTCTCCACGTCGTCCAGTCCGGCGAAGCCGCGCCCGCCCAGACCGGTGACGATGGCGTAGACCGCCATGATCAGCAGGATGGCGCTGATCGCCGCAACCAGGGCCAGTCCGACGCCGCCGAGCACCGACAGGGACAGCCGCCGGGGATCGCGCTCGCGATCCTCGACGCCGGCCAGAAAGACCGACTCGGCCAGCCCTGCCCAGACGCCGTGTGCGTTCATCAAGACTCCGCTGCCCCTGGGGGGTATTCTTCGATCACACTCCGCAGATTCCCAAGGATAATCGATGCGAATTGTCGCCGGCGCGCATCGTGGGCGCGTTCTTGTGGCGCCGAAGGGACAGTCGACCCGTCCGACGGCGGACCGCACCCGCCAGGCCGTGTTCAACGTGCTCGAACACGCCGCCTGGAGTCCGGGCCTGGAGGGCCTCAGGGTGATCGATCTTTTCGCCGGCTCCGGGGCCCTGGGTCTCGAGGCCCTGTCCCGCGGGGCCGCCGCCACCCTGTTCGTCGACAGCGATCCGGGCGCCGTGGGGGCCATGGCCGAGAACATCGCCGCCCTGCGACTGCAGGACCGCGCCACCGTCCGCCGCCGCGACGCCGCCCGGCCCGTAACGCGGGATGACGCCGGCGGGCCGTTCGACCTCGCGTTCCTCGACCCGCCCTACGCCAGGGGCCTCGTGGAGCCGGCCCTGGCCGGTCTGATCACCGGCGGCTGGCTGGCGGACGGCGCGGTGGCGGTGGTGGAGCGCGGCGCCGCGGAGCCCGCCCCGGACGCCCCCGGCTATGCGCTCCTGGACAGCCGGAGCTGGGGCGCGGCGCGGGTGTGGTTCCTGAAGGTCGGCGCCGCGGGCTGAGCGTCAACGCCGGCCGAACAGACGTTCGATATCGGCCAGCCTGAGCTCCACATAGGTCGGGCGGCCGTGGTTGCACTGGCCGGAGCGGGGGGTGGCCTCCATCTCGCGCAGCAGGGCGTTCATCTCCTCGGCGGTCAGGCGGCGACCGGCCCGCACCGAACCATGGCAGGCCATGGTCGAGCAGACCTCGGCCAGGCGCTCGCCCAGGGCCAGGGGCGCGCCGTTTTCGGCCAGGTCGTCGGCGATGTCGCGCACCAGACCGGCGACGTCGGTGTCGCCCAGCAGGGCCGGCGTCTCGCGCACCAGCACCGCGCCCGGCCCGAAGGGTTCCAGCAGCAGGCCCAGGTCGGCCAGCTCGGCGGCGCGGCCGCACAGGCGCTCGGCCTCGGCGGGATCGAGTTCCACCACCTCGGGCAGCAGCAGCGTCTGGCGGGCCACGCCGCCCTCGGCCATCTGGGCCTTCATCCGCTCATAGACCAGCCGCTCGTGGGCGGCGTGCTGGTCGACGATGACCACGCCGTCCCGGGTCTGGGCGATGATGTAGGTGGCGTGGACCTGCGCCCGCGCGGCCCCCAAGGGAAAGTCCGGGGGCTCCTGCTCGACCCGCAGGGCCGGCGCGACGGGCGGCGGGGTCCAGGTCTCGGCGCGGGCGGACACCCCGGCGAACCCCGGCAGCCGGCCGCTGGACGAGGGCGTCCACCCGCCCGCCGCCCAGGCGGAAAAGCCGGCCGCCGACGGTTCGGCCCGGAAGCTTCCCAGGGCCGCGGCGCTGACGGTGCTGGAGGCCCGGTGGCCGGCGCCGGCCAGGGCGTGACGCAGGGCGCCGATGATCAGGCCCCGGGCCAACCCCGGATCACGGAAGCGCACTTCGGCCTTCGCCGGATGCACATTGACGTCCACCAGGGTGGGATCGAGGGTCAGATAGAGCACCGCCGCCGGGTGGCGGTCGCGGGCCAGTACGTCGGCGTAGGCGGCGCGAAGGGCGCCGTGCAGCAGGCGGTCGCGCACGGCCCGGCCGTTGACGAACAGATACTGATGCGCGGCGCTGCCCCGGTTGTAGGTCGGCAAGCCGGCGTAGCCGGTGAGCCGCACGCCGTCGCGCTCCTGATCGATGGCCAGGGCGTTGTCGGCGAAGTCACGGCCGATCACCGCCGACAGCCGGGCCAGACGGCCCTCGGGGCCCGCCGCCTCGGCCGGCAGACGCAGGGTGCGGCGGCCATCCAGGTCGAGGGTGAAGGCGACGCTCTCGTCGGCCATGGCCTGACGGCGGACGGCCTCGGCGATGGCCATGGCCTCCGCCCGCGCCGATTTCATGAACTTCAGCCGCGCCGGCGTGGCGTGGAACAGGTCGCGCACCTCGACCCGGGCGCCGTGGGCCTGGTCGAAGGCCGTGGGCGCCACGGCGCTCACCAGCCCGCCGTCGACGACGATGACATGGGCGTCGGACCGGCCGCGGGTCCGCGAGGCGATCGACAGCCGCGCCACCGATCCGATGGACGGCAGGGCCTCGCCGCGAAAGCCCAGGGTGGCGATGCGCAGCAGGTCGTAGCCGCCGTCGGCGTCCGCCGTCAGCTTCGAGGTGGCGTGCCGCTCGATGGCCAGGGGCAGCTCCTCCGGCCCGAGCCCGCCACCGTCATCGGCCACCAGGATCCGCGCCAGACCGCCGCCGTCGGCCTGGACGTCGATGCGCATGGCCCCGGCGTCCAGGGCGTTCTCCATCAGTTCCTTGACCACGCTGGCCGGGCGCTCGACCACCTCGCCGGCGGCGATGCGGTTGATCAGGTCCGGCGGGAGGCGGCGGATGGGCATGGCGTCACTATAGGGCAGATTCTGGGGAATGCGCTCGCCTGTCGCGGCCGGCCTGGCCGGGCGCGGAACCTTGCGAAGGCGCCGAGACCGGGCGCACAAGGCGCAGTCCCGGTTCCTTCGGAAAGCTCACGCCCATGCGACGCCAACGCCGCGCCCTGTCCCTCACGGCGATCAGCCTGCTGGCGCTCTGCGCCGCCGCCGGACGGGCCGCCCCGCTCGCCCCGACGCCGGCGGCGACGCCCGCGACGTCCGCGGCCGACTGGCGCCTGCTTGGCCCGTTCCGCGCCGGCTGGGCGGAGATGATCGAGGGCGTCCCCGGCCGGCCGGACACCTTCGTCTTCGGCGCCGCGGGCGGCGGCGCCTGGCGCACGGACGACGCCGGACGCACCTGGACGCCGCTGTTCGACAAGGGCCCCACCGCCCCCATCGGCGCGGTGGCCTTCGCCCCCTCGGATCCGGACACCCTCTACCTGGGCTCCGGCCAGCCCGAGCCGCGCTATGACGTGGCGGCCGGCCTGGGCGTCTTCCGGTCGTCCGACGGCGGCCGGACCTGGCAGGCGGCCGGCCTGGCCAAGACCGCCCACATCGGCCGCATCCTGGTGGATCCGCGCGACGCCCGGACGCTGCTGGTCGCCGCGGTCGGCGACTTCTTCAGCCCCGGCCCCGACCGCGGCGTCTTTCGCTCCGCCGACGGCGGTGAAAGCTGGACGCGCACGCTGGACCTCGGTCCGGACACCGGCGCGGTGGACCTGACCGCCGATCCGAAGGAACCGGCCACGGTGTTCGCCGCCGCCTGGCAGGCGCGGCAATATCCCTGGCAGAGCTATTTCACCCCAGTCGCCGGGCCGGGCAGCGGCGTCTACCGATCGGCCGACGGCGGCGTCACCTGGACCCGTCTCGGCGGCAAGGGCTGGCCGGCCGGCCCGCTCGGCCGTATCAGTCTGGCGGCGGCCCGCACCCCGGCGGGCCTGAGGCTCTATGCGGTGGCGGAGTCCGACACCGAGGGCGGCCTCTATCGCTCGGACGACGCCGGCGCCTCGTGGACACGGGTGAACGCGGAGAAGGCGTTCGCCGGCTACTACGCCAGCCGCGTCACCGTCGATCCGGTGGATCCGGACGTGGTCTGGCTGGTCGGGCAGTCCATCCGACGCTGCGCCGGGGGCGGGCGGGCCTGCGAGATCGTCAAGGGCGCGCCGGGCGGCGACGACTATCACTTCGTGTGGATCAATCCGGCCCATCCGGACCACATGGCCGTCACCAGCGACCAGGGGGCGCAGGTCAGTGTCGACGGCGGGACGACCTGGTCGAGCTGGTACAACCAGCCCACCGGCCAGTTCTATCACCTGGCCGCCGACGAGCGGTTCCCCTACCGGATCTATTCGGGCCAGCAGGACAGCGGCACCGTCGGCATCGCCAGCCGCTCGGATTACGGGACCATCGGCCTTCGCGACTGGACGGCGGTGGGCGGCGACGAACGCGACTTCGACATCCCCGACCCCGAGGATCCCGACATCGTCTACGCCTCGGGCCTGGGCGGGCGGGTCAACCGCTATGACGCGCGCACCGGCCAGTCAGGCAACATCGCGCCCTATCTGGCCGCCAACTACGGCCGGCGGCAGACCTCCACCGAGCACCACTTCGTCTGGGTGACGCCCATCGCCGTGTCGCGCGCCGGCCCGCCGACCCTCTATCTCGGCGGCGAGGTGGTGTGGGCCTCGACGGATCGCGGCGCGCACTGGTCGGTGATCAGTCCGGACCTGACCGGCAAGACGCCCGGCGCCCCGCGCTGCGACGGCGACGTGGCCGTGGCCGACGCCCGGGCCTGCGGCTACGGCGGCGTCTGGTCGCTCACCCCCTCCCCGCGCCACGGCGGCGAACTGTGGGTGGGAACCGACGACGGCCTGGTCCAGTTGACCCGCGACGGCGGCGCGCACTGGAGCAATGTCACGCCGCCCGGCGTTCCGGCCTGGGCCAAGATCGCCGCCATCGATGTCTCGGCCCTGGAGGACGGCGTCGCCTGCATCGCCGTCGACAACCAGCGGCAGTCAGACCGGCGGCCGCAGGCCTGGGTGACCCACGACTACGGCGCCACCTGGAGGGACGCCGCCGGCGACCTGCCGGACGGTCACGTCGTCTCGGTGGTGCGGGCCGATACCGAAAGGCCCGGCCTGCTGTTCGCCGGCACGGACGTGGGGGCCTTCGCCTCCTGGGACGACGGACGTCACTGGCGGTCGATCCAGGGGACCTTGCCCACCGCCTGGGTGCGCGACCTGCTGGTCCACGGCGACGACCTGGTGGCGGCGACCCAGGGCCGGGCGATCTGGAGCCTGGGCGACCTGGCCCTGCTGCGGCAGGCGCCGGTGGGAGCCGCCTGGACCGAGACGCGCCTGTTCACGCCGGCGCCGGCGGTGCGGGTTCGCGCCAACGTCAATCACGACACGCCCGCGCCGGCCGAGGAGCCCGCCGGCCGCAACCCGCCGCCGGGGGCGGTGATCGACTACTGGCTGCCGGCCGGCGCCCGCGGCCCGGTCACCCTAGACATCCTCGACGCCGGCGGCGCCCTGGTTCAGCGCCTCTCCAGCGAGCCGGCCGCGCCGCCGGCGGCCGAGGCCTACTTCGCCCGCGCCTGGATCCGGCCCGAACCGCCGCTCGGCCGCAGGGCCGGGCTGAGCCATGCGCTGTGGAACCTGCGCTGGAGCCGCCCGCCGGCGATCGTCTTCAACTATGCCATCTCGACCGCAGCCGGAACCGACACGCCCCTGGCCCCGCAGGGCCCGCTGGCCCTGCCCGGCGACTACACCGTGGTCCTGACAGTCGACGGCGTCGTCCGCCGTGCGCCGCTGAAGCTGACCCAGGACCCCCGCTCCCGCGCCGGAGCGGCCGACCTGACCGCCTCTCTGTCGCTGTCTCGCGCGATCGCCGGCGACCTCGCCCTGGCCCGGCGCGGCTACGGGGAAACCGCCGCGGTGCGCGAGGGCCTGGTCGGGGCGAAGCGGCGGCTGGGCGCCGCGGCCGCTCCGGGCCTGACCGACAGCCTGACATCGCTGACCGTCGCGGCCGAGGGCAAGACCTTCCTGGAGGTCTCACGCGCCCTGGCCGGGCTCGAGAGTGATCTGGAGGGAGCCGATCTGCCGCCGACGGCGACGCAGACGGCGGCGCGCGATCAGCTGCGGGCTGCGCTCGACCGGCGGTGGGCGGCCTGGACCGGGGCCCGGGACCGGGATCTGCCGGCGGTCAACGCCGGGCTGCGCCGCGCGGGTGTGCCGCCGGTGGTCGTTCCCCCCGAGGACCAGTTGCCCATGGGGACGGAAGATGATGGGGAAGATTTACCTTAAATTAACGATCTATCGAAATTTCTGACTAGGCGTTCCAGCCTTCCGGTCCAAGCATCGAGGCGCTGTTTTCGCCGCCGCCGCTGGGATGCGCCTCGAGAAACGCCAGGGAACCGATGATCGCCGCCGCGATCAAGGCCAGAATCAGGCCGAATTCCGTCGCCGAAACCCCAGATTCGTCGGCCAGGAACGTGTTGAGCTTACGCATAAAGATTCTCTGAAACGCCAGGGCGCGTGCAGTATTCTCTTCGCGGCGCCGCGGCAATCGAACCGCGGGCCCTGAAATGTCAACATGCGTTAAGCCGGTCCGGCGGGCCTGTTGTCAGCCCTTCGGCGCCCGGCAGGACAGGGTCCGGCCGAGACTAAGGCAGGTGGCGGCGAGCCGGTCCCGGGTGTCGTAGAAGCGCCCCGTCCAGCCGCGCCCCCGTCGTTCGAGCAGCAGATAGCCGAACCGCCCCATGGTGAAGATGTCCGCCTTCAGGCCATCCACCTGCGCCGTCCCGGCGGCCGGCGGAGGGCTGTCCTCGAGATCGAGGGTGTCGCCTCCGGTGCCGACGACAAGCTGGGCCGGGCGGGACGGCCCGAAGCCGAGGGCGGCAAAGTTGTGCACATGGCCCGACAGGATCAGATCGACGCCGGCCAGGTCGCGGCCACGGACCGCGGCCCTCTCGGTGGCGTTGACCAGGCCGTCGCCGACCAGGTCGCCCAGGCGCGAGGAGTTCCACACCGGCCGGTGGGTGACGATCCAGGCGGGGCCGGCCTGTCGGCCGGCGTCCAGGCGCGCGCCGAAGGCCGCCACCTTGTCGGCCGGAGCAATCAGATCGTCGGTGTCGGCGCTGTCGACGACGATCAGGCGCAGGCCGTTCAGGTCGACGGAAAAGGTGGCGCTCTGGGCCGGGCAGGCGGTCACGGTCGGGGCGGCGTCCAGCAGGCGGAACCACCCCGCCCCGCCCCGGGCGCAATCCTCATGGTTGCCGCGCGCGAACACCCACGGCGCCGCCGCCAGCAGCGGCGCCGCCGGATCGAACAGTTCGGCCTTCCACGTCGGCCAGCGGTCGCCCCACGGGCTGTTGGCGCAGCCGGCGTTGCCCTCAGGACACGGCTTCTCGCGGTAGTAGTAGTCGCCCACATGGATCACCAGGTCCGGCCGCCGGGCCGCCGCGAGGGCGGCGATGCGGGCGAAGGGCCAGCCCTCGGGATCGTTGCAGTGCTGAAAGGCCTGCCCCTTCATCCGGCAGCCCGAATCGCCCAGAACGACCACGCGGCTTGGCCGCGGCGCCGGCGCGCGCAGGCTCTGGCCGGCGAGCAGGACATGACGATCGCGCGGTTCCAGGCGCGCGGCGCAGACCCGTCCCGGGAACGCCTCGCCCGGCGCGGCGCGTTCCGTCATGGCCCGCCTCGCGCCGTCCACCCGGATCTCGGGGCAGGCCGGGGCGTCGGTGACCAGTCGCGCCTCGGCGCGCCCGGCCGTCATCTGCACCCAGGCGACCGGGCCGGCGGACGCCGCGCCGCCCGCGGCGAGCAGCGCGCCGGCCAGGGCGGCGACCCGCATTGATCGGGCTTTGCGCATCGGATCCGTCTCCAGGGCCTTCGGTCAGGGCCGTCGCTTGTTGAACGCGCGCGCGGGCGCATTCGGGCCGCAGTGCCTAGCGCGAACCCTGGCCGCGCACGAGGACCCGTCCCGCCGGGGTGACGCAGCGAGACCACACTCGCTGTCTTTTTCCGCGCTCCTGTTTCAAACCCGCAACACGACGCCTATCTATCGCCCGCTCACGGGGGTTTCCTCGAACCAGATTTCCACCCGCCCGCCGCAGGGCGAGGGCCGACACGCGAGAGATGATGACGCACACCGCCGCCCGCATGACCCAGCGGAATCGCCTGCGCGCCCGGGCGGCCGCGGCGCTGGCCGTCGTCAGCCTGAGCGCCGGTGCGGCCCGCGCGGCGATGGTGGAGATCTCTGTCACCGGCGTCGCCGAGGCCCGCGGACACGTCCGTGTCGAACTCTGCACCAAGGACACCTTCCTCACCGATTCGTGCCCCTATCAGGGACAGGCTCCCGCCACGGTGGGCTCGACGATGGTGACCATCGAGGCCCCGCCCGGCGAATACGCCGCCCAGGCCTTCCACGACGAGACCGACCAGGGCGTCGTCCACCAGAATCTGCTGGGCATTCCGCGCGAGAAAATCGGCTTTTCCAACAATGCGCCCCTGCATCTGCGCGGCCCCCACTTCAAGGACGCCGCCTTTTTCGTCGGCGACCAGGTGCAGCGGATCACATTCCATTTGAGCCGGCTCTTCCATCACGGCGACTAGGCCGCGGCAGACACGTTTTTAGGCATTATATTCCAATAGGTTACCTATGCGATCGGGCAGGCTCCCGGACCGGCCCCGCAGAAATCGTGGCAGAAACATGGCACAGGAAAAGGTTCCGCCGCTTTTCAGTCTTTTTCTGCGCAAAGACGGCGGAAGGGTGTTGCGCTCGGCGCCAAGAAGGTCTAAAAGCCGTTCATACCGTCCCTTGTGTGGCGGCAACAGTTTCTAGCGAGAGGGCTGCGAGCCATGAACAAGTTTCTGACCACTGCCGGGGCCGCCATCGCGGCGTTGGGCCTGGCCACCGCGGCCCACGCCGTGACCTTCCTCGACATCCAGCAATATGCGCCGGGCAGCCTTCTGACCGCCAAGTGGACGCAGGCCAGTGGCTCAAACCACGGCGGCACGTTCACGATCACCACCGACGTGAACTGGGCCAACCTGATCGACGGCACCACCGGCGTCGCCCTGCTTACCTTCACGGGCAGCAGCACGGTCGCCCCCTACACCGCCGGTCCGTACAAGATCCAGGACACCATCTCCGGGACGTTCAGCATCGAAGGCCTCGATGGTTCTCACGGCAATGACACCGGCGTGAACATCCTCAGCGGCTCGTTCAGCGAAATCCTCCTCAGCGGTCTGACCGGTTCGAAGACCGCCGCCGTTACCGCCGACACCGGCCTGTCGCCGCCCTCGAGCGTGACCTATGCCTCGGACGTCTTCACCGGCCTCGCCGGCGGCGGCACCGACAACGCCTTCACCCTGAGCATCGGCAATCTCGACAACGCGATCGGCCTCAACGGATCCGGCAACCTGAAGACCTTCTCGGGCGTGCCCACCGGTTCCTTCTCCTCGGCCGCGGCCGTGGTTCCCGAGCCCGCCGCCTGGGGCCTGATGCTCGTCGGCTTCGGCGCCGTCGGCGCGATGATCCGTCGTCGCAAGCCGGTCATCGCCGCCTGATCTGACTAAACTCGCAGCTTAACGTTGGCGCCGCCGGTGGAAACACCGGCGGCGCTTTCGTGTCTGGGCGCCCCCGGTCAGGAGGCCTCCAGCTCCTCCCGCGTGATGGCCCAGGCGCCGTCCAGCCAGGCGACGATCTCGCGGGCGCCGGGATGGTCGACGTCGGCGAACCGCATCCGCAGGCGCGCCGCGCCCTCCCCCAGCCGCTCCAGACCGACATCCTGCAGGGCTGACAGCCGCCTGCGCACCTGCTCGGCCAGATCCTCGCCCAGAACCGCCCCCGCCGCCCGGACGAAGGCCTCGCCATAGTCATAGGCCTCGCCCCTGGCGTAGCTCTCGACGAGGGTGAGCGCCGGAATGCGGGACAGCACCGGCTGCAGCGCCGGATTGACCGCATGGCCGGCGATATGTCCGGCAATCGCCGCCGAGCGGCCGGTGAACGCCCGCAGGTGCAGAAAGGGCGACATCCGCGACCCGTCGTTGACCGGATAGTTGTCCCACAGCAGCGGCGTGCGCCGCAGCTGACCGGCGATGCGCTCCAGATGACCAGGTTTCAGCTCCAGGGAGCAGACTTCAGGGCCGGTCCAGAACACATCGATCGACGGGTCCAGCGCGGCCCCGAAATCCTCCAGATAGAGCGGCGGCCGGTTCCCGAAGAACAGGTCCAGCGCCGGGTCGTCGCTGTAGTAGGTCGGGCAGACGATCAGCCGGCTCGCCCGGGTGCGAGATCCGATCCAGTGCAGGATGTCGGCCTGGGTCGCCGCCAGGCCCGGCAGGTCGCCGCGCATGTCATCGAACAGGATCGCCAGATGTCGCACGCCGAGGTCGTCCAGCCACGCCAGCTTGTCCGCCAGGGCCGCCCGGGCCTCGGCGTTGAAATCGCGATAGATCTCGAAGGGGCTGAGGCCGACGCCGAACTCCACCCCCAGTCCGGCGCAGGCGGCGGCGAAGCCGCGGATCTGCGCGGCCTCGGCGGGCGGGTGCGGCTCGCGCCAGCGGCGGCGCAGATAGGCGTCGGCCTTCGGCGCATACAGAAAGAAGCCATAGCCATGGCCTGCCAGGAAGGCGGCGGTCTCCAGCCGCGCCGCCCATGACCAGGGCCGCCCGTAGTAGCCCTCGATCAGTCCCAGCCTCACCGGCGCGGCGACGGTCATCTCAGGCCGCCGCCGCTGCGAGACTGCCCCGGATGGCGGGCAGGACCGATTCGACCGGGAGGAACCCGCGCGAGATCGCCACATAGGCGCCGTCGGCCTGGGGCCCGAGAATCAGCGTGGGAAAGCCGCTCACCCCCGCCCCGCGCGAGATGGCGTAGTCGCGCCAGGTCTCTTCCTTCACCGCCTCGGTCTTCAGGTCGGCGGCGAAGGCGGCGGCGTCCTCGCCGAAGCCCGCCGCCAGGGCGCCCAGCGCCGACGGATCGGTGACATTCACGCCGCCGGCGTAGAAGGCTCGCTGCACCGCCGCCAGGAAGGCCACGGCCTTCTGCGGCTGGTTGCGGCGAATCAGCACCACGGCCCGCGCCGCCGGATCGGTGTCATAGACGAAGCCCGGACCATCCAGGCCGCTGGGCCCGAAGGGCTGGCCGGACGCCTCGGTGACATGGCGCCAGTGGCCGCGAAGCTCGCGCTTGGCGGCCTCGGCCATGGGCTCGACCGTCCCCGGGCGCAGGCCGCCCATGACCAGGCGAACCGGCAGGGCCTCGCCGAAGGTCTCCCGCACCGCGTCCATCACCGCGGCGAAGCCCCAGCACCAGGAACACATGGGATCGGCGAAATAGACAAGCTGCTGACCGTTCATGACCGGGTTCCTCAGGACTGCGCCGGGCACAGTCGCCCGGGGCGGCGGCGCGAGGCAACCCCCGCCGCGAACACGCGCCCGGAACGTCTGAAGGGTCACCCCGGCGCGATCACCCGGGGCAGCAGCCGGATGAACAGCTCGGCCATGCGCAGGGCCTGGTCCGGGTCCTGCAGCAGGTCCTGGCGGACCTCCAGTTCCACCGCGTCGATGCCGCGTCGCCGGGCGTGGAACGGGGCGGTGTAGTCGGTGCCGTCCATGGCGTAGGGCTCGTTGTCGCCCACCACCAGATCGGCTTCCCGGCCAAGCAGGTCGAGCATGGCCGTCGAGGCCGGCGAATCGCCCAGATGCAGCACGCCCACATGCCAGGGCCGCGAGACGCCCCCCATGCTCGGGGTGAAGCTGTGCACACAAACCAGCAGCGTCGACAGGCCCCGCGCGGCCCGCCCGTCCAGTTCCGCCCCGATGCGGGCGTGATAGGGCTCGAAAACCGCCAGCCGGCGGGCCTGCGCCTCGTCCGCCGCCAGGTCGACATTGCCCGGCACCGTCCAGCCGTCGGCGGCCGTGACGATCGACGCCGGATGGTCCGGCGAGCGGTTGCAGTCGATCACCAGGCGCGAATAGGCCTGGTGGATCAGGCAGGCGTCCAGGGCGTCTCCCAGCCGGCGCGACAGCTCCAGGGCGCCGATGTCCCAGGCGATGTGCTCCTCCCAGCCGGCGGCCGGCAGGCCCATGGTTCCCAGCCGCCGGGGCGTGGCGCGCCCGGCGTGATCGCAGACCAGGAGAAAGGGCGATGCGGCGCCCGAATTTTCGGCGACGGCGGGCGCCGGGTCATCCGCGGCGAGAAGGGTCATGGACCTGGACGACACAATGGCTCACCTCCCGGCGACAGACGCTCGACACCCTCGCATGCCTGAGGAACCGATCCGCCGCCAGGGCGTTTGAACAGCCCCTCCGTCGTCCTGCAGCCAAAGGCCCTGCCGATATGCACATTCGCGTGGGATATGACATCGTCCAGGACTGCGCCGCCCCGACGCCGATGATGCTGATGCTCAGCCTGCGGCCCGAGCGGATGGCCGATCAGGTCACCCCCCAGGTCCTGCGTCTGGAGCCCAATCTGCCGGTGCGCACCTACGCCGACCGGTTCGGCAATGTCTGCACGCGGGTGCTGGCGCCCCGCGGCCCCTTCCGCGTCAGCGCCGACTTCATCGTCTCCGACGACGGCCGTCCCGACCAGCCCGCCCCCGACGCCATCCAGCACGAGGTGGACGACCTGCCCAGCGAGATGCTCGTCTTCCTGCTGGGCAGCCGCTACTGCGAGACCGACCGCCTGATCGAGCCGGCCTGGGCCCTGTTCGGCGGCACGCCGCCGGGGTGGAAGCGGCTGGAGGCCATCGTCGAGTGGGTGAACGAACGGATAACCTTCGGCTATCCCTATGCGCGCAACACCCGCACCGCCTGGGAGGCCTTCAACGAGCGCGTCGGCGTGTGCCGCGACTTCGCCCACCTGGCCGTGGCCCTCTGCCGGTGCATGAACATTCCGGCGCGCTACTGCACCGGCTGGCTGCCCGACATCGGCGTGCCGGTCGAGCTGCCCATGGATTTCAGCGCCTGGTTCGAGGTCTATCTGGGCGGCCGCTGGCACACCGCCGACGCCCGCCACGCCCACCCGCGGGTGGGCCGCATCCTGATGGCCTATGGCCGTGACGCGGTGGACACCGCCATCATCACTGCTTTCGGGCCCACCGTCCTCACCCGCTTCGACGTCATCGGCGAGCCTGTGACCTGAAGCGCACACCGGAAAGGCGGAGCCGGTCCGCCCCTCATCCAGCTAGGTCCGGCCCCAGCGCCTCTTTCAGCGGGCCCAGCCAGGGCTCGTACAGCCGCCACTGGTCGAGCCCCTCGCGGAAGATCGGCCGGCGCACCTGTTCGGAACTGGCCGTACGCACGGCCCGGTCGTTCTGGTAGAACTTCAGGCAGGCCGCCTCGAACGGCAGGCCGCAATAGTCCAGCAGCCGGCGAACCTCACCCTCGGTGTCCTCCACCATGCGTTCATAGACCACCCGATGCACGGCCCCCGGCGCCACGGCGTCGAAGTGGGCCATCAGTTCCACATAGTCGCGATAGTAGCGGCCCAGATCAGTGAGATCGTAGGAGAAGGCCTGGCCGCGGGCGAAGTGCTGCTTGAACGCCGAGAAACAGGCGGCCATGGCGCCGCGGCGGGCGTCGATGATCCTCGCCCGCGGCAGGATCAGCCGGATCAGGCCGATGTGGTGGAAATTGTTCGGCATCTTGTCGATGAAGAAGGCGCGCCCGAGTCGGCGGTGGATGCGGGTCCGCTCGATGTAGTCCTCGCCCAGCGCCGCCAGGGCCGCCCCGTCGAGATCGGCGATCGCCTCGGGATACCGCGGCCCTTCCGCCTGCGACCCCGGCCGGCCGATCCGGCGGACCAGGGTGGTGATGTCGGGCAGCTCCATGGTGCCCTCCACCGCCGAGTGGCTGGAGAGAATCTGTTCGATCAGCGTCGATCCCGAGCGCGGCAGGCCGACGATGAAGATCGGATCGGTCGCCACCGACCCCTGGCCCGCGCGGGCGGCGAGGAACTCCCGGGTGAACAGGGCCTTCGAGCGCAGCATGGCCTGGTGGGCCTCGTCGGCGTCATAGGGAATCTCGGCGCGGCGCAGCCTGGCCCCCTCGGCGTAGTGGGCGAAGGACCCGGCGGGATCGCCCCGGTCCTCAAGCGCCTTGCCCAGGGCGTAGTGCAGATGAAGCCGGTCGTCCGGCGTCAGATCGGCGCGCCCCAGCTGCTCGCGCATGGCCGCCTCCTGGCCAGCGGAGAACGGCACCGTCTTGAGATTGGCGAAGCTCCAGTAGGCCTCGCCCAGGCCCGGGGCGAGCTCCAGGCAGCGGCCGTAGGCGGCGATGGCCTCGCCGCGGCGGCCGGCGGTGCGCAGGGCGTGGCCGAAGCTGAGCCAGATCTTCGGCTGCCGCGGCTGGTCCTTCAGCACCCCTTCATAGATCGCGATGGCGCGCTCATAGTCGCCGACGATGCCCAGACAGGCCGCGGCGAGATTGCGGTAGCTGACGTCCGCCGGGTCGCTCGCCAGCAGGGTGTCCAGCTGCGCCAGGGCTTCGGCGCCCTTCTGCTGGCGGTAGAGCACGATCGCCAGATTGTAGCGCGCGCCCAGGAAGCTGGGCGACAGTTCGAGCGCGCGGGTGAGCAGCGCTTCGGCGTCGCCATAGCGGCCCAGGCGGGTGCCCGCCTCGGCCAGCAGGCGCATGGCCGCCACGTCGGTCGGGTGGGCCTTCAGATGCGCCCGCAGCAGGCGCTCGGCCACGGCCAGGCGATCATCGCAGAGGGCGTCGGCCGCGGCCATCAGGTCCGGGTCGGTCACCGAGGCGCGGATCTGTTCGGCATAGGCCGCGTCGGCGCCCCGGGTGTCCTGCGTCGCGGTCAGCAGGTCGCCGAGCGCCCGCCAGGTCTCGGGCCTGTCGCGCTGGAGGCTGGCGGCGTGACGCAGGGCCCCGATGGCCCCTTCGGTCTCGCCGAGGCCGGCCAGGGTCAGGCCCAGTTCATGGTGGGTCTGGGCCGAACGGGGCTGGGCCGCGGCCAGAGGCTCCAGCACCGCCCGCGCGCCGGCGGCGTCGCCCCGCAGGCGACGGGCCATGCCGAAAATCAGCACCGCCCGCGGGTCGCCGGGCACGACCTTCAGGATCTCCCCGGCCTGGCGCTCGGCCAGGACGGGATCGGCCTGGAGCAGCGCCAGGGCGCGGTCCAGGGCGGCGTTCAGGGAACCGACGGGAGCCTCAGCCATGGGCGCCCTCTAGCATGTTGCGGTCGGGAACATCACCGGCGTCAGCCCCTTGCGGGTCCGCGCCGATGCGGCCTCAGAACTTCTGGCCGAAGCGGATCCCCACGGTGAGCGGCTGGGTCGGCACGACATAGACGGCGGCCGGCACGCCGGTGTAGCCGACCGCGCAGACCGAGGTGGTGCACGGGGTGTAGCGGTTGATCTGGCCGCGTGTGTCGAAGGCGTTCTTGATGAACACCTCCATCGTCCGCTGGTCCTTTTCCGCCCCGAACGAGAAGTCCACCGTGGCGAAGTCGGGCATGGTCCCGAGGTTGTGGATGTCGTCGGTGAACAGGGCCGGCGAGCGGCTGGTCTGATAGACCACGGCCGCCTGGGCGTGGGCGTTCCAGCCCATCAGGTCGAAGGTGTAGCGCGCCAGCAGATTGCCCTTGAACTTGGGCGTGTAGGGCAGCTGCTGGCCCTTCAGGGCCTTGGCGTCGACATTGGCGCACTGGGTGATCAGCAGACCGGTCTCCTGGTCGGTGCCGCAGAAATTCGCCGTCAGCACCGCGTCGTTGTAGGAGGCCCCGCCAGAAATCGTCAGGTGGCTCGTGGCCCGCCAGTCGACGCTGGTCTCGACGCCGAGGATGCGCGCCGACGGTGCGTTCTCGATGATCGTCAGGCTGTTGGGGCCGAGGAAGGCGAACTGGAAGTTGCTGAAGTCCTCGTCGTAGAGCGAGCCGTTGAAGTTCAGCGAGCGGTCCAGCCAGCTGGTCTTCCAGCCCACCTCGAAGTTGGTCAGGGAGTCGGCCTGGTAGGGCGGGAAGACGCCGCTGCGGTTGACGCCGCCGGGCCTGTAGCCGGTGGAATAGGTGAAATAGACCAGCTTGTCGGAATCGAACTTGTAGGTGGCGTTGACCTTGTGCGTCTCGCCCGACCCCGTCGAGGCGGGCTTGTCGAGGTTGACGCAGGGCGCGTTGCGGAAGGTCAGACCGGGGATGCAGCGCGACTCCCCGGTGTGGGAACTGTAGCCGGCGCTGTAGCCGTAGAACCCGTAGAGGGTGTTGTTGTAGTGATAGCCGCGGATGCCGGCGGTGATGGTGATGTGCGAGGAGACGTCGAACGACGCCTCGCCGAAGGCGGCCTCGTCGCGATCGATGCGGTTCTGGTCGGTCAGCCAGATGGTGTTGGGCCAGCCGGTGACGGAGACCTGCGAGCCGAAACCCTGGATCTGGTAGTCCTGGATGATCCAGTGGGTCTGACGCTCCTGGAACAGGCCGGCGATGAAGCGGAAGCGGTCGGTCGAGGGCGAGGCGATGCGCAGCTCGTTGCTGCCCTTTTCGAACCGGTCGCGGCCGATGATCTCCTGCTGCGGGTGGGGCAGGATGTTGCTGGCGCTGTCCACCCAGGAATTGCCCGACCCGTAGGCGGCGTCATAGGCCACCGAATAGTCGGTGTAGTCGGAGAGCGTGTCCACGGCCCGATTGAAGTAGCCCCCCGAATAGGTGAGCTCGAAACGGCCGATCTTGCCGGTGATGTTCATCGCCGCCTGGATCCAGCGGTCGTGGTCGCTGTCGGGCTGGAAGCGGTTGACCTTCAGATCGCCGGTGGCCGGGTTGAAGCCGAACACGCCCGGGGCGCGGGTGTCCTGGCCGACCACGGTGGGCATGATCGTCCAGTTGTTGTCGAGATCGATCTTCAGGGCCGCCCGGCCGCCGAACACCTCGACCTTGTTGATGTGGTTGGCCACCGAGGCGGCGTTGTTGATCGTCACGCCCGAGGTGGTGAACAGCCGGGTTCCGGGCACATTGTCGATGAAGCCGGCGTCACGCTCGTCAAAGCCCACCAGTCGGATGGCGACCTTGGGGGTGATCGGCACATTGACGAAGCCCTCAAGCACATAGCCCTGGCCGCCGTGGGCGACGGTGTCGCCCTCGACGTCGAAGCCGGCGCTGAGATGGCTGGTGGAGGGCTTGTTGGTGATGATCCGCAGGGTGCCGGACTCGGAGCTGGCGCCATAGAGCGTGCCCTGCGGCCCGGGCAGGACCTCGACGCGGGCCACGTCATAGATGTGGATGTCCAGGGTGCCGCCGATGGTGGTGATCGGCTGCTCGTCCAGATAGCTGCCGACGCTGGGCAGCGGCCCGGAGTGGTTGCCGTTGCCGCCGTCCGAGACGCCGCGCATGTAGACGGTGGTCTGGTTGGGCGCGGCGGTCTGGAAGGACACGCTGGGCATGTACTTCACATAGTCCTGGAAGTTGGTGACGTTCAGCTGGTCCAGCTTCTTGGTGTCGAGCGCCTGGATGCTCATGGCCACGTGCTGCAGGCTCTCCTCGCGCTTCTGCGAGGTCACGATGATCTCGCCGATCACCGTACCGCTGGCCGCGGCGGGGGTCTCCACGGCGGCGGCGAAGGCCGGGGCGCCGCCCAGGATCGTCGAGGCCATCAGCAGGGCCCATCCGGCGGGCTTCAGTCCCAGAGGGTGCGTTTGCATGAGCCTATCTCGGGTTACCGTTTTGTGACGCTCATGTGTCCTGCCGCCCGCGGGCAGCGTCAAGCGAACCGCCCTTCAATCCGGCCCTGGGCTGCGAAAACGGCCGGCCTGTGATTCTATTGTCACGTCGTGCGCCGCTTATGGATGGAAACGGGCGCACGGGCCGTCGTATGACAGGGCCGCGGCCGCGCCGCCGCCGCCTCAAAGCCCTCCGCCTGCGTGGGGGCGGGGCTGAACGTCTGGAGGAACGCCATGAAGGACTTTACCGGCCGGTTCGCCGTGATCACCGGCGGCGGCACGGGCATGGGCCGCGAACTGGCCCGCGCGCTGGTGGCCGAGGGCTGCAACGTGGCGATGTGCGACGTCTCCGAGGCCAACATGGCCGTCACCCGCTCGCTCTGCGAGAAAGGCGCGCCGCAGGGCACGCGGATCACCACCTTCGTCGCCGACGTCTCCGACGAGGCGGCGATGAACGCCTTCCGCCACGCCGTCGCCCGCGACCAGGACACCGACCACATCCACCTGCTGTTCAACAACGCCGGCATCGGCGGCGGCGGCGGCTTCGTGAACGGCGACCGGGAGGGCTGGGACCGCACCTTCGCCATCTGCTGGGGCGGGGTCTACAACGGCTGCCGCGCCTTCCTGCCCATGCTGATGGCCGCCGACGAGGGCCACATCGTCAACACCTCCAGCGTCAACGGCTTCTGGGCGTCGCTGGGCCCGCACACCTCGCACACCGCCTATGCGGCGGCCAAGTTCGCGGTGAAGGGCTTCACCGAGGCCCTGATCACCGACCTGCGGCTCAACGCCCCGCACATCAAGTGCTCGGTGGTGATGCCCGGCCACATCGGCACCGAGATCGTCGCCAACTCGCGCAAGGTGCTGACCGGCGAGGATTCCGACACCATGAGCCTGGCGGCCATCGCCCAGGCCCGCGTCCGCATGGTCGCCATGGGCGCCGACCCGGCCAGCCTCACCGACGAGGCGATCCAGGGCTTCATGGCCGAGGCCGCCCGCCGCTTCCACGACGACGCCCCGATGACCGCCGCCGACGCCGCCCGGGTGATCCTCGACGGGGTGAAGGCCGAGCACTGGCGCATCCTGGTGGGTGACGACGCCCACGCCCTGGACGCCATGGTCCGCGCCGACCCGGAGCAGGCCTATGAGGCGGCCTTCTTCCAGACCCTGGTCACCCAGACCGGCTGGCGGGTGGGAGGCTGACGTGGCGCCCGTCCCCAGACGCGGCGTCATCGCCGTCACCGGCGCCGCCGGCTTCCTCGGCGGCTGGGTGGTGCGGCTGCTGCTGGACCGGGGCTACCGGGTGCGCGCCTGCGTGCGACGCGTGGACGACGAGGCGCGCACCGGCTTCCTGAAGGCCATGCCCGGCTACGCCTCCGGGCGGCTGACGCTGCACGCCGCCGACCTCGACCGCCCCGGCTGCTTCGACGACATCTTCGCCGGCTGCCACGGCGTCGCCCACGTGGCCCACATCAGCGACTACAACGACCAGGGCTATGTGCGGCGCACCTGCGACCACATCATCGCCAGCGTCGAGGCCTCGCGCAGCGTCACGCGGGTGATCGTCACCTCCTCGGTGGCCGCGGTGATCTCGGAAATGGATCTCCAGGAGGTCGTGCGCCGGCCGGTGTTCTACGAGGACCGCTATCCCGACGAGATGAACCCCAAACGCACCCCCGAGCGCGGCCAGGGCTATTCCATGGGCAAGCTGATCGCCGAGCGGGCCTTCGCCGAGGCCGCCGCCGCCAGCGGCTTCTGGGACGCGGTCACCTGCTGCCCCGGCGACAACGTCGGCCCGATCCAGTCGGCCCACCAGAAGGACATGGGGCCCTGGCAGCACCACATCGAGGGCATGCTGCGTGGCCGCTACGAACAGAACGGCGTCTACCGGCCGTGGATGACGGTCGACGTGCGCGACGACGCCGCCGGCCATATCGGCCTGCTGGAGAGCCTGTCGGTGAGGAACGGCGAGCGCTACATCGCCTGGTCGACCGACGCGCGCAACGTCGAGGACGTCTGCGCCAGCATCGACCGCCTGCTGCCGGAACTGCGCCACCAGTGGACCGCCCCTGTCGATCCCTTCCCCGATCGCCTCAAGGCCCGAGAGGGCGAGTTCCGCGCCATCTGGGCCCAGGCCGAGCTGCGCAACGAGCGGATCCGCGCGGCGACGGGGGTGAGCTTCCGGCCGCTGGACGACTCGATCCGCGACTGCGTCGAATCGCTGATCGCTGTGGCCGGCGTGCCGGTGGCCACCCGGCCCGCGGCCGCCCCGACGGCCCCCGCCCCCGGCTAGGACGTCCGCCGCCCATGGACTTCATCACCGTCGGCCGCGCCGGCCGCGTCACCACCGTCACCCTGAACCGGCCCCAGGTGATGAACGCCATCAACCCGCAGATGCACGCCGAGCTGCAGGTCGCCTTCGACGACTTCGCCGCCGATTCGGAGCAGTTCGTCTGCGTTGTCACCGGCGCCGGCGAGCGGGCGTTCTGCGCCGGCAGCGACCTGAAGGTGGCCGACCGGCACGGCCGCTATCCCAGGAACGGCTACGCCGGCCTGATCGAGCGTTTCGACCTGAACAAGCCGGTGATCGCGGCGGTGAACGGCCTGGCGCTCGGCGGCGGCTTCGAGGTGGCCCTGGCCTGCGACGTGATCATCGCCTCGGAGACAGCCAGTTTCGGCCTGCCCGAGCCGCTGGTGGGCGCGGTGGCGCTGGGCGGCGGCCTGCACCGGCTGGCCCGCCAGATCGGCCTCAAGCCGGCCATGGGCCTCATCCTCACCTCGCGGCGGGTGAGCGCCGCCGAGGGGCTGCGCCTGGGCTTCGTCAATGAGGTCGTCGCGCCGGGCGAGCTCGCCGCGGCCACGCAGCGCTGGTGCGCCGACATCCTGCGCGCCTCGCCGATGTCGATCCGCGCCTCCAAGGAGACGGTGATGCGCGGCCTGGGCGAAGCGGACGTGGCGGCCGCCATGCGCGCCCAGCCGGCCTATCCCGCCTACGCCGCCTGGGCGACCAGCGAGGACCGCGCCGAAGGCTCCGCCGCCTTCGCCGGCAAGCGCCCGCCGGTCTGGAAAGGCCGTTAGCGCCCGACCTGGGCCTTGGCCACCGAGGCGCGCACCACCGGGATGTCGTCGTCGGCCAGCGGCTTCATCCAGGTTTTCCGGGCCAGCGCCGCCTCCACATAGGGGGCCAGCTGTTCGGCCTTGCGCGCCTCGCGCGCCGCCACCCGGGCCTTGAACTCCGGCATCACCTCGGCGGCGAACAGCTCGAGGGATTGGCAGATGTGGTCGTGCCGGTTGCGGCCGGCCTGCTGCATGAAGATCACCTGGTCGATGCCCGATTCCTCGAACGCCTTCAGGTGCCGGCGCATGTCGTCCGGCGTGCCGATGCCGGTGGAGGGGGCGCCGTGGGCCGCCGCCTCGGCGATCACCTGTTCGGTGCGGTCGCCCCTCTGGGCCAGGTATTCGTTCCACAGATTGGTGCGCCCGGGCACGGTGTCGTGCGCCACCAGAGCGTTGAGCGCATAGCCGAAGAACTCGAAGCCCTCGTGCCCGCGCCGGATCGCCTCGGCCCGGTCGTGATGGATGGAGAAGTTGGAGACCATGGCGATATTGGCGTTCACCGTATGGCCGATCGGCCGGCAGGCGTCCGACTTGATGATGCCGTAATAGATTTCCGCCCAGGCCCGCGCCTCGTCCGGATCGATGAACGAGAAGGCCAGGGCGCCCACGCCGATGGAGGCGGCCACGCGGATGGTGTCGCGGTTGGTGCAGGCCATCCACATCGGCGGGTGGGGCTTCTGCACCGGCTTGGGCAGCACGTTGCGGCAGGGCATGGAGAAGCTCTTGCCCTCGAAGCCCGGATAGGGATCAAGCGCCATCATGTTGGCGATCTGTTCGGCCGACTCCAGGGCCATGGCGCGCTTCTCCCGCGCCGGAATGTGGAAGCCGCCCAGCTCCAGGCGCGTGGCGCCCTCGCCGATGCCGAAATCCACCCGCCCGCGCGAGATGATGTCCAGGGTGGCCAGGCACTCGGCGGTGCGGGCGGGGTGGTTGTAGTTGGCGATCACCTGCCGGATGCCGTGACCCAGGCGGATGGTCTTCGTCAGGGCTGCCGCGGCGGCGAGGAACACCTCCGGCGCCGAGGAGTGGGAATATTCGTCGAGGAAATGGTGCTCGACCTCCCAGGCGTGGTCATAGCCCAGCCTGTCGGCCAGGACGACCTGTTCGAGGGCGTCGTGGAACAGCCGAGCCTCGTCGCCCTCGGCCCAGGGCTTGGGCAGCTGATGCTCGTAGAACACGCCGAATTTCATCTTCAGGCTCCTCCCGGCCCGGCGTCGTGGCGGCCAGGCTCCGCGCCGATCCAAGCGCATTTCGGCATGCGAGGCGAGCCTTATCCGCGAGGCTTAGTCGGTCGGAAGCAGATCCACGCCGACGGCGCGCGCGGCGGCGATCAGCGCCACGTCACGGCTGGCCAGGGGCAGGCCTCGTCGCACCGCCAGTTCGAGATAGGTGGCGTCGTAAGCCGTCAGGCGGTGCTGTTCGGCCAGGCGCGCTGTCGTCGTCCATGACTGGCTCGCCGTGTCCTCGTCGATGTCGATGGGGAGCTGTCGAAGGAAGCCGGCGAGGCGCAGGCGCACCGTGCTGTCGATTCGACCCCGTCGCTCGGCCGTCAGAAGACCGTTGAGCGCCTCGATCGGCCAGAGCTGCGGCGCGATGGCGCCCGCATCGGCGACCCGGTCCAGCAGGGCCATGATCCCCGCGGTCTGCTCGTCCTCGAAGCACCAGGCGAGCGCGACCGAATTGTCGATGACGAAACTCACCGGCGGCCTTCGCTGATGAGGTCCTTGAGACTCAGACCGCCGAGGGTCTGGCCCTTGCTGGCCGCCCGCAACCCTTCCGCTGCGGCGCGGGCCCTGACGCGATCGAAACCTGTGTCCAGCGGTCCCAGTCGGGCGATGGGTCTCCCGCGGCGGGTGATGATGATCTCGCCGCCGTTTTCGACTTCATCAAGAAGGGCGGTGAGGCGGTTCTTCGCTTCGAATACGCCGACGGTATGCATGGAAGGACTCCATCTAGCTAGCTGTCTGGCTAGCTTATCAGCCCATGCGCGCCTGTTCCAGCACGGCCGCCGTTCCGAAACCGGCCGATCCGCCGCACGCTTTGCGAAACGGCCATGACCGGCCTAAGCACCGCGCATGAAACGCCTGGGCCTTGTGGGATTCGGACAGTTCGGCCGGCTGGCCGCGGCCAGCCTGCGGACCCGCTTCGACCTGGTCGTCACCGACCCGGCGCCCGCGGCGGCGGCCGCGGCCAGGGCTCTGGGCGCGCCCTTCGGGACCCTGGCCGAGGCGGCGGGCTGCGACGTGGTGGTCGTCGCCGCGCCGGTGACGGCCATGCGCGAGGTCTTCACCGCCATGGCCCCGCATGTGAAGCCCGGCGCCCTCGTCGTCGATGTCGGTTCGGTGAAGATGGCGCCCGCGCGGTGGATGAGCGACATCCTGCCCGCCCACGCCGAACTTGTGGCCACCCACCCCCTGTTCGGGCCGCAGAGCGCCCGCAACGGGCTGGCGGGCCTGCGCCTTGTGGTCTGCCCCGTGCGGGGCCGGCGCTACCGGCAGGTGGCGGCCTTCGGCCGTCTGCTCGGGCTGAAGGTCACGGTGACCTCGCCCGAGGAGCACGACCGCGAGATGGCCTATGTCCAGGCCCTGACCCACCTCATCGGCCGGTCGCTGGTCAACATGGGCATTCCGGATGAGCAGCTGAAGACCCCGTCCTACCAGCACCTGCTGGAGCTGTGCGCCCTGATCGGCGCCGACACCTTCGAACTGTTCACCGCCATCCAGACCCAGAACCCGTTCGCGCGCGAGGTGGCGACGGCCTTCGTGGACCAGGCCAGAAGCCTGCTCAGCCAGGTCGACCCCGGCGGCTGACGGCGACGGCCCCGGTCAGTCCGGGGCGCCGCGGCTGGCGCGGGCCGCATCCTTCTGGCGGTCGAACTCGGCGCGCAGGCGTGCGAGGTCGTGGGCCGACAGGGCGGCGACATTGTTGTAGCTGGCCTTCCAGGCGGCGTCGGCCGCCCAGCGCTGCGGCGACTGCACGGTGGTGCGCGCGCACGGCGCCGCCTCGAGCACCCGCATCGCCAGCTCCAGGGTCCGCGCCTGGCTGTTGGCGTCGTGCGGGCGCCCGGCGCTGTTTCCCAGCGGAAAGTCCGAGAACAGGAACCGCGGCGCGGCGGCGTGTTCGACGATGTCCTTCGCCGCGCCCATGATGATCGTTGCTATGCCATTGGCCTCCAGCCGCCGGGCGATGAGGGCGCAGGTCTGGTGGCAGACCGGGCAGTTGGGAACCAGCAGGGCCACATCGACGCCGTCCGCCAGGCACCGGGCGAGGATGTCGGGGGCGTCGGTCTCGATCGTCACCCGCTGGCTGCGGTTGGTGGGGGCGCCGAACAGGCGGGGCCCCAGGGCGCCGATGCGGCCGGCGGCGGCCAGGCGGCGCAGGGCGGGAAGCGGGTTCCAGGCGCCGCTGTCGGCGGCGGCGGTGTTGGCGCGATCATAGGCGACGTGGGAGATCCTCAGGTCGTGGTCCTCCGCGGTCGGGCGGTCATAGACCTGATGGAACTTGGCGGCGCCGTTGTAGGCGGCGCCGGGCCCCTGGTCGCCCCTGCCCGGCTGCCAGGGCGCCGCGGTGGTGATCAGCGCCAGCCGCGATTGCGCCAGCGGCCTGCGCAGGGGCTGGAACGGGGCGTCGGCGTAGTGCGCCCAGCGATAGGGCGTGGGGTAGCCGATGGCGGCGTAGTAGTCGCGCGTGCGCTGCATGTAGGGGATCGGCGCATCGTCGTCGGAGGCGAAGCCCGGGGCCTCGTCAGGCGTGTCCGGCATGGGGGTGGGTCCTTGACGTCAATGGGAGGCTAGGCGGTGGGGCCGCGCGACGTCAACGAAGGGACGACGCATCCCCCTGCCGCCCTCCGCTCACCGCACCTTCCAGTGCGCCACCCCCGCCCCTTCCTTCGGCCAGTCCCGCCGCCACCGCTCCTCCGCCGTCATCGGCCCCGCCGCGATCTTCGGCGCCATCAGGTGGGGAGTGAGCGGAGGAAGCGCGACAGCCCTTCCAGGCCGCCGGCCAGCGCCGCCGCGCCGTTGCCGAAGCCGATCCGCACCGTCCCCTCCACGCCAAACGCCGCCCCCGGCGCCAGCAGCACCCCGGTCTTCTCCAGCAGGCGCGTGCAGAACTCGACCGAGCCGATAGACGCGTCGTAGCGCAGCAGGGTGACCGTGCCGCCGGCGGGTCGCACCCAGGACAGGCGCGGCTCCCGCTCCATCCAGGTAGCCAGCCTGGCAAGGTTGGTCCGCACCACATCGCGATTGCGGGCCAGCAGCGCGTCGCGGTTCTCCAGCGCGATGGCGGCGAGGTGATCGTCGATCGCGCCCACGCTGATGGTGTCGTAGTCCCGGTGGATCATCACCCGGTGCAACAGCTCTGGCGGCGCCACGATCCAGCCCAGGCGCAGTCCGGCCAGGGCGAAGGCCTTGGACATGCTGCCGACAGCCACGCCCTTGTCGGAAATCTCGGCGATGGACGGTGAGAGGTCGTCGCCAGTCTGGTTGATCCCGCGATAGACCTCGTCGCAGATCACCCAGGCATCGTGGCGTGCGGCGATCTCGGCGATGGCCCGCAGACTCGCTTCGTCGATCAGGGCGCCGGTCGGGTTGTTCGGGTTGGTCAGAGAGATCAGACGGGTGCGGGGCGTCACCAGCGACGCCAACTCGTCGAGGTTTGGCAGATAGCCTTCCTCTTCCCTAAGGACCAGGCGCTTCACCTCCGCGCCCTGGCTCTCCGGGATCGAAGTGTGCTGTTGATAGGTGGGGACGACCGCGACCACCTCGTCACCCGGCTCGATCAGGGTCTGGTACAGCAGGGCGTTGGCGCCGATGGCGCCGTGCGTCACCACCACTTCGTCCTCCGTCCGACCCCGATATAGAGCTGCGATGGCCCGCCGCAGGCGCGCCGACCCCTGGATCGCCCCGTAGGTCAGCTTCAGCGGCAGCAGTTCGTCCATCAGGACGCCGGTCTTGCCGGCCATGGCTGTCAACTCGGCCAGAGTGACGGAATCGACGCAACTCTCGGCCGCGTTGTGAAGACAGCGCGTCTCGTGTTCGTTCATCCACATCTCGATGCCGAACGGTTCGATCTTCATGGTCGTGGTTCTTCTAGAGATTGGCGGACAGGGCGCGGTGAATCTCGGCCGCGACGGCGATGTCCTCAAGACCGAGACCGATCGAGCGGAAGAAGGCGTGGCGTAGCCCGTCACGGTCGATGACCTTGCCGCCGACCAGTTCGCCCAGGTCGGCTACGATCGAGTCCGGCGACCAGCCGTGCGCCTCGCGCGCGATCAGCATCTCGCCGGCCGCCAGAGGCGCGGCGGCGCGATAGTCGCAATAGACGTCGAGCCCCGGCAGGGCGGCGGGCGGTATCTCATGGGCCCGTGGGACGTTGGTGCTGATCGAGCAGATCAGGGCCGGCCGCTCCAGTCGTTCCGGATCCACCACTGGACCAGCAGAGGAGGTGCACAGCAGGATCACGTCGGCCCCGGCCCCGGCCACTGCCTCGTCCACCGAGCCGCGCATCTCCACCCGCCCGTCACGCGCAGTGAAGCGCTCCAACGCCCCCGCCGGCGCGGCCCCCAGGCGCCGCGAGGCGATCATGACGCTCTCCCAGTTGCGCAGCGGCAGGACATGGCGCAGATGCGCCTCGGCCAGTGCGCCGGCGCCGACGATCGCGAGCCGCCGCGCGCCCGCCGGCGCCAGCAGGTCGACGGCCAGGGCCGTCACGCCGGCCGTGCGTTCGGTCGTCAGCCGCGCGGCGTCGCACAGCAGCAGCGGTCGGCCGGTCGTCGTCGACATCAGCAGGGTCCAGGCGGTGATCAGCGGCAGGTCGCCCGGGCGGACGATATAGGGCGACAGCTTCGCCCCGAACACGCCCGCGTCGGGCATCACCCCTTGATAGGTGATGAAATCCCCCGACCCATCCGGGAACAGTGTCAGGCTCTGCGGGGGCTGCGCCGACCGTCCCGCATGCAGAGAGCCGAACATATCCCGCAGCACCCGCGCGAAATCGATCCGCCCCGCCCACGCTTCCACCGCCGCCGCATCAAGGATGGGAATATTCACGGTCGCCTCCGGATTGAAGTCGCGCCGGGGCAGGGAAGCCCAAAGGCCATGGCGGCAGCATTGGATTGCAAAGTCTGGGTCTTGAACTCTTCGGCCGACCGTCTGGGCGACGGCGCGGTCGTCGAGAACGCGTTGACAGGCTTACCCGATGTCCGCCAAAATGTCTACATTGTGTATATTATACGGACGAGGTGGACGTGGCCCCCAGCGACCCGCAATCGCCACCTGCGATGAGCGCCCATTCGGAGGGAATCCGACCGGGCCCCGTGCTGGCATCGCTGCGCGAAGCGATGCGGCCGATCGCCCCGCTGGCCGGCGAGGACCGCCGCTATCGCCTCGATGACCGCCTCGCCCACTTCCAATGCCCGGCGCTGAGTCTGGCGCTGATCCGCGACGGCGTCGTGACCGAAGCGGCGGTCTGGGGCCATGCGGAAGCGGCGGTGGCGCGCACCGCGGACGTGGAGACGCTCTTTCAGGCCGCCTCCATGAGCAAGCCTGTCGCCGCGATCCTGGCTCTGCAACTCGTACGCGAAGGACGGGTGGGGCTCGACGACGACATCAACCGCCATCTCACATCCTGGCAGGCGCCCGTGCCCGATGGCGCCCCGGTGACGCTCAGAAGTCTGCTGAGCCACCGCTCCGGCGCAACGACCGTCCGCTTCCTCAGCCTCTCCCCCGACGCGCCCCGCCCGTCGACCATCGATGTACTCGAAGGGCGCCCACCGGCGGTGAACGCTCCGCTGGCCTTCGCCGGGCCCGCCGGCGTTCAGGAGCGTTATTCGAATACCGGCTACACACTGATCCAGCTCCTGATCGAGGACCTGACCGGATCGCCGATGGGGGATGTGGCGAGGTCGCGTGTGTTCGACAGGCTCGGCCTGTCCCGATCGACCTTCGCCCAGCCGCTTGACCTGAGCACGCGCTCCAACGCGGCGGTCGGCTACGAGCGCGGTGAGCCGATGGACGGCGTCTGGCGGTATCAGCCGCAATTGGCCGCGGCAGGCCTGTGGACCACCCCGGCCGAGTACGCCCGGCTCCTGCTCGCCTTCCGGCAGGCCGCCCTGGGCAAAGACGACCGGTTGCTGGACCAGGCCAGCGCCCGGGCCATGTTGACGCCCCAGGGCGGGGATTTCGGCCTCGGCTGGATCCTTTATGGGGCTGGCGATGGGCTCGGGTTCGGCCATACGGGCTCCAACTTGGGTTTCCGGAGCATGGCCCGGCTATCGCTTCGATCGGGCGACGGCCTGGTTGCGATGACGAACGCCGATTCCGGGAAACACGTCTATCTGGAAGCGGCGCACGGCTTGGCCGTTCTTTGCGGTTGGCCGGAGTTCGCGCCGCGGCCGCGCCAATCCGTCCCGATCACTCCGGCGATCGCCAGGCGATTCGAAGGCGAGTTCCGGTTCGACGGGGATGTTGCCCCGCCCCTGGTTCTGGCGATGGAGGACGGTCTGCTCCGCCTGAGCCGGCCGGGCGGACACGGTCGCGTGGAGCCGATGGGCCAGGGAACCGACGGACGGCTGTTCTGCGTCGACTCCATCTTCTCGTTGGAAGCGGTCAACCCGGCCGGGGGCCCGGCGCGCGAACTGGCGATTCACGAACTGGGCAATGGCGAGGTCGCCCGCGTCTTTCGGCGCTGACAGTCCGATCCGTCAGGCCTCTATGCGAAGGGGTGCTCCCAGGGCTGGACATTCTCCATGATCCTGGCCAGCCGCACCAGGATGTCATCCCGGTGACGCGGGCCAGTCACCTGCAGGCCGACCGGCAGGCCGGCCGCCGTCACCCCGGCCGGTATCGATATCGACGGGTTCCAGCAGATGTTGGCGAACATGCCGAACGGCTGGGCGCCGCCGATGGTGGCGTCCTTGCCGCCAATCTCGGTGGGCGTGGGGGCCTCGGCGCCGTAGGCCGGGCAGGCCGTCGCCGGCGAGAAGATCAGATCCACATCGCCAAAGATCGCCGCGAATTCCTGCTCGCAGGCATACAGACCCTGCCACGACTCCTCGACCGACGGCCCGTCCCGCCGCTCCCTCATCATCGATAGGTAGAACTGCGTCGACTCGGCGAGCTTGTCCCAGCCATCCGGCAGATAGCCTTTGGCCGTGAAGTCCTTTTCCAGCACGCTGAAGTTCAGCACGCCCCATTGGCGAATGACCGGGGTCATCCGCACCTTCAGGTCGACCAGGGCGAGCCTTGCCGCCTGGATCAGCCGACGGGCGGCCGCTTCGGCGATGGCGGCGACTTCTGGATCCACCGCGGCGTAACCGTAATCCGGCGTCCAGACGGCGCGGAGTCCCTGCAGATCGAGGGTCTCGATGGCCTCCTCGTAAGGGACGGCGGGCGGAGGGAGAGACTGGCGGTCACGATTGTTCGGGCCGGCGGCGACGTCGAGATAGCGGGCGGTGTCAGCGGCGGTCAGGGTCATGGCGCCGCGAACCGACCAGTTCGAGAAGCCGGACTCCTTGGCGATCCGCCCGTGGCTGGGCTTCAGACCCAGCAACCCCGTAAAGGCGCCGGGCTCACGGATCGAGCCTCCCCCGTCGGTCGCCGTGGCGAAGGGCGTCATGCCGGCGGCTACCGCCGCAGACGAGCCACCACTGCTACCGCCCGGCGTAAGATCGGTGTTCCAGGGATTGCGGGTGACGCCCCACGCCCGTGGCGCGGTCTTTCCGTCCAGGCCGAACTCGGGAACGTTGGTCTTGCCGATCGGGATGGCGCCGGCCGCGCGCAGCCTCGCCACATGAACGGAATCCGCGGTCTTCGGCGCCGTCTCCATAAGGAAGACGCTCCCCTGCGTTGTCCGGAAACCCGTGCAGTCCTCCAGGTCCTTGACCCCAAACGGCACGCCGGCGAGGGGGCCGGGATCCTCGCCCCGGGCGACCTTCGCGTCGATCACCCGGGCCGCCTCGCGCGCGCCGTCGGCATCGACCATGATGAAGGCGTTGAGTGCGGGGTTCTTCGCCGCGATCACGGCCAGAGCGTCGTCCACCGCCCGCAGCGCCGTGAGATCCCCGCTCCGGACCCGCCGCGCCGTCTCGATGATTGTCCTGACCACACGTCACCCCGCATCCGCGTTGATGTACACGATGTGGATATTTCCGGCCGCCGTCAAGCGCCCTACGCGCCTCAGGGCGCGGCTTCCCTGAACACGTCGCCGCAGGTGCCGTTGACGAAACTGCCGACGATGGACTCGACGATGCGCCTGCGCGTCTCTTCGGTGTTGGGCTGAGGCCGGATGTGCTTGTCGAGAATGTTGCGGGCCAGTCCGTATTCCAGGGAGAACAGGCTGTAGGCGGTCTCGCAATTTTCGATCGACCAGGCCAAGTCGTCCACCCTGTAGCGGTCATCGCCATAGACCGCCTTGACCAGCAGCCGGAACGACGCCACCGACGCCGGGCCCATCAGCTTGTGCCGGGAACCGGCGGCGATCCGGCCGAACATCACACGGAACAGTTCGGGATCCCGCACCGCGGCCTCGACGAACTCGACGGCCAGGGCGACGACGACCTTCTTCCTCGACGTCTCCTGCGCCATGATCTTCTTCGCCACCGCGACACGGCGATCGAACCTCCTGGCGGCCAGGGTGAAGAACAGGTCGTCCATCGATTCGAAGTGGTTGTAGAAATTTCGCGGCGAGACATCGACTTCGCGGGCCAGCCGGCGAACGGAAATATCCTCAAGCCGCTCCTTTTGCATCAACCGTGTCGCGGCCTTCAGCAGATCCTTTGCGACATTGCCCTTGTGGTAGGGGCGGGCCGGGCCGGCGGCGCCTTCATCCGGCGCGACCTCCGAATCCCGCCCGTGCAGATCAGCGTTCACCTGTCCGACCATTCTCTAGGATTGATTGCCTTCGACCGGAACGGTTCCGCCGCGCGGCGTCCGAATGCGACAAGAACCGCCCTCCGGTGGCGCCTGACTACCGCGCAATCGGCCGCTCACCAAGCCTTGAGTCGACATCCGGGGGCCGAAGTTGCGCTCGACGAACCAGCGGTTCACACGCCCCACGTCCGGCTGGGTGCGAACGAGATGCTGGATCCGTCATAGCTCAACTGGTCGCGCTCCTGATCGGCGAGGAACAGCGGAGCATCCAGGTCCGAGATGCGGCAGGCCTGGGCAATGAGGAAGGCCGGCGCCATCCCCAGCGTCGTTCCCCAGGTGCACCCGACCATCAGGCCGAACCCCCTTGACGTCGCCTCGTGGGCCAGCGCCAGCGCCTCGGTCAGGCCGCCGGTCTTGTCGAGCTTGATGTTGATGAGGGTGTACAGCCCCTCCAGACGCGGCAGGTCGGTGCGGACGTGACAGGCTTCATCGGCGCACAGAGGCGCGGGAAAAGTCAGGCCGCGCAGCGCCTCGTCGTCCCGCACCGGCAGGGGCTGCTCGATCAACTGCACACCGGTTTCGGCGATGACGGGAGCCATGGCGATCAGCTGGTCCAGGCTCCAGCCTTCGTTGGCGTCGACCACCAGCCGGGCGGCCGGCGCGCCGGCGCGGACCGCGCGCAGCCGTTCGGCGTCGGCGGCGAAGTGGCCGAGCTTGATCTTGATGACCGGGCGGTCCCGTTCGCGCCTGGCCAACGCGCCCATCGCCTCGGGCGTGTCCAGGGAGATGGTGAAGACCGTTGTCACCGGTCCGATCGGGACGCCGGCGATGGCTTCCACGGATCGGCCGGTCTGCTTGGCCTCAAGGTCCCAAAAGGCGCAGTCGACCGCATTGCGCAGGGCGCCGGCGGGCAAGGTCTGCTGCAGATCCGCCCGGCCGCCAAGCGCCCGCAGCCGGGGCTCGATCGCGGCGAAGTCGGCCAGGGCCCCGGCGACGGACTCGCCCCAGTGGGGCGTCGGGCCGGCCTGACCGATTCCCGTGACCCCGCCACCGGTCACGATCACCTCGATCAGGTCGGCATGGGTGCTGGTTTCCCGCGAGATCGACCGTGCGGCGGCCAACGGAAATGAGCGGGGACAGATCGAGATTTGATCGATGGACAAACGGTTCATAATGTCCACAATGTGGATATAGACGGTGGTCGTCAAGAGAGTGCGTAGCCCCGGGGGGCACTCGGCGCGGGAGCTGGAATGGCTGGTTCAATGAGGCCTCGCGCCACCACGCCCAGCATGGCCCAGATGCTCCTGTTGGGCTTGCCGACCTTCGCCCTGGCCTTCGTCAACATGCCGCTGAACATCGTGCTGCCGGCCTTCTACGCGGCGCACACACAGGTGACCCTTGTGCAGATCGGCCTTGTGACGACGTTCTCCAGGCTGTTCGATGTCCTGACAGACCCGATGATCGGCGTCCTTTCCGACCGTACGAAATCCAGGCTCGGTCGCCGTAAACCCTGGGTATTGGCGGGCGGATTTCTGTGCGCGGGATCAATTCTGTTCCTGTTCAATCCCACTCATCGATCGGACGTCATCTACTTCGGTCTCTCGTCATACTTTCTGTATCTTGGCTTCAGCCTCTTCGATATTCCACGAAATGCCTGGACGACGGAAATCTCTCGCGACCAGGAAAAGCGGACGACAATCAATCTGATTCTCGCGGTGATGGCTATCTCGGGCGCACTGATCTTCTGGCTCTCGCCGATCGTGCTGTCCGGCCTGACCGGAACCACACAGATAACGGGTGCAAGCCTTACCGCGATGTCGGTGCTGTTCGCGATCATCATGCCGGCCGCCAGTGTCCTCGCCGCGATTTATGTACCTACGGGCATTCCGGTGGCGTCCGCGCCACTCACCCTGAAATCGCTGGTCTGGTCTGCCACGCGAAACCGCCCGCTGCGGATATTCACCGTCGCCGCCATCCTGTGGAACGCGGGCCAGAGCGCCTACTTGTCCGTCTTCCTGATCTTCGTGACCGATCGCCTGAAGCTCGGGGCCGCCTTCGCGCCCCTGATGATCGGCTTCTTCATTGTCCAGATCGCCACCGCTCCGGTCTGGGCGTGGCTGTCGAACCGCTTCGGCCGCAACCGGGCCTGGGCCTTCGGGCTCGCGACCGACGCCCTGCTGAGGCCGCTGGTGCTGCTGCTGCCCCCCGGTCACGCCCTCGTCGGCATGGCCGCGCTGGTCGGCGTCAGCGCCTTCCTTAGTGTGCCGACGAATTTCGCGCCGCCGGCCATGCTGTCCGACGCGGTCGACTACGATTTCATGAGGTCTGGCGTGAACAAGGCCGGCAACATTTTCTCCCTCTACACCCTGGTCGGGAAAGCAGCCTCGGCCCTGGGCGCCGGCGGCGTCCTCATCCTGCTTGGTTGGATGCACTACAAGGTTGGAGCGGTGAACTCCCAAGGCGCCGAGATGGCGCTCACCCTCGCGTACGCGGTCGTGCCGGGGATCCTGGCTATCTGCGCGGCCGTCTTCATCGCGATGTTCCCTCTGAGCGCGCGCCGGCACGCAATCGTCCGCCGGCGTCTGGAGGGGCGCGCGCAGCGTCCGGCGCAGGCCGTCTAGAGATGACCGCCCGCACGAAAATCCTGCACGATGTCATGGTGACGATGCGCGACGGCGTGCGGCTCGCCACGGACGTCTACTTCCCCGAGGCGGCTCGCGGTCCCCCCCCGATCCTGTTCTATCGCACTCCTTACAGCAAAGACGAGATGGCGAGGACCTGGGGCTTCGCGCCCTGGTTCGCGGCCCACGGTTATATCGTCGTACAGCAGGACTGCCGGGGCTGTTACAAGTCGGAAGGCTTGACCGATTTCCTTGAGCCCGAGGCTCTCGACGGCCTCGACACGCTTCGCTGGATCGAAGCCCAACCGTGGGGCGACGCCGACGTGGGGAGTTGGGGCACGTCCTGGTCGGGCTGGACACAGACCGCCATGGCCGTGGCGGGTTCGTCTCGCCTGAAGACGATCGTGCCGATGATGAGCGGCTCGGACGCTTGGTCGAGTTCCGTGCGGCACGCCGGCGCTCTGGAGTTACGATGGATCGCCTGGGCCTTCTGGCATTCGGCGGAAAACACCCAGGCGGCGCTCGCCAAGACGCCGGACATTGAGGCGGCCCTGGTCCATCCGGAGAAGCGTTTCCAGGACTGGTTGAGAAATTGGCCGATCGCCCCCGGCGAGACGCAGCTCGATCTGACGCCGGGCTACCGGAAGTGGCCGTTCGAGCTGATGCGAAACGAGGATCGTTCCCCCCTCTGGGAGAGCCCATCCTATGCGCCGGGCCGCCATGCTCAGGCCCTCGCGCGGGTGTCGGCCCTGTATATAAGCTCCTGGTATGATAGCTATGCCCGGGGGACCCCCGAGCTTTACCAGGCCCATCGCGATGCGGGCGGTAAGCCAGCTCGCCTGATGATGGGAGGTTGGCTACACGGGACTCAGACCGTCGAGCAATCGACGTCCGGCGGCGTCGATCTCGGGCCCACCGCCGCCATGGCCGACTACAAGACCTTCCTGCTGCGCTGGTTTGACGGTGAACTGAAGGGCATTCCGCCGACGAGCCAGGCGGAGGCGCCTGTCCGCATATTCGTTATGGGTGGCGGCTCCGGCGCCATCGGCTCCGGCGGCCTGCTGGATCACGGCGGCGTCTGGCGCGACGAGCTGGACTGGCCGCTCGCGCGAACCGAATATCGCGTCCTCCATCTGCACACGAACGGCTTTCTAAGCCCCGCCCCACCGGCCGAGGGCGCAGCGCCACGCGAATTCCTCTACGACCCAGCCGATCCTGTGCCCACGATCGGGGGCAGCGTGTCGTCCCTGTCCGACGTGCCCGCCGACGCGCCGGATATCTCGGCCTATCACGATCTGCCGCACGCTCAGAGGATCGTCAGCATCGTCAAGGCCGGGGGCTTCGATCAGCGTATCCGCGAGGATACCTTTCGGCTTCGTGACAGGACCGGACCGCTGGCGGACCGAGCCGATGTGCTTGTGTTCGAAACCGAACCGCTGGCCGACCCCGTCGAGCTGACCGGCTCGGTCATCGCCCGCCTGTGGGTTTCCACCGACGCAGCCGACACGGATTTCACCGCCAAACTGATCGACGTCTATCCACCATCGGAAACCACACCCGACGGCTTCGCGCTCAACCTCACCGACAGCATCCTGCGACTGCGCTATCGCGGCGGAACCGGCCACTCAAGTCCGGTCACCCCGGGCGAGGTCTATCCGATCGAGATCGAACTCTACCCAACCAGCAATCTGTTCGCCCGCGGCCACAGGATCCGGCTGGACATTTCCAGCTCGAACTTCCCGCGCTTCGACCGGAACCCCAACACCGGCGGCTCGCCGTCGCTCGATGGTGACACCATGATCGCGCGGAACACGGTCTGGCTCGATGCCGACCGCCCGTCGCACATCGTCGTCCCGATTATCCCTGCAGCCGGCTGAGTCTCGCCATGCGACACACTCGGGACTTTTTCATCGACGGCCGTTGGGTCGCGCCGGCCGCGGCCGGCGAACTCCCGGTGATCAATCCGGCGAACGAGCGCGAGATCGCGCGAATATCCCTCGGCGGCGCGACTGACGTCGATCGAGCCGTGATGGCCGCCCGCCGCGCGTTCGAAACCTTCTCCCTGACCACCGTAGAGGAGCGCCGCGCGCTGCTAGCGCGGATCATCGCGGTCTACGAGCGTCGATCCGAGGAAATGGCGGCGCTGATCTCGGCCGAAATGGGGGCCCCGATCGCCATTGCCCGTGGATCGCATGTGCCGCAGGGCTTGGCTCACCTGACCGAGGCGGCCCGCACGCTGGAGACCTACGCCTTCGAGACCCCTCGGGCCGGTGGCATCGTGGTCCAGGAGCCGATCGGGGTCTGCGCGCTGATCACCCCCTGGAACTGGCCAATCAGCCTGATCGCCTGCAAAGTCGCTCCCGCCCTCGCCGCTGGCTGCGCGATGGTGCTCAAACCCAGCGAGGTCGCACCGTTGAACGCTTGGTTGTTCGCGGAGATCCTCGACGAGGCTGGCGTACCTCCGGGCGTGTTCAACCTAGTCGGCGGGATTGGCCCAGTGGTTGGTGAGGCCTTGGCTCGACATCCGGAGGTCGATTTCGTTTCCATCACCGGCTCGAACCGGGCGGGCGTCGCTGTCGCCCAGGCGGGCGCGACGACGGTCAAGCGCATCGCGCAGGAACTGGGCGGCAAGTCCGCCTGCATCCTGTTGCCCGATGTCGATATCCGCGCCCACGCCCGAATGGCCGCCTCCCGCCTGTTCCGCAACAGCGGCCAGTCCTGCGCCGCCTGGACCCGGCTGCTCGTGCCGGAGGACCGCCAGGATGAGGCGATCGAGGGCGCCATCGCCGCGGCTCAGACCGTCATAGTCGGTGATCCAGCGGACCCGGCGACGACCATGGGGCCGGTCGCCAGCCGAGACCAGTTGGAGCGCGTCAGGGGATTTATCCGCTCCGGGCTCCAAGGCGGCGCCCAGATGGTGGCCGGCGGCGAGGCCGCGCCGGAGGGATTGGTCACCGGCTACTATGTCCCTCCGACCGTTTTCGCGAACGTCACCGCCGATATGGAGATCGCTCGGGAGGAGATCTTTGGGCCGGTTCTGTGCATCATGACCTGGCGCGACGAGGAAGAGGCCATTCAGATCGCCAATTCCACACGTTACGGCCTCTCCGGCGCGGTCTGGTCGGTCGATCATGCCCGCGCGACGAAGCTCGCGCGACGCCTACGCAGCGGCATGGTCCACATCAACGAAACGCAAGCAGACTACGGCGCCCCGTTCGGCGGCTACAAGCAGTCTGGCAACGGCCGCGAGTGGGGAGCCTACGGACTTGCCGAGTACCTCGAGACCAAGATGTTGTTCGGAGGCCGCTGAGGTCCGGCGGAGCGCCGTTAAACGATCAAAAACTTCGATTCGGACGAAAGGCGTTTTTAGCTATGGACGCAACGCGGCGGAGATCGCCTGTAGCCCGCCCGTGAGGTCTGTCGCGCTCGGCCAGCCATATCCCAAACGGAAGTAGCTATCGGGCATTTCGAACCATCGGCCGCGGCCAACGTAGGCGCCGTGATCGCTTAGAAGTCTTCGGTAGAAGTCCTCGAGATCGATCTGGGCAGCCTCCTTGATGCGCGGGAAGCACACGACCCCGCCGCTGGGCTTGACCCACTCGAGGAGAGGTTCGCCGGCCATCCAGGTCTCGACCTCCGCCAGTCGTGCGCGCATTTCCGGAAGTGTTCGGTCCAGGAGTTCCCGCCTGCGCGACATCACCTGCAGGCCGATCCACTCGTCCGTGACGCTGCCGCATATGCTTATCTGCTCCTTCGCCGCCAGGAACAGCTCCTGCAATTCGGGGGAACGGGTAATGATCCAGCCCATTCGGACGCCAGGAACGCCGTAGGCCTTCGACAGCGAAGAGACGCTGATGGCCCGGGTGCTCAGGGCCGCGGCGATCGGCGGCGGTTCGTCGTAGCTGAGGTCGCGGTAGGTTTCATCGACGAGCAGCCGACAGCCATGGCGTTCGGCGATCCGGACGAGACCGTCGAGATCGCGCCTCGTCAGGCTCACCCCCGTGGGGTTGTGCGGCGTGGTCACGCTGATGAGCTTGGTCGCGGGTGTAAGCGCGCTTTCCACCGCCTGCAGATCGAGCCGGAAGCCAGTCTCGAACGTGAGGTCTACATGGGAGATCCTGCAGCCGATAGCCTGCGGCGTCTCGAGGTTGGTGGCGTAGTTCGGCCGCACGACCACAAGATGGTCCCCTGATTCGAGCAGGCTGGTGGCGATGATGAAGAGTGCGCCCGCCGCGCCCGCGGTCATCAGCACGTCCCGGACGCCGAGTCCTGGACTTTCCGCGGCGATCAAGGCGCGAAACGCTTCCGACCCACGATGTTCGCCATAGAGCAGAGTCAGATCCGGAAACGCCAGTGACAGGCCCTTGAAGGTCTGGTCCGATACCGAACTCTCCGAAAGGTTGTAACGGATGTTGGCGTAACCGTACTCCTCGGGGGATTCGACTTCGATCGGCATGCGGGCGTATTTCATCAGGATCTCCAGATCGCCCGTGGGCACGAGGATATTTCTTGTCGCTCCGGCGCGGGGCCGAAGCATCGCGGTCGCGTCAATCGGTCGTCTTGAACGCGAACCGCACGGCGCGGCTCAGCGCCGGCAGCACGACACTGTCGTGATTTTCGTCGCCGAACACATGCAGCGACAGGGCGCGCAGCCGCGAACCGACGGCCGGCTTCAGGCGGTCGGCCATGTCTCGCGCATTGCCGGTCATGGGAAACGTACCGTCCTCAAGCGCCCCGACACTGATCAGCAAGGCGGGCTGGCGTTCGCCGGTAGGCGTCGATGCGAGGAACCTCTCCGCGTCGCCGAAAATTGCCCGATCGTCCCAATGCAACGACGGACTCGACGCGACCACACTGTCGAACAGTGCGGGGCGGGTGAGCAACGCCCGCAGAGCCGTCAGGCCGCCCAGCGAGTGTCCGAACAGGGCGCGCCGGCCGTCGTCGATCGGGAACCGTCCGGCGACTATCGGCAGGATCTCATGTTCGACGACATCCAGGAACCCGTCCATGCCACCGGTAACCGATCCGAAATAGGGGTCGGAGGGCGCCATCGGTTCGGGTGGCGCTGGCGTCGTCAGGTCGAGATACCTTCGGCGCAGAATGTCGCGCAACTCGCCGACCGGGTAGCCAATCGCCACGACCACCGCGGCGTCGACGCCGGGTGAGAAAATCGACTGGTTCCGCGCCGTCTCGCTCGCCGCGCCGAAATTGGCGTCGCCGTCGAGCACGAACAGCACCGGATAGCCGGCGGGCGGCGCGTCGGCGAACGGCGTCGAAACGCCCAGGCGGTAGTCCAGCCCGTTCACCTGCGAGGTGAAGGCGAGGCTGATGGCGCGGCGCATCGGCCAGCTGTCCGTCTCGACGACCTCGACCATTCAGAACTCCAGACCCCTTGGGGCAAACTCCGACCGGATGGACTCATCTGGTCGGAATTGATTTGCCCTGGATTCAAAAGCTTGGAGCGTTTCGGATCCGATCTGATTGTTGCAATCAGATCGGGAAACGCTCCGGCGCCGCCGGTCCCCTAGAACTTGGCGGTCGCCCGCACGCCATAGGTTGCCCCCTGCACCAGCGTCGTCCCGCCGTTGCCATAGACGAAGTCGGGCGGGCGGCTGTTGAAGGCGTTATTGACATAGACCACCACGCTCAACCCGTTGTGCGCCACACCGAAGGTCGCGTCGAGGCGGTTCAGGGTCGGCCACGGCAGGGTCGGGATGTCGAGCACCCCGCCGGTCTCGACGTGATAATTGATCCCGGAGATCAGGGCGAAACCCTCCGTCAACGGGTACCTGACCTGGGCCTCGGCGTTAACCGTCCAGGTGCGGGTGTTCTGGAACGGCTGGCCGGCCTGCGACACGCCGTAGGACACCCCTCCGGTGTAGTGACCGTCAAGCCACCCCACCGTCACCGATGTCGAAAGCCAGCTCGTCGGCTGCGCCACGCCGGTGAACTCGACGCCATAGGTGCCTGCCGACCCGACGTTGGCGAGATAGAAGAAGCCGAACTGAGGTGGGGCGATCGGATCGGGCTCGTAGGTCAGCAGGTGGTTCTGCGCCATGTAGAAGGCCGCGAGATTGAGTCCCAGCCGTCCGTTCAGCCACAGCGTCTTGGCCCCGACTTCATAGTTCTGCGCCTGTTCAGAGCCGTAGGGGATCAGGGAGGCCGTGGTCGTCACCGTGTTGAAGCCGCCGGCGCGGAACCCGGTGCTGTAAAGCGCGTAGAAGTTCAACTCGCTCGTCGGCCGGTAGTTGATTTCGACGCTGGGGCTGACGTTGTGGAACGAGGGCTTGTCCACCAGGCTCAAGGCCGGAAAGATGTTGGCGAGCAGGGCCGCGATATAGGGCGACCCGGGCCCTGTCGCGGTCGCGAACTGGCGGAAATTCAGATGCTCCGCATCGTTCGTGTAGCGGACCGTCGCATTGAGGCTCCACTGTTTCGTCAGGTGGACGGTCCCGTCGATGAAAGCCGAGATCGACTGGGTGTCGACCTGCGTACCGCCTCCCGGAACCTCGAAGATGGCGGACTGCACGCCCAGGGCGGGGAAGGCGCCGCCGGGAACCCCGGGACAGGTCGGGTCCGACAGCAGGATCGCGCAGGCTGTATTTCCGCCCGCGCCGCTCAGGTAGTTGAGGTCAACATAGCTCGTGTACTGACGCTCGAATTTGAACACCTGGTCGAAGTACGACACGCCGGAAATGATATCCACCGGGCCGAGCGGCGGCGAGTGCCACAGCAGTTCGGAATAGATGTTCCGCACGCTCTCGTGCCGCCGCAATTCCAGCGAGGTGTTGAGGAAGCCGCCGGCAGGGTCGACACTGGTCTGGTCTCCGTCCTCGACGTCGGACAGATGGTAGTCGCTGTACGACGAAAGCAGTTCGAACACGCCTATCGACGAGGCGTACTTCACGTCCTGCGACAGATAGACTTGGTGGTTGTGATTCACGTTCGGGGTGTTGCGCGATATCGAGGTGGGCGTCTCCGGCGCGCTGACCGTTATCAGTGCGCCGATCCCGTTCGGCGCATAGGTCTGGATCGATGGGCCCGTGTTGTTCGCGTACTCCGCCATCCACAGGACCGAGAGGTCCTTGGTGGGCTGCCACTTCGCGGTTAGGCGCAGCCCCTCTTCCCGGTTCTTGTCGACGTAGG
The DNA here is from genome assembly GCA_903923135.1 of uncultured Caulobacteraceae bacterium. Lineage (GTDB taxonomy): Bacteria > Pseudomonadota > Alphaproteobacteria > Caulobacterales > Caulobacteraceae > Acaudatibacter > Acaudatibacter lapponiensis. The sequence goes on along the minus strand of CAIXWN010000060.1, from coordinate 1,366 downwards.
TGTTGAGGTAGGTGTTGTAGAGTTCCCCCTTGGCCTGGTTCTCGTACCACCCGGCGAGACGCACCGCGAAGGCGCTCGACACCGGCAGGTTCACAGCGCCCTGGATCTCGGTCCGGTCCCAGTTGCCATATCCGGCGGTGAGATAGCCGCCGAATTTGGATGACGGCGTCGCATAGATGACGTTGATGGCGCCGCCCACCGCGTCCCGCCCGTAGAGACCGGACTGCGGGCCCGAATTGACCTCGATACGATCGACGTCGAAAAGCGGGCCGTAGTTCGGCCGCTCGCCGCCAGCATACATGCCGTTGCGATAGATGCCGAAGTTCGGCTGCGCCTGGGCGTCGACCTGCTGGATGCCGCGGATGTTGATGTAGGTGACGTAGTTGTCCGGGTTGGTCGGCACCACCGCGTTCGGCACCAGGTTCATCACAGTGATGATGTCGCTGATGTCGAAGGCCTTGAGCGTCTCGCCGGAAACCACGGTGACAGGCGCGGCGACGTTGAACAGCGTTTCGGGCTTCCGCCGGGCCGTGACGGTGATGCTTTCCACCGTCGCTGCGCCGCCGTCAGCAGCGCTGGCCGACGCCGCCGCGTCCGCAGCGAGTGCGGGCTGCGCCGCCATCCCGATCGCCAGACAGGCCGAAGCCATCAGCCACGCCTTGATCCGCCGTTGCCTTGTCATGCGCGAATTCCCCTCGTTATGCCTGCGCCGCCGTCTCGCGGCGGTCCGAAGCTGACGCTCTGGGCAGTTAATTTCGCGTCGTTTTAAATGTCAACACTGACGACATTAAATCATCGACGTGTACATGATTTTTGGTCGCGAGCGGAGCACCGAACGGGGGAAGCCTGCGAACTGCTGCAGGACGGCGCGGACGCCCCCCCTCACCACACCTTCCAGTGCGCCACCCCCGCCCCTTCCTTCGGCCAGTCCCGCCGCCACCGCTCCTCCGCCGTCATCGGCCCCGCCGCGATCTTCGGCGCCATCAGCCGCGCCAGGCAGGCATAGCGGGTCTCGTCGGCGATGTGGTCCTCGGCCGAGGTGTCCAGATCCTCCAGCCGCATCCGGTCGTGCTGCAACACCGGCACGGTGCGGATGAAATCGCGGCAGGTGTCGAACACCGCCAGCATCGGCCCGGCCTCGGTTCCGGCGATGCGGGCGCGCACCTGGTCCCATCCCGACAGCGCCCCGGCCTTGCCCACGCGGGTGTTGTCGGCCGGGCGGAAACGCACCCCCGCCCGTCGCATCCGCTCGCCGATCGAGGGGCCGCCGTCCTGGCTGAAGATCGACGGATCGGCCACCGCCACGCCGATGGTCTCGCCGACCTCGCGCTGAAGGATGCCCCGCGCCACGGCCTCGGCGTCCAGC
>CAIXWN010000059.1 GCA_903923135.1 uncultured Caulobacteraceae bacterium | reverse complement strand
CCGCTTCAGGGCGGCCGGCGACGACTACAGCGCCATCCTCGCCGCCGCCCTCGCCGACCGACTGGCCGAGGCCTTCGCCGAGGCCCTCCACCACAAGGTGCGCCGGGACCTGTGGGGTTATGCTCACACCGAGCCATTCGACATCGACGTCCTGCTGGCCGAGCAATACCAGGGCATCCGCCCGGCCCCCGGCTATCCGGCCCAGCCCGATCACACCGAGAAGGCGACCCTGTTCGCGCTGCTGGACGCCGAGGCCGCCACGGGCATCGTGCTGACCGAGAGCTTCGCCATGAGCCCGGCCTCGTCGGTTTCGGGACTCTATTTCGCCCACCCGGAAGCGCACTATTTCGGCGTCGGCAAGATCGAGCGCGACCAGGTGGCCGACTACGCCGCCCGCAAGGGCTGGGACGCCAGGACCGCCGAGCGGTGGCTGTCGTCGATCCTCAACTATGAGGCCGGGCGGTAGGGCTCACGACGCGGGAGCCGCCGGCCCGTTGCCGCCGCCCGCCTCCATCGGCGGCAGCGAGGTCGTTGCGGCGGATTCCGGGGTCGGGGCGGCCGCCTGCGTCCGGTCGCCGCTCTCCGTGGGCTTGATGGCGTAGACCTGCGCCACATAGATGACGAAGAAGGCCAGGGACACGCCCAGAACGATCAGGCCGGTGACCGACGACTTGATCGACAGCCGGCCCTGCTCGAGCGACAGTTCCGTCGGGCCATCGCCGGCCCCGTGACCGGTGGCCGCCAGATTGTAGGACGTCAGCAGTTGCAGGCCGGCGAGGGCCACCCCCGCCAGGGTGATCGCCACCACCATGAACAGGATGACGTTGTTCTCGTAGCGCTGGTGAATGAACATGCCCCGCCGGATGTTGGACTCGCCCAGGTGATCGGCGTTGAGGATGTCGTTGAAACAGTAGTCCGAGATGGTGTTCAGCAGGACCATGCGCTGCTGCGGGTCGGCGGGCAGGGTCACGGCTTTCTGGGCCCGGGCGTCGCAGTCGAGCATGCGCTGGGCGTAGCTCTCGCTGTCGCGGAACGTGGTCACCGCCTGCACATAGCCATAGGCGGTCAGGGCCACGGCGAGAATCGCCAGCACGCCCAACGCCGCCACACGCGCCGGCGTCACCCTGAGGCCAGGGGCCGTCGGGGTCACCTTGCGTCAGCGATATGGCGGCCCGATTCCTGGCCCTTGGCCGACGCAGCGTCCGGACACCAGCAGGCGGAGCCGATGGCGGCCTCGTCCACCAGGCAGCGGTGATGGGGCGTCAGGCAGGTCTTCGACGAGACAGGCCGTCGCGGCGCGTCGTCTGGCCCGGTCTGGGCGGTGATGCTGATGCGGCTGTAGGTCGGCGGCTCCGCCTGCGGGGTGATGGCCCCGGCCGAGGTGAAGGTAAGGAACGCCACGACGCCGACGGCGCGGGCGCTCATTTGTCTAAGTGTGATCATGGTCATCCCCCCAGTCCCCGGGCCATTCGGGGACCGACGCGGCGATGAGTCAAGGTCGACCTTGAGGGCGTGGCGGCAGACCCGGCGAGCCGTCTAGCCCTTGCGGCTCTGGGCGCCGACGAAGACCACCGCGGTTCCCTTCCTCACCGCCTGGCCGAGGGCGGCGGCGTCCCAGTTGGTCAGGCGCACGCAGCCGTGCGAGGCGGTCTTGCCGATGGCCGAGGGGTCCGGCGTGCCGTGAATGCCGAAGGTCTCGATGGTCAGGTCGATCCACGTCGATCCCACCGGGTTGTTCGGCCCGGGTCGGATGGTCAGCTTGCCGTTCTTGCGCTTGCCGAAGGTCAGGCGGCGCGGATCATAGGTGTAGGTCGGATCGTTGACCACGAAGCGCACGGCGTACTGGCCGCTGGGCGCCGGGCGGTCGTGACTGCCGACCGTGGCGGGAAAGGCCGCCACCATCTGGCCGGCCTCGTCATAGGCCCGCACCTCGTCGTGCGACTTGTCCACCTCGATGCGGGCCACGGGCGGCAGGGGCGCGGCGGCCGGCCGCACGACCAGCACGCGGGTTCCGGCGACGGCGAAATCGGCGGCGGGGTTGAGGGCGCGCAGCAGGCTCTCATCCATGTGGAAGGCTTCCGCCAGCGCCTCTATGGGCGAGGCGAATCCCATGTGCGGCAGCAGCGCCTGGGCGGCCATGCCTTCGGGGACGCGTCCCAGGAACGGCCCCTTGATCTCCTCGGCGGTGATCACGTGGTCCTGGGTGACCGGGCCGGCGTCGGTCTGGCTGAGCGCCGTCCAGGCGGCGGCGTCCAGTTCCGGCAGGCCGGCCGCGGGGACGGCGACCTTGTGAGCGGCGTCGAAGGCCGCCAGAGCGCGGCGGAAGTTGCTGCCGTCCCGGCCGTCGATGGCTCCGGGCGACAGGCGCGCCCGATCGAGGATGACCTGGGCCCGGACCATCAGGTCGCGGCCTGTGATCGCCGTGAGGCCGGGAACGAAGGTCGCCGCGTCGATCGCCCGGCCCTCGGGAAGGGTCGAGCCGACCGGGCCGGGGGGCGGTGGAGGCAGCACGGCCGCCGGCGTGGCCGGCCGGG
>CAIXWN010000058.1 GCA_903923135.1 uncultured Caulobacteraceae bacterium | reverse complement strand
CTGAGACAGCGGTTTCGGCGCGTCAGGTCCCGGCCGGAGGTGCAGGCCGCAGTGGCGCGGGTCGGACACACCGAGAGCGTGCCGATGCGGCCACCCCAGGGCGTGCAGACCTACTGATCGTCCTCGCCGGCCGACCCCGCGCCTGGGAAAGTCATCGCTTGCGGCGGGCGCGCCGGCGTGATCTGGCCCCGCGTCCGCCCCCGATCCGGAGTTCCGCCGTGCCGCACCCCAACATCCTGCTTGTCCGGTGTCCGGACCGCCGCGGCGTGGTCGCGGCCGTGGCCGGCTATCTGGCCGAGAACGAGGCCTCTATCATCGAGTCGAACCACTTCAACGACGGCCTGCATGATGAATTCTTCATGCGCGTGGTCTATCGGCGCGACGGCGCGGGAATGCCGGATCTGGCGGCGATGGAGGCCGGCTTCGCGCCGATCGCCGCGCGCTTCGACATGACCTTCTCGTTCAACGACACCCGGGTGAAACCGCGCGTGCTGATCGCGGTGTCGAAATTCGGTCATTGCCTCTACGACCTGCTGCACCGCTGGCGGGCCGGCCTGCTGACGGTGGAGATCGTTGCCGTGGTGTCGAACCACGACGACATGCGCTCGTTTGTCGAGTGGAACGGCCTGCCTTATCATCACCTTCCTATCGACAAGGGCGCCAAGGCGGACCAGGAAGCGAAGATCCTGGCCCTTGTGGACGGGCTCGGCGTCGATCTGGTGGTGCTGGCCCGCTACATGCAGATCCTCTCACCGGAGATGTGCGCGCGCCTTTCCGGGCGCTGCATCAACATCCACCATTCGTTCCTGCCCAGCTTCAAGGGCGCCAAGCCCTATCACCAGGCTCACGCCCGGGGGGTGAAGATCATCGGCGCCACGGCCCACTATGTGACCACCGATCTCGACGAAGGGCCGATCATCGAACAGGACGTCGCCCGGGTCAGCCACAAGCACACCCCCGAGGAGATGGTGGTCATGGGCCAGGACATCGAATGCCGCGTGCTCGGTCGGGCGGTGACCTGGCACGTGGAGCGGCGCGTGGTGATGAACGGCCAGAGGACGATCGTCTTCGGCTGAGGCCCTAAACCAGGCCAAGCACCTGCTTTGCGATGATCGAGGTGTGCATCTCGGTGGCGCCCTCGGCGATCATCTTGGCCCGCGCGTCGCGGAAGTAGCGGTTGACGCCGGTGGAATCCATGATGCCGCTGCCTCCCCACATCTGCAGCAGGGTGTTGCAGCACTCGAACGCGGTCTCGCAGATCCACGCTTTGCAGGTCGAGCCCAGCAGGAGGTCGCGACGGCCATCGTCGTACAGGCGCGTGCTGGTGTAGAGCAGCGCCCGCATCGCCTCGATCTTGTTCCAGACCGTGCCCAGGCGGTCACTGACCGGCGAGAGCCTGTGCATCGGCTCGCCGTAGAGGCTGCGCTCCTTCACATAGGCCAGGGTCTTGTCGAACATGCCCACCGCGCAGCCGAGGGAAGTGACCGCGTGGCCCAGGAAGCTGGCCTGGTTGGCGATCATGAAGAAGTCCTGGTTGCCTGTGAGCAGGTCGCCGACGACGTTCTCGGGGGTGATGACGATGTCGGTGAAGGCGATGGGCCCGGTGTTGGTGCCGCGCCAGCCCAGCTTGTGCTCATAGGGGGCGACCTCGAAACCGGCGGCTTCCTGTTCGACGATGACGCAGCCATAGCCCTTCTGGCTGTCCCGTTCGGTTCGGCACATCACCAGATAGGTCCGCGCCTCACCTTGGGTGCAGAACAGTTTTGCGCCGTTCAGGCGGAAGGCGTTGCCATCGGCGGTCAGCCGGGTCTGGTGGAACTCGATATTGCCGGCGCCGGAGGGCTCGGTCTGGGAATAGGCCATCAGCCGCTCGCCGCTGGCGGTCTTCGGCAGCAGGCGGCGTTTCTGTTCCTCGTTGCCGACGGCGAGCAGGACCAGCGGGCAGAGGATCATCTCCACCGAGAGCAGGCCGGCGAAAGAGGGCGAGGCCTTGGCGATCTCCTCCAGCACCAGACAGGTGGAGGTGAGGTCGGCGCCCAGCCCGCCATACGCCTCGGGAATGAACAGGCCGAAGAACCCCTGCTCGGCGACCTTGGCCGAGAGCTCGGGCGGCGTGCGTTCCTCGCGATCGATCCGCGCCGCCAGGGGCTCGACCTCCTTGCGGGCGAAAACCGCGGCCGCGTCGCGCAGGGCGGCCTGATCCTCGGTGATGAAGTGGCTCATGCGGCTCTCCTTGGCTGGCGGGGGTTTGGGCGGAACGGGCGGAGTCAGGCCTTTTCGAGAATGTGGATGGCGCAGGCGGTGCCCATGCCTGGACCGCCGCCGACCACATGGGTCAGGCCGAGGCGCGCGCCCTCGACCTGCCGGGCGCCCGCGGCGCCGCGCAGGTGGGTGGCCACCTCGTAGATGTTGGCGATGCCGGTCGCCCCGAGGGGATGACCCTTGGACAGAAGGCCGCCCGAGACGTTGACCGGCGTCCGGCCGCCCAGGGTGGTGACGCCCTCGTCGATCAGCCGTCCGGCCTCACCGTCGGCGCAGAGGCCAAGGTTCTCGTAGTGCACCAGTTCGGCGGTGGCGAAACAGTCGTGCAACTCCACAAGGTCGATGTCCCCCGGGCCGACGCCGGCCTGTTCATAGGCCCACCCGGCAGCGAGGCGCGTCGCCCCGCTGAAATCCGGCATGGCCATCTGGCGCTCCTCAAACGGATTGCTGCTCATCACCGAGGCGCGAATCTTCACCGCCCGGTCCATGAGCCCCAGCCGCCTGACCGCCGCTTCCGAGGCCAGGACCGCCGCCGCCGAACCGTCGACATTCACCGAACACATCAGCTTGGTGTTCGGATAGGCGATCATCTCCGAACCCATGACCTGTTCCAGGGGGGTTTCCACCTGGTACATCGACTTGGGATTCATCGTGGAATGGTGGTGGTTCTTCACCGACACCTTGGCGAACTGGGCGAAGGTGGTGCCGTACCTGCGGGTGTGCTCCATGCCGATCTGGGCGAACATCGCCGGCATGGTCCCCGAGCCGATCAGGCCCTCGGTCGACACGCCGCCGCCGCCGCCCAGCAGGCCCTTGCCCATCTGCTCGACGCCCACCGCCAAAACCAGGTCATAGACCCCCGCCTTGATCGACATCCAGCCGTCGCGGAAGGCGGTGGCGCCGGTGGCGCAGGCGTTGGCGACATTGGTCACCGGTATGCCGGTCTGGCCGATCTCGGCGAGCATGCGCTGGCCGACCATCCCGCTGGCCTGACCGAGATTGCCGCTGAAGAGGGCCTGCATGTCCTTCAGGCCGAGGCAGGCGTCGTCGAGGGCCATCAGGGCCGCCTCGGCGGCCAGATCCGGGACCGTCCGGTCGGGAAACCGGCCGAACTTAATCATGTCGACACCGACGATATAAACATCGCTCATGGTGTTCTCCTGGATCGGGTGATGGGGCGCCGTCAGGCGGGCAGGAACAGATAGGTCAGATAGGCCTTGCCGGGCGTGTTGACCGGCGTGGCCTCGCGCCAGGCCAGACGGACGGGCATATCGAAGCGCACGCCCTCCAGGCTCGGCTCGACGCCCTCCAGCGTGCCTTTGATGTGGGCTCCGTCATCGAGGTCGACGGTGACGTCGACGAACGGCGTCTTCACGCCTGGAAAACTGCGCTCGACGATGGTGAAGGCGTAGACCCTCCCGGTGTCGGCCAGCCGGACAGCCTCAAGCCCGCCGCGCGCGCAGCAGGCGGCGCAGACGCGGCGTTCACCGACAAAGATCTCGCCGCAGGCCGTGCAGCGGCAGCCAGCCAGATAGTGAGCGCCATCAGCCGTGGTGCGGATGAACGGGGTGAGGGGCGGTGCGGGAACGGGCGTCTCGCTGGCCATGGTCCGGTTTCCTTCCTAGATCTGCCGCGCCAGATAGGCCGCTTCGTGGATCGCGTTACCGTAGGAGCGCGGCGCGCGGGCATCGCCGATGGTTTGCACAACGAGGCCCTTGCCGGTCAGCGCCGCGGCCAGATCGTTCGCCGGGGCCCGGCCCTGGCAGATGATCACTGTGTCGGCCTTGACCGTCTCCACCGCCCCATCGGCGAGCGTGAAGCTCGCCTCGCCATCCGCCAGCGCGGACAGGGTCTTGCCGGTCTCGACGGCGATCCCGCTCATGGCGAGGAAAATGCCGATGACCATCGCCCGTGAGCCGATGTAGTTGGCCGGGGCGTAGGCCGGGCCGGCCTCGAGCAGGCGCACCGTCTTGCCCGCGCGCTTGAGGTCGATGGCCAGTTCGGCGCCCTCGCCCGCCCCCCAGATGATGACCGTCTCGCCGACCGGCCGGGGGCCCTCGCGGGACATGACCTCATCGAGGGTCAGCGCCTGACCGGCGGCCCGCGCCGCCGACAGACCGGGCACCTCCGACAGAACCGCTCGCGCGCCGGTGGCGATGACCACCACGTCCGGCTTTTCGGCGAGGATCAGGGCCTCCGTCGCCTCCACCCCAAGGCGCACTGCGACGCCGTGCTTTTCCATCATCCGCCGGTGATAGGTCGGCTGATGGCGGATCATCTCCATGTTGGGCACATTGGGATAGTTGCCGGCCCAGTCCATCGCGCCGCCCAGGGTGGCCGACTTTTCCAGAACCAATACCTTGTGGCCGATCTCGTGCGCCGTGAGGGCGTATTCCATGCCGGCCGAGCCGCCGCCCACCACCACGACGCGCTTCGGCTGGGCCGTGGCGTGGATGCGGTACTCGTCGTCGCGGCCGAAGTTGGGATTCTGGGCCGAGCCGGCCCAGCCCTTGCCGAAGATGTTGCCCTGAAGCAGGGACGCGCCGGTGTGGGTCGACAGCCGTATCTCATCCTCGCGGCCGTTGAGGATCTTGTTTGGGAAGTCCGGGTCGTCCAGCGACAGGCGGCAGACCCCGGCGAAGTCGGCGCCGCCCTCGTCGACCATGGTGCGCAGATGGTCGGGCGTGATCAGATTGGCCGAGCCGATCAGCGGCATGTCGATATTCCTGGCCACCAGCCTGGCGCGCAGGGCCTGGATGTTCTCCAGGTTGATCACCTTGCGCGAGAAGAACGAGGGACCGATGAACTCGGTGGAGTGGGTGTCGGCCCGCCGGCTGGGGGCGAACAGCATCGAGCCGAAGGTGCAGTCCAGCGCGGCCACACCCAGGGCGTGCAGGCGCGGGGCGTAGTGCTCGGCGAAGTAGTCGATGTCGAAGCCGCCCTCGAGATTCTCGTCGCAGCACAGGCGCGGGATGATCGGGAAGTCGGCGCCGCAGAGAGCCTGGGTGCGCTGGAGGATCTCCTCGCAGAACAGGAAGTGGTCGGCGTACTTGTCGGTCCGCCCCTGGTTGGACAGCAGCGACAGATTGGTGTGCGGCAGCGAGCCGTGGCAGAAATGGAACGACACGAAGTCGAAACCCGCTTCGCGGGCGCGCCGGGCCGCCTGGGCATAGTCCTCGACCAGGGTCTCATAGATCTCGGTGGGCACCACCCCGCTCTGCGGATTGCCGATGACATAAGCGTTGCTCGGCCCCCAGGCGACGGTGCCCGGAATCCAGCCCTGACCGGGCTTCAGCGGCACGGTCGACCCCAGACCCGGGATCAGGCCGCCGTAGAACAGCTGGATGCCGGCCAGGGAGTCGTTGTTCTTGATCTCGGCGACGGTGTCGCGGAATTCGATGATGTAGTCTTCGTCGTAGAGCCCGAGCATGCGCTCGTTGATCAGGCCGTCGCGGCGAACACAGGTGGCGCCGACGATCGTCGCCGCATAGCCGCCGCGGGCGATGGCGCCATAGGCCGCCGCCAGCCGCCGGGTGGCGTAGCCCTGCGGATCGGACATGTTCAGGGTGGTCGGCTCGTGGATGATGCGGTTCTTGAAGCGCAGCCCCTTGGCTTCAAAGGGTTCCAGAAGCTTGCTCATAGGTCCTCCCAGAGGCCGTCCCACCCCGGGTGGCGGCCGCGCGTTTCTCTCCCCCCCTCGCGGTTCACGGCGCCAGCCCTGACGCCTAGGCGGCCGGGCGACGTTCCGCGTCCCGGACACCCTAAACCAACTAAGTCAGTTGGATAAATCAGATGATTTGATACGCGTTTCGCGGTATCGATGTCAACATGACAGGATCGCAAGCGGCCACGCCGGCCGAACTGGACACGCGCGTAAGGCTCAAACGGGTCGCCCGCCGTCTGTTCGCGGAACGCGGCTTTCGCAATGTCACGGTCCGCGAGGTCGCCAAGGCCGCCGGCCAGAAAAACCACGGCGCGGTGGGCTATCATTTCGGGGCCAAGGAGGCGCTGGCCCGGGAGATCCTGGTGGACGGCGCCGTCGTCATCGAGGGGCGGCGCACGGCCATGCTCGACGCCATGGAGGCGCGGGGCGACCCACCCACCGTGCGGGAGCTGGTCGAGGCGATCATCCTGCCGTCCGTGGAGCTCAAATCGGACGAGCCGGACGAGACCCAGTACTTCAGCCGCTTCCTGCTCGACCTGAGCACAAACCATCCGGTGATGATGCTCGAGGCGCTGGAGGGACGCTGGAACGTCGGTTACCAGCGCTGCCTCCGGTTGCTCCGACCGCTGATGCCCGACCTGACCCTGGCCGAGAAGAACCGCCGCTTCGTGCTCATGGGCTCCTATCTCGGCGCCGTCCTGGCCCTGCGCGAATCCTTCCTCGCCGACCGCTCGCGAGGCCACCCCACCTGGCGGTCGGAGAGCGCCCTGCAGGACATCATCGAGACCACCGCCGCCATCCTGACGGCGCCGCGGCCGGCCCGGCCGGCCGGCGGCTGAGGGCGAGTCTGCCGGCGCGCGGCGCCTGAAACCGGAGGCAGCTGTCCCGCTGACCAACCGGCGTGACCGGCAATCTCGCGGATCGCGAGCGGTGGCCCGGCACGAAGCGGCTCAAGGTTGTTCTCTGTGGCGACAAGCCGTCTCCCGGGCCCGGGGCCTGATCCACTGTCCACATCTGTTCCGGGCGAACGGACCAGGCCCCCGGCGGGGCCGGACGTCACGCCGGCGCCCCGGCGACGAAGGTGACCAGCCCCGGGCTGGCGTAGCGGGCGATGGTGTGGCGGTAGACCGCGGCGTTCTTGCCATAGCTGTTGTCGTGAAGCTGGCACGGCCGGCCAACCAGCGAAGCGGCGATGGCGACGTGCAGGCGGTCGGTGCGCACCTCTCCCGAACGGCGGATGGCCTGGAACAGGCAGTAGACCGCCCGCATGGCTTCCTCGGGCCAGGTTCCCCGTTGGAGCAAAAGGGACAGGTCCAGATTGTCGGGGGGCGGCTCCGGTCCGAGGCGCTCGGCGTCGGCGCGGAAGAGATTCCTCACCGTCGTCCGGTCGTCCGCGGCGAAGGATCGCCCCCAGCGGGCGGTCAGCCTCTCGAAGAGCGCCGGGGCGTCCGAGAGGTCGGTGGCCTCGGCGTCGAACCGCGCGACGTCGAGATGCAGGGCCATGTCGTGCTCCAACAGGACGCGCGCCGCCGGCGCATGCGCCCGCGCCTGCTGAAACGACTCCGGATCCCGGCAGAACAGGGTGACGCGACCGTCCATCGCCGCGAGCAGATCCTCGTTTCCGCGGATGGTGTGGGGCAGCACGATCAGTCTGCCGCAACGCCGCAGGAGTCCCCCATCCAGCAGGGCGCGCCGGAGCTCGCGATAGAGCGGCACAAGATTGCCGCCTCCGCCGACGACGACCGTCCGGCCGTCGACGTCATGGCCAGGCCTGATGGGGGTGAAACCGACGCCGGCGCGCGCCAGGGCCTGATAGGCGCCCATCTGCACCAGGCTGTCGCCGGCGTTGCCAGGAGTGGGCAGATAGAGGACGCTCTCGCCTCTCAGGCCCCGCAGGCAATCCGCGACACCGACGGCAAGGGCGGCGCGGCGTTCCACATCACCCGTCCAATGATCCAACCCGCCCTGCCCCGTCCAGACCCACGCTCCCGCGTCGCACGGGAACCTTCACAGATGCGAACTGAACCAGTCGGTCGCCGCCGCCAGGGCCTGTTCATGGAACGGCGAGCCCGGATAGAGGTCGAAGTGGCCGCCGTCGTATTCGACCAGTCGTTTGGGCTCGCCCGCCCGGGCGAAGGCCTCACGGACCTGGTCTATGGGTATGAGGCTGTCGCCGCGGGCGGCCTGGATGAGCAGCGGCTTGGGCGAAATCAGGTCGATGAACGCGGCCGGGCCGTATTCGGCCAGACGCGCCACGCTCTCGAGACTGGTGCTGTTGACCCAGTTGGGCGCATCAGCGGCGCCGGAGGCGCTGAACCAGGCCCAGGAATCGGGCGTGCCCAGCACGGCCGGCTGGCCCTCCGGCGCGACGACGGGGATCTGCCCGCCCGGACCACCGACGTTCCGCGCGGCGTGGTCGTCGGCCAGCATCTGCAGATAGGCGGCGAAGCCGTCGCGCCCGGCCATGGCGATCAGTGACCGGGCGGTGGAGATCGCCGGAACCTGGGCCACGACCACCTTGAGGCGCGGATCCATGGCCCCCATGAACAGGGCGTGGCCGCCGGAGTAGGAGCTGCCCCAGATGCCTATCCGGGCCGGATCGACACCCGGCTGGCGCGTCAGCCATTCAAGAGCGGAGCGGTTGTCGTCATGCTGCTCCTGGGGAATGATCCGGCCGCGCGGCGCGCCGTCGCTCGCTCCCAGGAAGCGGTAGTCGAAGGCCAGCACCACGAAACCGGCCGCGCAGAATCCCCGCGCGAAGCCGTCGAGCCCCTGCTCCTTCACCGCCGAGAAGCCGTGGCTCATGAGGATGGCCGGCGCCGCGGCCGGGGCGCCTTCGGGACGGTAGAGCCAGCCCCTGCAGGTCAGGTCATGGCTCGGGAACTCGACATCGGTGCGCATCGCGCTGTCTCCTGGTCCGCGCGTTCACGGGTCCGCCCGCGCGGGCCCGCCGCCCTCTCCCGCCGGCATGAGGGTCAGATTTCCCGCCCGGCGCCAAGGGGGGAGCCGCGAGAGCCCCTCCCGAGGTCAGGCGAAGCTGCGGCTGACGAACCAGAAGAGGCCCATGGCCGCCAGGAAGGCCGAGGCGAAGTCGGCCACCAGCGGCCTCGGCAGAACCAGCTTTGCCCTGGCCAGAACTGCGACCACCCCTACGACCCCCAGCACCAGGGCGAGCTGGCCGATCTCGACGCCCAGGTTGAAGCCGACCAGAAGCTCGGCCAGGCGGACCCTGGGCAGGCGCATCTGCAGCAGGTCGGCGGCGAAGCCGAAGCCGTGGATCAGGCCAAACACCAGGGTCACCACCAGGCGCAGGCGCGCCGCGTCGCGTACGTGGCCGGAGATCATCAGATAGCAGCCCGAGAACAGGGCGGCCCCGATCAGCAGTAAGGGCGGCAGGCCGCCGGCCCCGGCCAGGGAGGCCAGACCCAGCAGCGCCAGCAGAGCCGCCGCGCCGGCGGCGACGACGCCGGGGCGATGGGTGGCCGAAGCGATCACCTCTGCCCCCACCAGGGCGATGGTCAGGCCGATGAGGGCGTCGATGTATTCGGCGTGCGGCCGGAACACGCCCGTCACCGCCAGGGCCAGGGTGACGCTGTGGCCCAGGGTGAAGCCGGTGATCACGAAGGTCAGGTCACGCAGCCGCCGCGACAGCAGGATGAGTCCCACCAGGAACAGCTGGTGATCGACACCGGTGAAGATGTGCATGACGCCCATGGTGACGAAGCGGAGGAAGCCGGCGTTACGCAGGCTAGTCTCGCCCTCGCCCGAAAGGGCCAGCGTCTGCTCGTCGTGGCTGAACAGCTGCTCGACGAAGCGGCCGTCGCCGGTCTGGATCTGGGCGAAGTTCACATGGGTGGGAACGAGATCCATGAAGGCGCCATCGCGCAGGCGGATGTCTCGGAGGTCGGCGCAGTGGAACGCCAGTTCGAATCGCCGGTAGCCAGGCGCTGCGGCGACCGGGCGGGGCGTCTGGGTCGCCGGACAGGCCCCGCCCCGCGACAGAGCCCCCAGGCGCGGGGCGATGTAGCGCGCCAGCACGGCGTCGCCCGGGTCCTGGCCCCGGTCGGCCAGCCGGCGGGCCTCAACGTCGGGGATGGTGAAGGTGAGCCGGACGTCGCCGCCAGAGACATCCCAGGCCGAATGGGTCTCGCTGCGGGTGTGAGCCAGCGCCGGCGAGTCGATCGTCAGGGCGACCATGATCACCAGCCAGAGCCACCCCGCCCGCATCAGCGAAGCCCCGGGGTGATGAGGATGTCGGCCTTGTCCTTCAGATAGGCCAGCTCCGCCGCGGCGACGTGGTCCCGCGTGGCCTTGGCCGCGTCCAGTTCGACGCGCGCCTCGGCGTCGTCGAACGCCTGGGGCACGGGCGGCGCATTGTGGATCATGACCAGGATGTGCACCCCGTCGGCGTCCTGCAACGGCGGTGTGACCGCCCCGTCGATCAGGGTCCGTGCGACGCCGAACAGCCTCTCGCCCAGATGGATGCGGGCGGCGAAGTAGAACTCCTCGCCGTTCACCCGCCCGGACTCTCTGAGCCCGAACGCCGCCATCACAGCGGCGAGCGGACGACCCGCGGTCAGGGCGGCGCCGGCGGCGCGCGCGGCGGACAGGGCCTGGGGCGGCGAAGCGGGCGGCCTGGCGAAGACCAGATCGTGCAGGGCCAGAGTGCCTTCGCTGGCGTAGCTGTCCTTGTGGGCCTCGTACCAGGTGCGAAGGTCGGCTTCGCTCAGCTTGCGGGCCGTGACATTGGCGGCCACCTGCTGTTCCACCGCGGCGACCAAGGCGGACCGGACGTCGGGATCACTGGCCGGCATGTCCAGCTCGAGCCCGCGCTGGACGAAGAGCTCCTCGCGGATCATGTCGTTGAGCGTCGCCCGCCGCTCGGCGGGAGAAATCTGGTCGAGCGGCGTGGCGTACTGGGCCTGCAGCTGGGCGTTGAAATCGCTGAGCAGGATCGGCCGCTGATTGACCAGGGCGACGTCCTCCGGCGGCACGACCCGTACGGCGGCGCCCTTGGCGGTGAACAGCGACACCCCGGCCGCGGCCAGTCCGATGATCGCGCCGGCCGCGAAGATCGCCAGGGACCGGGTCGGGTGGGCGCTCCAGGCGGCCAGGTCGGCGATGGCGGCGCGCAGGCGCGAGGCGGACAAACCGGTCACGCGACCGGTCCGTCCGCATACGCCCGGTCATGAAGAAACACCGCCAGGGCGCGGATGTTCGCCGCGGAAAGCCGGCCGCTCCAGGCCGGACAGGCGCCGGCGCGGCCATAGGCGATGCTGTCGTAGAGCGACGCCGCCGAGCCGTCGCCATAGAGCCGTCGACCCGCCCGCAGGTCCGGCGCGCCGATCGCTCCGTCGCCCCTGGCGTCCTGGCCGTGGCAATCGTAGCAGCCGCCGCGGGTGTGATAGACGGCGTCGCCGCGCGCGACCGCGGCGGGATCTCCGCCCCGGCCCTGGAGGTTCAGGATGTAAAGGCTCACGTCGCGGATGTCCCGCGGTCCGAGAGGCGGGATGTGATAGCGCCCGTAGGGCTCGGGGCGGGCGAAGGCCGGCATGCTCGCCAGATTGCGGCCGCGCGGATCGCCCGACCGGACCCCGTGGGTGAGGGTCTGTTCAATCTCCGAGACCCGCCCCTGGCCATAGAGCCAGACGTGGCCTGCCAGCCTCGGCGCGCCCAGCCGCGCATCACCCTCAAGACGGCCGCCGTGACAGCCGGCGCAGGCGCGGGCGTAGACCGGCCGGGCGCGGGCTTCGGCGAACGCCGCCAGGGCGGGCCGTGCGGGGATGGCGTCGGCGTCCGTGCGCAACAGTTCGGTTTCGGCGGCGCGCACGCCGGTCCACCAGACCGCCGCCGCCCCGGCGGCGAGGATCGTCGCGGCGGCGAGGAATATCGCCGTCCATCGGGTGGGAGATGGCGTCACTGGGCAGGATCGACTCCGCTTTGGCGCACCGCCAAGCCACAGGAGCCCCGGCGTCGCAATTTCAGGCTAGGGCCGCCGCCGGGCGCACAAAAGTTGGAAAAATCGGCGTCCGCCTTAGAAAATCTCGCGTCTGAGCAAGGAAAATTTGCGGGATTCGACCCGCCTGCGCGTCCTATGCACAGGCTGACCCGCCGGCATCGAGGCGCCCCGAGACTAGCCGACCATGCTCGAATCCTTCGCCGCCTGGCTAGGCGGGACCCCGCTCACCGCCTTCCTCGAGAACCAGTCCTGGGCCGTCCCCACCGTTCAGATCTTTCACATCCTGGCGATCACTGTCGTGGTCGGGGCGGCGACCATCGTCAACCTGCGCATCGTCGGGGTGATCGAACGGGGCCAGTCGATCGCCGCCCTTACGGCTCGTTTCGCCGCCCCGTCCATCGTCGCCCTGGCGGTCCTGGCGGCGACGGGATTTCTATTGATCGCCGCCGAGCCGACCCGGGCGATCTTCCGCTATCTGTTCTGGGCCAAGATGGCGCTGCTGCTCGCCGCCGTCGGCCTGACCGCCGGGCTTCTCGCCGGACTGAAGGAGGGCGGCGGCGCCTTCAGCGACCCCGCCGCCCGCGTGGCGGCGCCGTACAGGCTCGTCGCCGTGCTCATCCTGCTGCTCTGGGCGGCCATCATCGTCGCCGGACGATGGATCGGTTACGCCGAGGGCTGGCCGGGCTCGCCGCAGTAGGAACCCGACCGAATGTCCGTTCATGACGCCATCGCCTGGCTTCAGGCCACTCCGCTGTCCACCGGCATCCGCGAATCCGACTGGGTGTTCCCCAGCATCGAGTGCGTCCACGTCATCGCTTTCGCCGTGGCGCTGGGGGCGATCTTCGTGGTCGACCTGCGTCTGGTGGGTCTGGCCTCGCGCCGTCGCCGGGCCGAAGACCTGACGGGCCAACTTCTGCCGCTGACCTGGGGGGCCTTCGTGGTGGCCACCATAGCCGGCCTGCTTCTGTTCACCGGCAAGCCCGAGACCTACACGAGCAACGCCTTCTTCCTCAGCAAGCTTGTTCTGCTCGCCCTGGCGGGTCTGAACATGGCGGCCTTCCACCTGTTCGTGCAGAAACCGCTCGCGTCGGTCCCGGACGGCGGCCGAGAACCGGCGACAGCGAGGATCTCCGGCTTTCTCTCCCTGGCCCTCTGGACGGGCGTCGTGGTCTGCGGGCGGTGGATCGGCTTCACCACGCTCAGATAGGCTTGACCGGCCTCAACTCCCGGGCTTGACCGGTGCGAGGCTCGACGTCAGCACTTGGCCGGTGTCGGTGAGCACCACCTTGCTGAGCGAGCCGCCATGCTGACCGTCGCGCAGCGGATGCAGCTGCACATCCACGCGGTCGCCCGGCTTGAGCGCCTTACGGGTCCAGCCCATGCGGGTGAGGTTGCCTGGGCTGGTCAGTTCGATGGTCCAGACATCCGGCGCGGCTCCTGCCTTCGGCTCGGCCACAACCCAGACCACCGCGTGGGGATTGATCCACTGAAAGTCCTTCACCGTGCCCTTGAACTGGACGATCCGCGCCTGGTCGAACATGGCGAAGGAGTGGTGGGCGCCGGCGGGCGCGGCGAGGCCCAGGACGAGGCCCGCGAGGACGGCGGAGGTGAACACTCTCATCGGATGAACTCTCGGCTGGCCCGGCCGTCGGCTAGGGCATGTGGACCTGACGGCCGGCGCGCCGGCCGCCGGCTAGTGGGTGGGCGGGAGGATATTGCCATTGACCTGGGTGACCGGGGCATAGACGGCGTTGCCGAATGCGTCGGTGGCGTCGCGGAAGTTCCCCTGCAGGCATTCGCCCTCGACAATGTCGAATTTGCGGGCGCGCTGGCGGTAGTAGATGCGGGTCGTCTTCCAGACGCCGGTGAGCACGTGCGGCGCGGTGATCTCGAGGTCGTCGAGCAGGGTGTCCGGTCCGGACAGGTGCAGCCGCTCGACCACGTGCAGGTCGCCGTTGTTGGGGATGCCGATGGCCTCGCTCACGGCGATGTAGGCCTGCGGCAGCACGCCGACGGTGTCGACCACCAGGGTCCCGCCCTCCCAGTGGCCGATGGAATGGCCGTGGAAGGTGGGGTCGGGATCATCCGGATGCCCGCGACCGTCGGTGTAGATACGGCGCAGGCGGCTGCCGTCCGATTCCCCCAGCAGTGTGACCCGCCCTGGCGTGAACAGGAACTCCAGGGCGTTGTGACTGACCAGCATCCAGGACGGCATGCCCTCGGGCAGGCAGTCGACGAAGATCCCGCGGGGATTGCCGGCCTTTTCCTGCGCGTCGAGATCGGCCGCCTGACGGGCGGCGGCAGGGGTCCAGGGCGGCGGATTGGTCACCACCTGCCTGAACTGGTCCGGGATGTCGGGAGACCAGACGCCGCTCCAGTCCGGCAGGGCCGCCACGGCCGCCCAGTCCTGCGCCGTAGGGGGCGGATTGACAGGGTCCGGGGCGGCGGCGTCCGCCGGTGTCGAGCCCGCGGCGCCAAGCAGGACCGCAAGGGCGGCGGCGAACGGCGCGACAGGCGCGACTAATCTCATGGACGAGTCCTTCTTGTGTCCACGGGCCGGGTCTGGCCGCAAGGTCATTTGGCCGGTCCGACTGCCGCTGGCGGCGCCCCGACGGTAAGGACCTCGCCCGTGGCCAGCAGGGTCACCCGTTTCAGCGAGCCTCCGTGATGGCCGTCGCGCAAGGGGTTGACCTCGATCGCCACCTTGTCGCCGGGCTTGAGCGAGTGTTTTGACCAGCCCAGGCGCGAAAGATTGCCCGGACTGGTCGGCAGTTCGACCGACCACACATCCTCGGGCTTGCCGCCGACGCCGCCGGTGATCACCCAGATGACCGAATGGGGGTTGGTCCACTGAAAATCGCGGATCGTGCCATTGAGCACGACCAGCCTGGCCTGGTCGTACATGGCGAAGGAATGGTGGGCGCGCGCGGCCGGAGCGCCAGCCAGGACGGCGAAGAGGGCGGCGGCGAGGACGGCGGGCGTCCGGCGGGCGACGGGGCGCATGGCGGGTCTCGGTCAGGGGGCGGCGGGCAGCGGATCGCCCGCCGCGTCATGCGGGAGCGGCGTAAAGACCGCGTTGCCATGAGCATCGCGGGTTTCGGAGAAGTCACCCTGGCGACAGGAGGCCTCGACGATGTCGAAGCCGCGCCGTCGTCGGAAGGCGCGGCTGGTCTTCCACACCCCGGTGAGCATGTGCGGGGCGGTGATCTCCAGGTCGTCGGTGAGCACGTCCGGCGCGGTGAGCCGCAGGCGTTCGACGATGTGCATGTCGCCGTTGTTGGGCAGGGCCACGGCCTGGCCGAGCGGGAGATAGCTCTCCGGCAGGATGGCTGTTGTGTCGACGACCAGGGTCTCACCCTCCCAGTGGCCCACCGAATGGCCATTGAAGGTGAGGTCCGGATCGTCGGGGTGACCACGGCCGTCGGTATAGATGCGACGCAGGCGGTTGCCGTCGAACTCGCCCAGGATGGTCACCCGGCCCGGCGTGAACAGCACCTCGAAAGCGGCCTGGGTCATCATCACGAAACTCGGCATGCCCTCGGGCAGGCAGTCGATGTAGACATTGTGCGGCCGGCCGGCCTTCTCCGCCGCGCGCAGGGCGGCGACCTGCTCGGCGGCGGCGGGCGTCCAGGGGGGCTCTGTGGCGCCGAAGGGCGCATTGGGGCCGGCCGCCGGGATCGGCGTCCACAGACCGGTCCAGTCCGGCAGCCGGGCCAGATCCGCCCAGGCCGTCGACGAGGCGGCGGAGCCGGGCGCAGGCGGCGCCGCGACCGCCGCGGACGCGCCCAGCACGACCGCGCAGATCGCCCCGACCTTGGCCACGGTTCGCAACGGGGAGGGGGACACGGGGGGTTCGAGGCTCGACGATGTTGCGCGGGCGCGGCGGCCGGCGGGATCGCCGGGTACGGGGCCGGTTTAACGCCAGGGCCACGGCGGACAATTCAGAACGCCTGCCGCAGGGTTTAGAAAAGCTGCCCGGCGACGCCCTGCGCCGTCCGCAGGCCCCTCACTGATCGTCCTCGAGGCCGCCTCGCGGCATCATGCGGGCCAGAACGCTGTCCTTGAGCGCATAGTGATGGAACAGCACCGCAGCGCTGTGAGCCGCGACCACGGCGACGATCGCCCAGCCGATAAGGCTGTGCACCCGCCTCAGTTGTTCGGCCAGGGCCTGGTTGTCTGCGTCGAGGGCAGCCGGCGTGAACTGGTTGAACAGGCTGTCACCGCCCATCCAGGCCAGCAGAATGCCGATGAGCACCATGGCCGCAAGCAGGGTGTAGAGCCCGCCGTGGGTGAGTCTGGCCGCAGTCCCCATCCAGCCGCTGTCGGTGGGCGGCAAAGGACGGCCGAAGGACAACCGCCAGACGAACCGCCCGCCGCCGAGAGCGCCCAGAAACAGCCCCAGGACGATGTGCAGCGAGCGGCCATCCGCACGCAGGGCGCCCGGCGGCATCCCGTGCAGCGCCCGGGCGCCGACCCAGAGAACGAGAACCAGCACGGCGGTGAACCAGTGCAGGATGATGGTCATGGCGTCGTAGCGCTGGACCGACTCCACCGGGAACTCTCCTGACCAGGCTCCCGGCCGACCCTCGCGAGGGCGTCCAGGGGCTTACTTGCCCTGCAGCAGGTCCATGAACGGCGGGAAGGTCAAGAGCAAGCCCGCCGCGAGCATCGCCAGCGAAACGGCCGTGACCCAGGCCAGATTGATCTCACGTCTGGCCCACAGAAGGGCGAGGATGAACCAGGCGAACAGCCAGGCGACGATCGCCAGGCTGGACACCCCGGACAGGGGCCCCGAGGGTTTCCACAGGATGAACGCCTGCTTGATCGCCGGCGAGGCGTCGCCGGCGAAGGCCAGCAGGCCGAAGACCAGGCAGCCGAACCCCGCCGACAGTATGGCCGCAGCGCCGGGGCCGCTGGGCAGTTCAGGCGGCGGCGCGGGTCCGGGATCCGGGGCGGACATCTAGTTCGCCCCCATCAGAACGACCTGGGGGCCGCCTCGAACCGGCGCCCGCGAATAGAGGAACGCGCCGAACACACCGGCGACGCCGGTGGACAGAAAGGCGACCGCCGTGAAGGCGAGCACGACGTTGCGCAGGGCCCTCTGGCGGGCCAGCTGGGGCCCGTAGTGGATGAACACATAGGCCACCATGGTCATGGCGATGGGTGTGAACCAGGACACATGCTCCTTCCACTCCATGCCGAGGCTGTGCCAGCCGGCCGTGTGCGGACTGGACATGAGCAGCTTCTGTGGAAAGCCGGCCAGGTCGGTTGCGCCGGGGGGCGGCTTGGCCCGGTACCAGGGATATACGAGGTAGGTTCCCGACAACACCGTCAGCCAGGCCAGCGCCGACATGCTGATCAGATAGAAACGGAACATGCGGATATGGGGCGAGGAAGACGGCCAGCGGCCGCCGGCCACCGCGGTGGCGTAGATCACGCCGATGGCGCCGGAAAAGGCCAGCATGAACAGCGCGCCGAACCCCATGCCGTGCAGGACGGTAATGAGCTCGCGGTAGCTGATTTCCATGCTGACGCCCTTTCGGCGGACGGTCGCCCCGAGGCAGGCCACCCTGTCGCCTATAGGACGGCCGGGAGCCCATGGGAAGCGACCGCAGGCCGCGACCCTCTGGCCCCGGGGCCTTGGCCTAGGTACAGTCCCCGACTGGATGGAACGCCGCCGGGATCGTATGGCTGGAAGGGGCGGAACATCGCCTTCCCGGTGATCGGATCAGGGCGCGGCCGGACGCGCCCCCCGCGGAGCTCATGAAACCACGCCCCCTGATTCTCCTGCCGATCCTCGTCCTGGCCCTTGCCGGCGGCGGAGCCTGGTGGCTGACCCACCGCGTCAGGCCCACGACCGAACTGGTTCTCTATGGCAATGTCGATCTGCGCGAGGTGGAGCTGGCGTTCAACGGCGCCGACCGCGTCGCCGAGGTCCTGGTCAGCGAGGGCGACCGGGAGAAACGCGGCCAGGTGCTGGCCAGGCTCGACACCGGCCGTCTGGCCCCGGCCGCCGCCCAGGCCGCCGCCCAGGCCGACGCCCAGGCGCAGGTCGTCGATCGCCTTCATCACGGCTCGCGACCGGAGGACATCCGTCAGGCCCGCGCCAGCGTCGCCGTCGCGCAGGCCGACGCCCAGGTGACACGCGCCCGGTACGATCGGCTTGCGGCCCTGACCAAGAGCTCCGGCGGACGCGCCCTCAGCCGCCAGGAGCTGGACGACGCCCGGGCGGCCGCCGACGCCGCCGAGGCGCGCCTGGAGGCGAGCCGCCAGACCCTGGCCCTGCAGCAGATCGGCCCCCGGCGCGAGGATATCGCCCAGGCCGAGGCCCAGTTGCGCGGTGCGCGCGCCCAGCAGGCCCTGGCGAACCGCCAGTTGGCCGACGCCGCCCTGGTCGCGCCCATGGACGCTGTCGTGCGCTCGCGCCTGATCGAGCCGGGCGACATGGCCTCGCCGCAGAAACCGGCGCTGGCCCTGGCGATCACCAACCCCAAATGGGTCCGCGCCTATGTCACGGAGAGCGATCTGGGCCATGTTCGCCCCGGCCTGCGCGCCAGCATCAGCGCTGACGCCTTCAAGGACCGCGCCTTCCCCGGCTGGATCGGCTTCGTCTCGCCGGTGGCGGAGTTCACCCCCAAGACGGTGCAGACGACCGACCTGCGCACCAGCCTGGTCTATGAGATCCGTGTCTTCGTCACCGATCCTGACGACGATCTGCGCCTGGGCATGCCCGCCACGGTGCGCCTGCCGCTGGCCGCCGCCTCACCGCCGGGACGGCGGTGATGGCCGCCGCCGCCGGGCCGGTCATCCGCGGCCGGGGCCTGGGCAAGACCTTCCATCGCAAGACCGGCGAGACGGTCCAGGCTCTGGACGAGGTCTCCTTCGAGGTCGCTGCCGGGTCGCTGACCGCCCTGGTGGGACCGGACGGCGGCGGCAAGACCACCCTGATCCGCCTGGTGGCCGGACTGATGGGGCTGGATCGCGGCGAGCTGACGGTGCTGGGCGTCGATGTCGGCGCCGACCCGCAGGCCGTCCAGGATCGCATCGGTTACATGCCGCAGAAGTTCGGTCTCTATGAGGACCTGACGGTGCAGGAAAACCTCGATCTCTACGCCGACCTGCACGGGGTGCCGGCCGCGGACCGTCGACGGCAGTACCCCCAGCTCATGGAGATGACCGCCCTGGAGCCCTTCACGCGGCGGCTGGCGGGCCAGCTGTCTGGCGGCATGAAACAGAAGCTGGGGCTGGCCTGCACCCTGGTGCGGGCGCCGGCGCTGCTGCTGCTGGACGAGCCGACCGTGGGCGTCGACCCCCTGTCCCGGCGCGAGCTGTGGGACATCATCGACGCCCTGGTCCGTGATCAGGGCCTGCCGGTCCTGCTCAGCACCGCCTACCTCGACGAGGCCGAGCGCTGCGAGCACGTGGTCGTCCTGCGCCAGGGCAAAGTCCTCGCCCAGGGACCGCCGGCCCAGGTGCGCGCGCTGGCGGCGGGGCGCACCTTCCTGACCACGCCGCCGGCCGGCCAGTCGGCCCGCGAGGCCCTGGCCGGTTTCCTCGATGATCCGGCGGTGATCGACGCCTCGCCCGACGGCGGTCGCATCCGCATCGTGCGCGACGGTTCGCCGGCGCCGCCGTCGCCCGGGGCGGCCGTCCTGGAACCTGCCACGGCGAGGTTCGAGGACGGCTTCATGATGCTGCTGCAGGCCGCGGCGCAGCGGGGCGGGGGCGTTCCGACGCCGGCGGCCGAGCCGTCCCCGCCCCCGCCGGCCGCAACCGCGAGTCCGGAGCGCCGCGAACCGGTCGTCGAGGTGCGGGACCTCGTCCGAAGGTTCGGCGCCTTTGTGGCCGTCGACCAGATCAGCTTCGACGTCCGTCGCGGCGAAATCTTCGGCCTGCTCGGGCCCAACGGCGCGGGGAAAACCACGACGTTCCGCATGCTGTGCGGCCTGCTTTCGGCCAGCGGCGGAACCCTGCGGGTGGCCGGCGCGGACCTGCGCCGCGGCGCGGCGTCGGCACGGCAGAAGATCGGCTATGTGGCGCAGAAGTTCTCGCTCTACGGCCAGCTTTCGGTGGAGGAGAATCTCGACTTCTTCGCCAGCGCCTACGGCCTGCATGGCGAGCGGCGGCGCGAGCGGATCGCCTGGGCGATGACCCAGTTTGAGCTCGGCCCGGTGGCGCACCAGTTAGGCGGGCAACTCGCCGGCGGTTACACCCAGCGCCTGGCCATGGCCGCCGCCCTGCTGCACCAGCCGCAGATCCTGTTCCTGGATGAGGCGACCAGCGGCGCCGACCCCCTGGCCAGACGCGAGTTCTGGGGGCGGATCACCGATCTCGCCCGGCAGGGGGTGACCATCATTGTCACCACCCATTTCATGGCCGAGGCGGAGTACTGCGACCGCATCGCCATTCTCGATTCCGGCCGCGTCCTGGCGGAAGGCGCCCCGGCGGAGATCCGCGCCCTCGGCCGCACCGCCGCCAATCCCGAGCCGACGATGGAGGACGCCTTCATCGCGGTGATCGAGCAGGCCCGGGCCGGCCCGGCGCCACGGCAGGCGGCCTGACCGTGAACGCGCCGCGCCCACAGTCCGGCCGGCTGGTGGCCAAACTGCGTCGAATCCGGGCGCTTATCGGCAAGGAGGGCCGCCAGGTGATGCGCGACCCGTCCAGTTTCGCCATCGGGGTGATCCTGCCGCTGATGCTGATCCTGCTGTTCGGCTACGGCATGTCGCTGGACGTTCGACACACGCCCATCGGCGTGCTGCGCCAGGACCCCGCGCGCGACGCCCGGGAGATCGAGGCCAGCTTCCGGCTGTCGCCCTACTTCCGCACCCGCAGCATCGGGTCGATGGCCGAGGCGCAGGAGCTGATGCAGTCCCACGCGGTGAACGGCGTGGTGCTGATCCCGCCGGACTTCAGCCGCCGCGCCGCCCAGGGGGACGCCAGCCTGCAGATCCTTGTGGACGGGGTCGACGGCAACACCGCGCGGATCATCGAGGCCTACGCCGGGGCGGCCGTAGCCCAGGCCGGCGTCCGGAGGGCGGCCGAGGGCCAGGGCGCGGCGGCGTCGGGCGGCCAGGCGGTGGTGGTCAGCCAGCTGTGGTTCAACAGCGCCAACGACAGCCGCTACTTCCTGGTGCCGGGGCTGATCGTGCTGATCATCACCCTGATCGGCGCTTTCATGACCTCCATGGTGGTGGCCCGCGAGTGGGAACGCGGCACGTTCGAGGCGCTGTTCGTCACCCCGGTGCGGGTGGACGAGATCCTGATCGGCAAGGTGACGCCCTATTTCCTGCTCGGGCTGGGCGGCCTGCTGCTTTGCGTGGCCGCAGCGCGGTTCCTGTTCCATGTTCCCTTCCGCGGCTCGATCCCAGCCCTGATGGGCGCCTCGATGCTCTATCTTCTGGTCTCCGTGGCCGGCGGCCTGTTGATCTCCTCGGGCCTGAAGAGCCAGTTTCTCGCCAGTCAGGTGACCCTGGTGGTCACGTTCATGCCCGCCCTGATGTTGTCCGGGTTCATCTATGACCTGCGCAGCGTACCGGCGCCGGTACGCCTGATCAGCTATCTGGTGCCCGCCCGGTACTATGTCACCATGCTGCAGACCCTGTTCCTGGCCGGTGACGTCTGGAGCGTCATCCTGCCGAACGCCGCGGTGCTGGCCGTCGTGGCGACGGTTCTGCTGGCCCTCGCCAGACGCGCCACGCGCAAGACCCTGGGCTGACGGCCATGCTCGCCTCCCTGCGCCGCATCCTGGCCCTAATCCGCAAGGAAATCCTGGCGGTGCTCAAGGACCCCCGCACCCGCAACATGATGATGATCCAGCCGGTGCTGCAGTGCGTGCTGTTCGGCTACGCCGCCACTCTTGACCTGAACAACGCGCCCTACGCTGCGTTCGACCGGGACCGTAGCGCCGCCTCGTCGGCCCTGCTGGCCAAGCTGGACGGATCCGGGGTGTTTCACCGCATCGCCAACCTGACCCGCGCCGCCGACATGGCTCCGCTCATCGACACCCGGCGGGCCCTGATCGTGGTGCAGATCGATCCGAACTTTCAGCGCAACCTGTCGGCCGGCCGGGACGCGCCGGTGCAGGTGATCGCCGATGGCCGCAACTCCAACACCGCCGGATCGGCCCTGGGCTATGTCGGCGCGGTGGTGGACTCGTTCAACAGCGACTGGCGGCGCGACCACGGCCTGCCCCAGCCACCGGTAAAGGTGGTTCCCCGCGCCTGGTACAACGCCAATCTCGAGACCCGCTGGAACCTGATTCCCGCCCTGGTCGGCACCATCACCATGATGTCTACCATGATGCTGGCGGCCCTCTCGGTGGCCCGCGAGCGCGAGGAAGGCACCTTCGATCAGCTTCTGGTCACCCCGTTCACGCCGGTGGAGATCATGGCCGGCAAGGCCATCCCGGCCATGCTGATCGGGGTTGTACAGGCGACCAACGCCCTGCTGGTGGCCCAGCTGTGGTTCCGCATTCCCTTCGCCGGTTCCTATGTGACCCTCTACGTCGGCCTGATCCTGTTCCTCCTGGCGGCCGTGGGGCTCGGCCTCTTCGTCTCCTCGATCGCCGCGACCATGCAGCAGGCGATGCTCTACGCCTTCGTGCTGATGATGCCGTTTTCCCTGCTGTCGGGGCTCACCACGCCGATCAGCAGCATGCCGCCGCTGATCCAGGACTTCACCCTGATCAATCCCCTTCGCTACGCCATCGATCTGGTCCACCGGGTCTATCTGGAGGGCGCCGGCCTGGATCGGCTGATTCCCGACCTGTGGCCGATGGCGATCATTGCCGCGGCGAACCTGACGGCGGCCGCGTGGATGTTCCGAAACCGGCTGGAATGAGGGACGACATGCCCATGATCTCCGCCCGTCCCCTGCTGAGGCTGCTGCTTCTGGCCGCGCCGCTGGCCGCCTGCGTCGTCGGCCCGGACTACCGCAAACCGGCCGCCGACCTGCCCGCCGCCTGGAGCGCCGCCGCGCCGCCCGCCG
>CAIXWN010000057.1 GCA_903923135.1 uncultured Caulobacteraceae bacterium | reverse complement strand
GCCAGGCGGACTTTTCATTTCGACTGTACCAATCGTACAAGGCTGGAAACAGAGTCGGCGCCGCGCGCGACTGAACGACGGTCAAATCACTCACATCATGCCGCCCGACTATCATGGCAACCCAATCAGCGGCGACGGCTCTCTTGTGACCATCGACTGGGGCTATGACATAGCCGGATATTTGCAGAGACATTCTAACCTCGCCGTTTACGTCCTAAAAATTTCCGACCCGGACATCGGCGTATTGGGATCTTTGGCCGAAGTCGTAGTGGGCAGAAAGGTAGAATCGACTGACATTTAGGATCTCGCCGTAATATCCTCTAAGCCAAAAAAATTCAGTGTCTGGGTCATAATTGGTGTCTAATTCTGGTGAAACGACGATCGCATACATAACGCAAGAATATTTCAAATTTATCTTTTGAATGTAGATCGCCACAAGAAGATTTTGTCAGCCCAACTTTGCATTGTTTGTGAACACCATTCCCGAGTTGGCTAAGAAAAGCGTGCCATCGTCCGAGACAACCTCACAACGCCTGCCTTCAGATCCAATCAGGAGCGAACACCTTAAGCCCCTGCTCCGGCGCCGCAATCGCTCCAGCGGGAAATTTCACCACTTGACCGGCCAAGTGGTTTTTAAATATAATTTTTTCGGTCGGAATGGGCACCGCTGGTAAATTTGAGGATTTCGCCATGCATCCCGCGATGACGCACAATGAAGTCCAGGTCTTGGAGTCCTTCCTGAGAGTTTCCAATAGATATCTGGAATTCGGATCCGGAGGCAGCACGTTTCTGGCGACGAAATTTGTCAGAGAGGCTGTCACCTCTGTCGACTCTTCTCAAAAATGGCTTGATGACGTCAAAGAGGCCTGCATTGCAGCCGACCACACGACTGTCCCAACCTTGATATTTGAGAATATAGGCGATATTGGCGAGTGGGGATTCCCAAAGGATGAAGAATTCAGGGATAGCTGGCCGAACTACTATAACAACGTATGGAAGACGGCAGGCAAATCAGACGTCGATCTTTACCTGGTTGATGGCAGGTTCCGGGTCGCCTGCTTCATGAGCGTTCTGCAACATTGCCTGCCAACGTCGATAATCATGATTCATGATTTTGAAAGCCGGGAATATTATCACTGCGTCAAGTCCGTTGCGCGGCAAATCGCCAGCGCCGACGATCTGGCCATTTTCATGCCCGATAACTCTGTCAGCGCCTCTGAGATTGAGGCCATCCTGGCGCGGCACGCGTTCGATCCGGCCTGAGTTCAGCGTCGGTCCGCTGACCAGTTCTCTGCGGAGGCGAGGGGCCAGACCGGCGCTTACGCCCATGGAACCCCGCCCCGAAATCTGCCATTCCAGACCCCTGCGCCGGGCTGGGCGATCGTGATCGGGGAAGGCGGAATCGACGCATGGACAGCGCGATCGAACAGGTGCTGCGGGCCATGGGCCCCCTCGACGGGGCGGCCGCCGACGGCCAGGGCCGGCCGTGCAAGATCTGTGGCGCGCATTCGCCGCCGTTCGACGTGGTGGATTTCAACAAGTCTGCCGACCAGGCCCTCTATCCGCACGGCGTCAGCGGGGTGACGGTTGTCTATTACCGCTGCGGCTCGTGCGGGTTCATGTTCTGCAGCCTGTTCGACGACTGGACCGACGCCGATTTCGCCCGCTATGTCTATAACGACGACTATGTGAAGATAGACCCGGAATACACCGGATCGCGCGCCCGCGAGGCGGCGCGGGCCATGAACGGGATCCTGGCCGGGTGTCAGGCGGCGCGCATCCTGGATTTCGGCTCGGGCCTGGGGATTTTCGAGGCGGAGCTGCGCGCCCTGGGGTTCGACCACGTCGAATCGTTCGATCCGCATTCCAGCCCGGCGCGGCCGCGGGGCCTGTTCGACATCATCACCGCCTTCGAGGTGGTGGAACACGCCACCGACCCCCTGGCCACCTTCCAGGAGATGAAATCCCTGTTGAAGGATGACGGGATCATCGTCTTTGGCACGGCGCTGCAGCCGGACGACATCCTGACCCTGAGGGCCAACTGGTGGTATGTGGCCCCGCGCAACGGCCACGTGGGCGCCTTCACCGAGGAGGCCCTGCTGGAGGTGGCCCGGCGGCTGGGGATGACTCCCTATGGCGGCGGGCTGTTCGCCCTGACCTCGCCCAACCCCTCGGCCATGGCCCGGCAGGTGGCGGACCGGGTGGGCGTGCGGTTCCTGTCGGTGACGCTGACGGCCCCCCGCGCCGACCCCGATGGCGACGACTGGTACGGCCTGGAGGGCGATCAGCCGGCGTTCCGCTGGACGGCGAGCCCCGCCATCACCTGGCGGCTGCCCCCGCCGGACGCCCCCCGCCTGTGGATGCGCCTGCGCATTCCGGTGGTGAACCAGATCACCGCCGACTTCGTCGACGGCTGCGCCATCGACGTCAACGGCGAGACCTGGCCCTGGCGGCCGGGCGACGGGGGGCTGGTGGCGGAGGGTTTCGTGACGGCGCGCGGCGGGACCACGGTGGTGCTGCGCACCCCGCCCCCGCTGTCGCCCGCCGAGCTGCGCGGCTCGCATGACGACCGCCGCCTGGGCCTGGCCATAAGGGTGGACGACATCCCCGGCCGCGCTTGATTCGGCCGCCCGGGCCGTCGTAACAAAACAAATGCTGACCATGGGCGAGTCGGGCGAGGGCGACGCGACGGGGAGCCGCCGTCGCCAATGGGGATTGGCGACGAGTTGAGGAATCGGTCCATGCCCCGCGTCGCCTGCCTGATGATGCAGAAGAACGAGGACATCCTGCTGGAGCCCTGGCTGCTCTACCACGGCCATCTGTTCGGCTACGAGAACCTCTATGTGTTCGACAACGGCTCGACATCCAAGCCGGCCCTGGACACCGTCGCCCTGTTCTCGGGCATGGGCGTGAACTTCGAGACCCGGCTGGACCAGACCGCGGACTTCGAACGCAAGAACCAGATCTTCGTCGAGCGGATCAACGCCATGAAGGCCGTCGGCGCCTATGACGTGTTCCTGCCGATGGATTGCGACGAGTTCATCGTCCATTTCGACGAGAACGGGCTGACCTGCGACGCCGGGGCCATCGGGACCTATCTGGACAGCCTGAAGGGCGAGATCCGCACCCTGCGCATCGGCACGCTGCTGCACAACATTCCCGGCCACCTGAACCGGTTCTACGCCGAGGACATGGACAAGGTGTTCTTCGCCGGCGGCGGCGTGCGGATGCTCAGCCACGGCTTTCACGAAGGCCTCACGACGCTGTCGGACGCCAACCGCCGGGTGAACCTGAGCTATCTGCACTTCCACAACAAACCCTTCGGCGAGCTGCTGCGCTCGGCGCGCGACAAGCTGCGCCAGAGGGTGGACACCGGCTCGCCCGAGGCCCTGCGGCGCTATTCGGGGCACGGCGACCACATGACACGCTACTTCTCGCTGGACGAGGCGACCTATGTGGGATCGTTCGCGGGGCGCGACTATGTGGAGTTCGACGGCCTGTGGGAGACCCTGAAGGGGCTGGGCGCGGCCGGGGCGATGGAGGCGGTGTCGCGCACCGAGGCGCCGCCGGCGGCCCTGGGACGGCGCCTGCCCGCCACCTTCGACACCGCCGCCTATCTGGAGCGCTATCCGGACGTGAAGCGCGCCGGCGTGCCGGCCCTGATGCACTATTACCGGCACGGCGTGCGCGAGAACCGGCGGATCAGCGAGGCGCCGCCCCCCGGCCCGGCGACCCCTACGCCAGGGTGATGTGGCCGGGAACGGCCGGCGCCACGCCGGGCGCCAGGCGCCAGGCGCCCGCCTCCGCCGCCTCGAACCCGGCCCGGGAATAAAGGTCTCGGCAGGGAAAGTTGACGTCGGTGCAGACCAGGGGCGCGGCGATCGCCGAGGCGCCGGCGCGCCGCAGGCCCTCGACGAGGCGCGCCATGACCGCCATCTCGATGTCATAGCCGAGCACGCGGCACGACATCACCCACTGCTCGATCGTCGCGCCCCGGACGATGACGACCCCCACCAGGCCGTACTCGGTGTAGCTGTCACGCGCCTCGAAGGCGTGAAGGCGGCCGCCGGCGCGGAACAGGGCCTCGATCTCGCCCGTCGTCCGGCGGGCCCCGGTGGTGTTGAACTGGTTGGTCCGGTTGATCAGCTCCAGGCAGCGGGCGAAGCGGGGATGGTCGACGGCGTCCACCTCGAACAGGCTGACCACCGGGGCGGCCTCGGCCAGGAAATCCTCACGCGTCATCGTCCGGCGCCCGCTCTCGCGCTCGAGCTGGGCCTGGATCATCTCGGTGCGCCGGGCCGATTCGGCGGTGATCGACACCACCTGGGTCTCGGACGACCACAGCAGGATGCGGCGCAGATAATAGGGATGGCGGCCCAGGATGCGCATGTCCGGGAAGGCCCGGGCCATGGCGGCGCGCTCGACGGGGTTGTCGTCGATGAACACCACGCTGCGCGGCAGCAGGTTCATGCCCTGGAGGATCTCGCCCATGGCCTCGGCCTTGGGGCGCCAGCCGATGGCCACGGCGGCGAAATCGTCCGGCGAGAGCCGGTCGCCGAAGATCGCCGGCCAGATCTGGCGGATGCGGCTCTCCTCGTTCCGGCTGCAGATCGCCAGCAGCACGCCGCGCTTGCGCAGATACATGAGGGCCTCGGCCAGCCCCAGCGGCCAGCCCTCCACCATCTGACCGCCGATGTCGGCGATGTCGCCGCTCACCCCCTTCCACAGGGTGTCGTCCAGATCGACGACCACAAGCTTGACGGTGTCGAGCTGACGGACCGTGCGGCGCATGGCCAGCATCTCGGCCCAGATCGCCTCCCGGAACACCGCCGGCCAGGTGACCTCATAGTGGGCGCCCATGGGCGCGACCGGCTCGATGCGGCTGTCGTCCCAGCCGGACGTCGACAGCAGGGCGTTGTGGGCGAAGTGGGCGATGCTGTCGTCCTGGACGTAACGCCGGCCCAGACTGGCGGCGATGCGGTCGACGTCGAGAACATGGGCGTTGGCGTAACCGGCCACGAGCTTTTCCAGCCGCTCGTTCACCCGGTCGACGAAGTATTCCGGATTGCGCAGGTCATAGCGCGGGAACAGGTGGCCGAGCGCATTGCGCTGGGGCGCGAAGAAATTGGCGACAAAGCTCAGCAGGCCATGACTGCGGTTCCACTGCATGCGGAAGCCGAGCTGGGCCTCGAGGCGATCGCATACCCTCTCCAGAGCCCGGGCGTAGACCTCCACGTCGTCATACGGCGCCGCCCAGAGCTCGGCGTCGCCGAATACGCTGCGGAACGGCAGCTGGACGACCTGGAAATCATAGGGCGCGCCCGACGGCGACGGCGGCGGTTCGGCCGGCAGACCGGCGGCGTTGGCGGCGATGAAGAGATCGACCTCGCAGTCCGAGGGGTTGCGATGGTGGAAGTTCCAGCTCTCGAGGAAGCAGGAGCCGATCAGGGCGACGCGCCGCACGTCGCAGGGCGAGACCGACAGGTCGGTCGGATTGAGGAAGCCGGCGCCGTTGTGGTCGTCAAAGATGTCGACCGGGCCCCTGGTCCGCGGCGCGGCCCTGGGCGCACGACCTTCGGCCCGGCCGTGGGCCAGATAGTGCTGCAGCCCCGTCGTCCACACCTTGTAGCCGTCGCCGCGCAGGGCCTGGGCCACGTCGGGATTGGCGGCCAGGTAGTAGTCCTCGTCGAAGTCGGGGGCTTCGACGGGTTCCTCGGACGGCTCGCCGGATGAACTCATCGTCATGGAATTGCAGGTCTCCAACAGGGCTCCAGACCAGGGCAAACCTGTAGAGCCCGATTTACCGTCCACATCTGTTCCGTGCGAACGGATCGGGCTCCAGCCGCGCCGCGGCCCCGTCTCATGCCTCGACGCCCAGGACCGCGCTCAGCCCCGCGACCCGGTCGGCGAACACGTCGTGGCCGGGCGCCAGCTCCGCGGCGCGCCGCGCG
>CAIXWN010000056.1 GCA_903923135.1 uncultured Caulobacteraceae bacterium | reverse complement strand
GGCCACCCGCGCGGCCGCGGGTGGCCGGCACGTTCGTGCGCAGTCCCTCGACCTTCTCACCTCGAAAATACCGGCCCAAAAACTGGTATCGAGCCGCGCCTTTCAGGAAATCCGTCAGCTTGTCGAAATAGGCCAGATCGTCTTCAGTGATGATCGGAATACCGCCGGCCTCAGCGCGGGCGCGGTCCGCTGCTCGCCACTCAATGTTGCGCGTGGCGATCGCGAACTTGACCTTGAGCTTCGGGTCCTTGCCATAGTGCGTGTGGACCGCCTTGATGACGTCCTCACGGATCGCGCCAATCTTGTCGATGAGCGCCTTCACAGACTTCGGGCCGGTCTCTCGAGAGTGTGTGCACTCGACGATAAAGACGGTCTCGTCGTCCTTTGCGAACACATCCAATTGGCGCGCGGGGGCCCTGTCCCCGGCTATGATCGCGAAGGTGCGATCTCTGTTCATCTCCTTGAAGCCCATACGGTAGAGGAGCGACCAAACATCGTCTTCAAGCTGGCGGTCGGTCGGCTTGTCCTTGGCCAGCCGAATCGAGCGGCGATTGCGCCGCAGGACTCGCCAGCCATCCGCCAGTTCGCCGGCGAGCTTAAGGGAGAGTGCATCGGCACTGGATGCCGAGACCGTCTTCTCGTCGATCGTCTTCGACTTGAGGGCATAGGCCGCCCTCAACTCGTCAACGAAGGCAATTCCGTCGAAAGCCTGCGACATTCATCCCCGCTACGAGCGCCCGCGACTCGCATTCTTCGTTACCGCTGGGAGTGTTGCAACCTTTCGATTTATGTCGCTCGGCTCAGCAATCGGGTCGCCGCCGCGTCAAACTCGGCGCGGCTCTTTGGAATCAATCATTGCGGCGCGAAGATCGGAATGCCCGGGTCGCGGAGCGAACCCAATGTCCGGATAGGGGCCACTCCCGCGAGAACCGAATCCACGCTCACTCCGGCTAAGTCGGCGTTGAAGGCCGCCGCCCAAGGGTGGGCCGCGAACTGGTCGCTGGTCGCTCCGGCCACCACGTCGCGGCCTTGCCCAGCCCCCCTCACCTCGCCAGCACGCACCCATACCGCCGGCTGTAGGTCGCCTCGGCCGCCGTGGTGAGCAGGGTGACGGATACGCGGGCGCGGTCGGGCAGGCCGGCCCGGTCGATCGCCACCCGGGC
Source organism: uncultured Caulobacteraceae bacterium (assembly GCA_903923135.1). GTDB lineage: Bacteria > Pseudomonadota > Alphaproteobacteria > Caulobacterales > Caulobacteraceae > Acaudatibacter > Acaudatibacter lapponiensis. Next base: position 5,701 of record CAIXWN010000056.1, on the reverse strand, counting down.
CGGGTCGATCTGGGGCCGGAACTCGGCCCGGCACGAGGGTTCCGGGCGAGCGGCGACGAACAGGCACGAGCACAGCTGTTTGGCCAGATAGGCCGAGCCGATCTGGACCACCGCGGGGCTGGGCAGGGTGTCGGCGGCGCCGCAGAGGGCGGGGCCGAGGGCCAGGACCGCGCCGGTGAAAATCCCCCATCCCAATCTGCTGCTCATCGGCCTAACCTTCGCCACCGGACTGATCGCCAGGAGACAGTGTGCCATGAACCGCCGCGACTTCGCCATGGGCCTGGGCGCCAGCCTGGCCGCGGCGCCGCTGATCGCCCGGGGCGAGCCCCGGTGGACCGTGGCGAAGGGGGCGGACACCGCCGTGCTGGACCGGGCCTGGGCGGCGGCGGCCCCGGGCGCCACGCCGGTCCTGGGCCAGACCGACGCCCTGGTCATCCTGAAGGACGGGGCCCTGGTGTATGAACGCTATGGCGCCGACGGCGGCGAGGCGGTGCGGCACATATCCTGGTCGATGGCCAAGTCGATCACCCACGCCCTGACGGGGATCGCCGTGGGCGAGGGCCGGGCAGACATCGACCGGCCCCTGCGCACGCCCCACGCGGGGGCGCCGACCCTGTCGCTGCGCCACCTGATCACCCTGACCGACGGCCTGGCCTGGGACGAGGGCGACTATGACCCGGCCAGGTCGGACGCCGCGCGCATGCTCTATGGCGAGGGCCGGTTCGACGGCGCCGCCTTCACCGCCGCCAAGGCCCAGGCCGTGGCGCCGGGCACGCGCTGGAACTATTCCACCGGGGCCTTCCACCTGGCCGCCGCGGAGCTGCAGGCCAGTCTGTTCCCGGAGGCGAAGACGCCGGAGAGCCGCCGCGCGGCCATGGCCGACTGGATGCAGAGCCGGCTGTTCGGCCCGGTGGGCATGAGCTCGACCCTGGCCGAGTTCGACGCCGCCGGAACCTTTGTCGGCGGATCTCTGGTCTACGCCACGGCGCGGGAATTCGCCCGCTTCGGCGAGCTCTATCGCCTGGACGGGGTGTGCGAGGGCCGCCGCATCCTGCCCGCCGGCTGGGTGACATTCGCCCGCACGCCCACGGTGCAGCCCGCCTATGGCGCCGGCTGGTGGCTGGAGGCGAAACCGGGCCAGGGCGAGCCCTCGCTGATGCGCGGCGCCGGGTCGATGGACGCCTTTTCGGCCCAGGGGCACAACGGCCAGGTGATCCTGGTGATCCCCTCGAAAGGCGTCACCCTGGTCCGCCTGGGCCTGATGGACGACGGCGAGGCGGCGTGGACGGCCCTGGCAGGGTGGCTGACGCCGGTGGTGAACGGGCTTTAAGGGAGGGCGCGTCAGGCGCTCAGATCGCCCAGGCCCGTGAGATTCATCACGCCCTTGCCCGGAAGCGTGACGCGCAACTCCAGCGTGCCGCCGGCCGCCTCGACGAAGCGGCGCAGGGTGGAGAGATACAGATCGGTCTGGCGCTCCATCTTCAGCACCGAGGGTTGCTTGATCCCCAGGCCCTGGGCGATCTGTTCCTGGCTGCGCTCGGCGATCTCGCGCAGGGCCTTGAGGCCCTCGACCTGTGCGAGCATTTCGGCGGCGCGCGCCTCGATCCTGGCCCGGCGCGCCTTCGGCAGGGACGCCATGATCTCTTCGTGGGTGCGTGGCATGGTCAGTCGTCCTTGATGGTCTTCAGGTGGTCGTCGAAGCGCTTGTCGGCCCTGGTGATCAGGCCCTTGTAGAACCGGGCCTGGGCGACGCCGGACTTGTCGCCCGCGACGAGGATGATCGCCCGGCGCCTTGGGTCGAACGCGAAGGCCACGCGCCAGACGCCGTCGTCGGCCCTGAACCTCAACTCCTTCATATTGGCATGGCGTGAGCCTGTCAGGGTGTCGACGTGGGGCCGCCCCAGGGCCGGCCCGACCACCTGCAGCACGCTGACGCACGCCAGCAGCTCATCCTGTACGGCCCCGGTCAGGGCCTCCAGTTCAGCGACGAAGTCGTCATGGTAAAGAACCGCCCAGGACATGGGTTTGCATAGCCGCCAAGCTATGGATTGTCCATAGGCTACGGGTTATATCCAGCCGTCATGTTACTTAGCCGCAGCGGCCTCTTGCCCCCGCGGCCCGCCTGATCTCAGCGGGGCGCTTTCAGGAAGGGCACGATGCGCCACATCACCGGATGGCCGTCGAACTGGTGCTTGATGGCGCCGGCCACGTGCAGGGCCAGGACGGCCAGCAGGGTCCAGACCAGAACGTCGGTGTGCACGCCCTGGACGGATTCATGCAGGGACTTGGCCGCGGCCGGATCCATGCCGGCGAAGCCGGGCAGTTTCGGCCAGGGCAGGCCCCAGAACTGCGGCGCGTGTTTGTGCATAGAGACCAGCACCCAGCCGCTCAGGGGCAGGGCCAGCATGAGCAGGTAGAAGACGGCGGCGGTGAGGTGGGCGAGCAGGCGCTCCCACGACTGCAGGCCGGGCGGCATGGCCGGCGCCCGGAAGGCCAGCCGCGCGCCGATGCGCACGGCGATGAGCAGCATGGTCGTGAGGCCGAGCGAGATGTGCAGGGTCTCGATGGACTCCTGGGCCGGCGAGTGGTCGGGCAGGACCTTGTTCATGTACCAGCCCAGGCCGATCTGGACGAGGATCAGCAGGCCGATGAGCCAGTGCAGGCTGACGGTGATGCGGGCGTAGCGGCCCGTGTCGGGTGCGGCCATGTTGAGTGTCTCCGGTTCAGGCCAGCGGCCCGCACGGATAACGCCGCCGGCCGAGTCTCGTTCATTGTACGCCATCGGAGAGGGAATTTCCTCAGGCGAACGCATCGGCTGCCCGGAGAGTCTCCGACGCGACCTGTTGCGTCCCGACGGACCCAGGGCGCGGCTCCAGGTTTTTTTTGTCGCGCGTTTTGTCCGAAAACCGGTTCGCACTTTTCGGAACGCGCTTCAGCCCAGGAACATCTGCCGGATGCCCGCCCGGAAGGCCTCGACGCCCGCGGCCAGGCGCTGGCCGTAGGTGGCCTTGGCGTCCTCGCCGGCGACGAAGGTGACGCGGTCGCTCTGGTCGGTGGCGGCCTGATAGACCACCTGGGCGATCTGCTCGGCTGTGGAGCCGCCGGCGCGACGCGCCGGGTCGGAGAAGGCGGCCATCGTCCGGGTGATGCCGGCGATGTAGGCCGGGTGCGGGGTGAGAACCAGCGAGCGGCCGGCGAAGTCGGTGGCGATGCCGCCGGGGGCGACGGTGCGCACCTTCAGGCCGAAGGGCTCCAGCTCATAGGCCAGGCTCTCGCTCCAGCCCTCCAGGCCCCATTTGGTGGCGTGATAGACCGAGTTGAACGGGAAGGCGACGAGGCCGCCGATGGAGGTGGTGGTGATGATCGCGCCCTCGCCGCGCTCGCGCATGGCCGGCAGGAAGGCCTGGGTGACGCGCATGACGCCCAGCAGGTTGGTGTTCAGCTGGTTCACCAGCTGGTCATCCGTGGCCGCCTCGAAGGCGCCGGCGAGGCCGTAGCCGGCGTTGTTGAACAGCACGTCTACCGGGCCGAGGGCCAGGGCCTTCGCGGCCGCCTCCCGGATCTGGGCCGGGTCGGTGACGTCGAGCGGCAGCAGGGTGACGCCGGGAACCGCGGCGAGGTCCGCCTCCTTCTCCGGATGGCGCATGGTGGCGATGACCGTCCAGCCCCTGGACGCGAAGAGCAGGGCCGTGGCCCGGCCCAGGCCGGTGGAACTGCCGGTGATGACGATGGTCTTGCTCATGATCGGGTCTCCGTTGCGCCGTTCGTCCGGGGTCGAAGCCCCCCTACCCCATCGGGTAGAGGATCTCTTTCGTCACCTCGTCGATGGCCTTGAGGATCGCCGGCTCGAGGGTCAGGTCGGCGGCGGCGAAGATGTCGGCCAGCTGGTCCTCGCGGGTGGCGCCGACGATGGTGGAGGCGACGAAGTCGTGCTGCTTGCTCCAGGCGGTGGCCAGGGTGACCACACCGATGCCCGCCTCGGCGGCGATGGCCTGGAAGCGCCTGGTGGAGGCGATGGTCTTGTCGTTGATGAACCGCCGGGCCATCACCGCCTGGCGGCCGCCCAGCTTGAGATAGGCCGAGAAGCGCGAGGCGTCGGGCGTGGCGCCGTCGTTGTACTTGCCCGACAGCACGCCGCCGGCCAGGGGCGAATAGGGGATGGAGCTGACGCCCTCGTGGGTGCAGGCCTGGGCCAGCTCGTCCTCGAAGCGGCGGTTGTTGAGGCTGTGGTTGTTCTGGATGGTCTGGTAGCGCGCCACGCCCAGGCGCTCGGAGGCGGCCAGTGACTTCATCAGCCCCCAGGTGGTCTCGTTGGAGCAGCCGATGATGCGGATCTTGCCGGCCCGGATCAGCTCGTCGAGCGTCTCCATGGTCTCCTCATAGGCCGTGCCGTGGTCGGGCCAGTGGGTCTGGTAGAGATCGACATAGTCCGTACCCAGACGTTTCAGGCTGGCCTCGAGGGCGCGGGTGATGTTGTGGCGGTCGAGCGCCGTCATGCCGGCGCGCTGGGCCGACTTGATCCAGCCGTGGCTGGGGCCGCTGACCTTGGTGGCGATGATCACCTCGTCGCGGCGTTTGGTCTTCAGCCAGCGGCCGACGATCTCCTCGGTGACCCCGGCCCACTCCTCCTTGGGCGGCACCGGATAGTTCTCGGCGGTGTCGAAGAAGTTGATTCCGGCCTCGAGGGAGCGGTCGAGGATGCGGTGCGATGTGGCCTCGTCGGCGCCCGAGCCGAAGGTCATGGTGCCCATGCAGATCTTGGAGACCTGGATCGGGCTGCGGCCCAGCCGTTTGTGTTGCATCGCGTGGCTCCCCTGGAATTGCGGATTGGCGCGCGCCCCAGCCGGCGGCGCGCCGGGCCTGATACGCAGGCGGGCGGCGATGCGCAACCTGCGCCGCGTCAGATCGCCCCGGGATCGAGGCTCCAGCCTCGCAGGGCCAGGGGGCCGGAGGCGACGGCGGCGGCCAGGTGGCCGGCGTCGGGCCGCAGCTCGAACACCGACCAGCGCGCGACCGGCGGGGCCATGTCCGGTCCGTCGGTCACCGACCAGGCGGCGGGCGGCTGGCCGACCAGGCCGATCCCGGCGGCCTTGGCCATGGCCTCCTTGCGCGTCCACAGGGACAGGAAGGCGCGCGCCGGGTCGGGCGAGGCGGCCACCGCCGCCTGCTCGGCCGGGTGAAGCCGGCCGGCGACCTCGCGCCAGGCCTCGCCCGCCGCCGCCGGTTCGACGTCCACCCCGACATGACCGTCGGCGGCGAAGGCCAGGAGGACCAGGGCGCCGGCGTGAGACAGGCTGAACGCCGGGCCGCCGGGCGTGTAGGGCTTGCCCCAGGGGCCGCTGAGCAGGGGAATGTCGGCGGCGGCGGGGGCGCGGGGATCGCGGGCCAGCAGGCGGCGCAGGACGCCGCGTCCGACCACGGCCCGGGCCTGGTCGACCGGGTCGACGAAGCGATCGGCGCGGTCGCGTTCCGCCGTCGCCAGGGATGAGCGCAGCGCCGCCAGGGCGGCCGGTCCGACGTCGTCGAGGCGGATGCGGACGCAGTCGACAAAGCCCGGCGCGGGGCCCGCCCAGGCGCCCGGCAGCGGCGGCCAGGACCCCGGCGGCTCCGGGATCACCGGCCCGGTCGGCGCCAGGGGGGCGCGCCCGGCGTCAGGGCCTGGGCGGCCAGGCGCGTGAGGCCCACGGCCAGGGCGCCGTCG
>CAIXWN010000055.1 GCA_903923135.1 uncultured Caulobacteraceae bacterium | reverse complement strand
GGCGCAGGCGCAACAGCAGGCGCATGACGCCCTGAAAGGGGTCGGCCTTGGCCAGGCCTGGACCGCCAAGCCGGCGCAGCTGTCCGGCGGCATGGCCATGCGCGCCTCCCTGGCCCGCGCCCTGGTCACCGGACCTCGCCTGCTGCTGCTCGACGAGCCCTTCGCCGCCCTCGACGAGATCACCCGCCGCGCCCTGGCCGACGACCTGCTCGCCATCTGGAGCGAGGCGCGCCCGGCCATTGTCTTCGTCACCCACAATGTCGAGGAGGCGGTCTATATGGCCGGCCGGGTGATCGTGATGACCCCGGGCCCGGGCCGCTCGGCCGGCGAGACGGTGATCGACGCCCCGGCGCCGCGGCCGCACGGCTTCCGCACCACGGCCAGGTTCCGCGAGGCCGCCGAGGCGATCTCCGAGCGTCTGGCCGCCGCCACGGCGGCGGGCGTCCCGGGAGTCATCGCATGAACCGCCTGGCCGCCCTGGCGCCGGTGGCCCTGATCGGGGCGATCCTGGCCGCCTGGCAGATCGCCTGCGCGGTGCTTCACACGCCGGAATATCTGCTGCCCCCGCCCAGCGCCATCGCCCTGGCCCTGGTCAGGAACGCGCCGATGCTGGCCCTCTCGGCCTGGCGGACCCTGGCCATGGCCCTGGAGGCCCTCGTCGCCGCCAGCCTGTTCGCCGGCCTGCTGGCCCTGATGGTCAGCCTCAGCCGCACGCTCGACCGGGCGGTCCGGCCCCTGGCGGTGGCCCTTCAGGTGACTCCGGTGGTGGCCATCGCCCCGCTGTTCGTCATCTGGGCCGGGGTCGATCATCCGGACCGCGCCATCGTCGCCCTGGCCGCCATCGTCGCCTTCTTCCCGATCTTCTCGGGAACCGTGCGCGGCCTGACCTCGGTCGATCCGGACCTCGAGCGCCTGTTCGATCTCTATGAGGCGCGGCCCCTGCAGCGGCTTGTGCGTCTTCGCCTGCCCTCGGCCCTGCCCTTCATCGTCGAGGGCCACAAGGTCGCCTCGGGCCTGGCGATCATCGGCGCCGTCGTGGCCGAGTTCGTCGCCGGATCGGGGGGCGCCGAGGGGTTGGCCTGGCGGATCCTCGAGGCCGGCAACCGCCTGCGCACCGCCGAGATGTTCGCCGCCATTGTCGCCCTTGCCCTGATGGCGGCGGTGGTGCACCTGCTGTTCCAGGATCTGGAAAAGCGGGCGCTGAAATGGTGGCGCGGCCGGTAGGCCGCCCGCCGACGCCGCGCCCGCCACGGCGGGAGAACGGACCATGCGCTACCGGAGTCTGGGGATCAGCGGCCTGAAGGTCAGCGAGATCGGCCTGGGCTGCAACAATTTCGGCATGCGCATCGACCAGGAGGCGACCACGGCGGTCGTGGGCGCGGCGCTGGACGCAGGGATCACCCTGTTCGACACCGCCGACGTCTACGGGGCGACGAAGTCGGAAGTGATGCTGGGCAAGGCCCTGGGCGCGCGGCGTCACGACATCGTCCTGGCCAGCAAGTTCGCCATGGCCACCGGCGCTGCGCCCTACGCCGGCGGCGGCTCGCGGCGCTATGTGGTGCGGGCGGTGGAGGCCAGCCTGACCCGGCTGGGCACGGATTACATCGATCTGCTGCAGATGCACCGGCCCGATCCGGACACCCCGATCGAGGAGACCCTGGGCGCCCTCGACGACCTGGTCTCCGCCGGCAAGGTGCGCTACATCGGCAATTCCAACTTCGCCGGCTGGCAGATCGCCGACGCCGACTGGGTGGCCAGAAGCCAGCATTTCAACCGCTTCGTCTCGGCCCAGAACCACTACAGTCTGCTTGAGCGGGCCATCGAGGCCGAGGTGCTGCCGGCCTGCGAACGCTTCGGGCTGGGCCTGCTGCCGTTCTTCCCCCTGGCCTCGGGCCTGCTCAGCGGCAAGTACCGTCGCGGCGAGGCCCCGCCGGAGGGCACGCGTCTGGCGGTCTGGGGACCGCGCGGCGCCGCGACCCTCAGCGAGCGCAACTTCGACCGGGTCGAGGCCCTCACCGCCTGGGCCGAAGCGCGGGGCCATACGATCCTCGATCTGGCCTTCGCCTGGCTGCTCGGCCATCCGGCGGTGTCATCGGTGATCGCCGGCGCCACCTCGCCGGCCCAGGTGGCGGCCAACGCGGCCACGGCGGCCTGGACCCTGACCGCCGAAGAGGTGGCCGAGGTGAGCGCGCTGGCGAAGTAGGGCGACGCAGACCGGCCAGGGAGGCCACGATGTTCAGGCATGAGGTGTCGATCCCCACCCCCGACGGCGACGCGCGGGCCTTCTTCTTCCACCCGGGGGGCGAAGGGCCCTGGCCGGCGGTGATCTTCTACATGGACGCCCCGGCGATCCGCCCGGCGCTGTTCACCATGTGCGAGCGCCTGGCCGGTCACGGCTATGCGGTGCTGCTGCCCGACATGTTCTGGCGCGCCGGCGCCTATCCGCCGATCGACATCAAGGCGGTGTTCGCCGACGAGGCGGCGCGGCGCGAGATCTTCGGCCGGCTGATGGGGTCCACCGATCCGGTTCGGGCCATGCGCGACACCGGCGCCTTTCTGGACTGGCTGGCCACAAGGCCGGAGGTGAAGGGCCTGAAGGTCGGCTGCACCGGCTACTGCATGGGCGCGGGGCTGTCGCTGCGGGCGGCCGCAACCTATCCCGACCGGGTGGTCGCCTCGGCGGGCTTCCACGGCGGACGCCTGGCCACCGACGAGCCGGACAGCCCCCACCGTCTCGCGCCGCGCATCCGGGCCCGGGTCTATGTGGGCGGCGCCGACGAGGACGCCGGCTTTCCTCCGGAACAGGCCGAACGGCTGCGGGCGGCGCTCGACGCGGCGGGGGTGCGCAACACCGTGGAGATCTACCCCGGCGCCCGGCACGGCTACGCCCCGCCGGACATGCCGGTCTACAACGAGGCCGCCGCCGGGCGGCACTGGCGCGAGCTGCTGAAGCTGCTGGGCGAGACCCTGGCTTAGGCGGCGGCCGGCGCGGCGAAGATCGCCGCGAGATCGTCCGCGGCGGCGACCCGGAAGTCTCCCGGCGCCAGGCCGGCCTCCAGGTCCAGGCCGCCAATGCGGTCGCGGTTCAGGGCGACGACGTGGTTGCCCACGGCGGCGAACATCCGCCGCACCTGATGGTAGCGCCCCTCGGTGATGGTCAGCCAGGCGGTGGTCGGCGACAGCGGCTCGAGCACCGCCGGCGCCAGCGGGTCGGTCTCGCCCTCCAGCACCAGGTCGCCGGCGGCGAAGGCGGCGCCCTCATCGCCCCGCAGCGGCCGGTCGAGGGTGGCCAGATAGCGCTTGGTCACGTGGTTGCGCGGCGAGATCACCCGGTGCAGCAGCGCCCCGTCGTCGGTGATCAGCAGCAGGCCCGAGGTCTCGGCGTCGAGCCGGCCGATGGTCGACAGCACCGGATCGCGCCGGCGCCAGCGTTCGGGCAGCAGTTCATAGACGCTGCGCCCCGGCTCCTTGTGCGAACAGACCACGCCCAGCGGCTTGTGCAGGACCAGGGTCAGGGGCGCCGGCGGGTCGATCGGCGCGGCGCCGACGCGGATGTGCTCGGGCATGTCGGCGGTGATCGGCAGGCGTTCGGACGGATCGCGCAGCCGGACGCCATCCCGCACCACCAGCCCGCCGGCCACCATGAAGCCCACCTCGCGGCGGGAGCCGTAGCCGAGGTTGGCCAGCAGGCGGTCGAGCCGCATCGTCGGGGTCTTCACTTGACGGCCTCATAGACCTTGTAGCCGCCGGTCTGGCTGAGCACGCGGGCGGCGGCGAATTCGGCGTTCAGGCGGCCTTCGTAGGGCAGGGCGATGTTGGCCACCAGCCGGCAGACCCCGCCCTTGCGCAGCATGTTGGAGGCGGCGGAGATGAAGGCCAGGCCCAGGCCCCGGTCCTCCTGCCCGGCGTCGTGGAACGGCGGGTTCATCACCACGAAGTCCAGCCCGGCCAGCTCCGGATCGCCCAGGCGGATATCCATGTGCCGGAACACCGCCCGCGGGTCGGCGATGTTGCGCCGCGCCGCGGCGATGGCCCGCCGGTCGATATCGGCGCAGATCAGGCTCGTCACACCCGGGTTCTCCAAAACCCGCAGGCCGAGGACGCCGACGCCGCAGCCGAGATCGGCGCCGCGCCCGGTGAGGTCGGCGGGCGCGCGCAGCAGCATCGCGGTGCCCGGATCGGGCCGGTCCCAGCTGAACACGCCCGGCTGCGACCACAGGCCCAGGGCCGGCGCGACGCGCGGCGCCCCGGCGGCGATGGCCTCGGCCAGGCCCCGCGGGGCGGCGGGGCGGCGCACCTGGCAGATGCGGTGATGGCGCCGGGCGGTCTCGTGGACCTCGGCGCCGAAGGCGGTCAGCTCGCCGGCTAGGCGCGAGCCGCCGCGCGTCTTGGGGGCCAGGGCGATCAGCTGGCCGTCCGGACGAAGGGCCCGCAGGGCGTGGGCCAGGGCGTAGCGCCGCTCCAGCGTGCCGGGCGGGGCCTGGACGACCATGCGGGCCAGGCCGCCGTCGGGCAGGTCCTCCAGCGCCCGGGCGCCGGGGATCAGCGGCGAGACCTGCGCCGCGTCGGGGTCGGCGGCGGCCAGTTCGGGCGGCGGCGCGCCATAAACCGCCTCGTCGGAGGCCACCACCTAGCCGCGCTCCCGCGTCCGCTCGAAGCCGACCCTGGCGAAGCGTTCCGACAGATAACCGATCTCCCAGGCCGACTTGGCCAGGAACACCGGCTGGCCGTCGATGTCGGTGGCCATGGCGGTGCGGTGCTTGCCGGCGAAATCCTCGATGTCGGCCTTCGCCCCCGACAGCCACCGGGCCTCGGCGTAGGGGGCGGGCTCGAAGACCACGTCCAGGGCGTATTCGCCGCCCAGGCGGTCGGCCATCACCTCGAACTGCAGCTGGCCCACGGCGCCGACCACGAAGTCCGAGCCCAGCGTGGGGCGGAAGAGCTGGGTGACGCCCTCCTCGGCCAGGCCCTCGAGGGCCTTCTTCAGGTGCTTGGCCTTCAGCGGGTCGGTGACGCGAACCCGGCGGAGGATTTCCGGGGCGAAGTTGGGCAGGCCGGCGAAGCGCAGAAGGCCGGTCTGCGAGAGGCTGTCGCCCACGCGCAGCACGCCGTGGTTGGGGATGCCGATGACATCGCCTGCATAGGCCTCCTCGGCCAGTTCGCGGTCGGAGGCGAAGAACAGGATCGGCGCATTGACGCTCATCTGCCGGCCGGTGTTCTGCACCTTCAGCTTCATGCCGCGGGTGAAGCGGCCGCTGGTCAGGCGCACGAAGGCGATCCGGTCGCGGTGATTGGGATCCATGTTGGCCTGGATCTTGAAGACGAAGCCCGACACCTCCTCGTCGCCGGGGGCGACGTGGGTCGGCTCGCCGTTGCGCGTCGCCTTCACCAGCTTGGGCGGCGGGGCGTAAGCGCCGAGGCCCTCCAGCAGCTGGTCGACGCCGAAATGGCGCAGGGCCGAGCCGAACAGGATCGGCGTCATGTGGCCTTCCAGGAAGCTCTGCGGATCGAAGGGCTTTGAGGCCTCGCGCACCAGCATGGCGCCTTCGCGGGCCTCCTCCTGCTCTTCGGGGTCGAGCAGGGAGTCCAGGGCGTTGGAGCCGAGCGGCACCGGCCGCGGCGTCGCCGCCGCCTCGCCGGCCGCCACCCGCTGGAACGGCAGGAAGCTGTCGTGGCGCAGATCGATCATGCCCTTGAAGCGGGCGCCCGAGCCGGCGGGCCAGTAGAGCGGCGCGGGGTCCAGGGCCAGCTTCGAGCCGATTTCGTCGAGCAGGGCGAAGGGGTCCATCGCCTCGCGGTCCATCTTGTTGATGAAGGTGATAATCGGGATGTCGCGCAGACGGCAGACCTCGAACAGCTTAAGGGTCTGGGGCTCGATGCCGCGGGCGGCGTCCAGCACCATGATCGCCGCGTCGGCGGCGGTGAGCGTGCGGTAGGTGTCCTCCGAGAAGTCCTCGTGGCCCGGCGTGTCGAGCAGGTTGAAGACGAGGTTGTCGTATTCGAAGGTCATCACCGAGGTAACCACCGAGATGCCGCGCTCCTTCTCGATCGCCATCCAGTCGGATTGGGTGGTGCGGCGGTTGCGCTTG